>JBHCAZ010000070.1:0-32486 GCA_041798765.1 Parabacteroides sp. | reverse complement strand
TTTTCCGGAAGTGTAATTTCACCTGTTACGTCCAATGTACGGATATAGAACTGAGGACGGTATTTGTTATGGAACGGAGTATGACGGCCACCTTCTTCTTTCTTCAAGATATAAACCTCTGCTTTGAATTTAGAGTGAGGTTTAACCTGTCCCGGATGGCAGATAACCATACCACGTTTGATTTCGTTTTTGTCGATACCACGAAGCAACAAACCTACGTTATCACCAGCTTCTCCCTGATCCAATAATTTACGGAACATTTCAACACCGGTTACAACAGATTTCTTTCCGTCTGCGCCTAAACCAATGATCTGAACTTCTTCACCAACTTTGATGATACCGGTTTCGATACGACCTGTAGCAACAGTTCCACGACCCGTAATGGAGAATACGTCTTCAACCGGCATCAAGAACGGTTTGTCAACTTCACGAGGAGGCAGCGGAATCCATGTGTCACAAGCGTCCATCAATTCCATTACTTTTTCCTCCCACTGAGGTTCTCCATTCAGAGCACCCAAAGCAGAACCACGGATAACCGGAGTATTGTCACCATCGAAATTATAGAAAGACAACAATTCGCGCATTTCCATTTCAACGAGTTCCAACATCTCTTCGTCATCAACCATATCACATTTGTTCATAAAAACAACCAATCTCGGTACGTTTACCTGACGAGCCAACAAGATATGTTCGCGAGTCTGAGGCATCGGACCGTCTGTTGCAGCAACAACGATGATAGCTCCATCCATCTGAGCGGCACCTGTAACCATGTTCTTTACATAGTCGGCGTGACCCGGACAGTCAACGTGAGCATAGTGACGATTTGCAGTCTGGTATTCTACGTGAGAAGTATTGATCGTAATACCTCTTTCTTTTTCTTCAGGAGCGTTATCGATAGAATCGAACGAACGCAATTCTGAAAGACCTTTCTTTGCCAATACTGTAGTAATTGCAGCAGTCAAAGTTGTTTTACCGTGGTCTACGTGACCAATCGTACCAATGTTCACATGTGGTTTCGATCTGTCGAATTTCTCTTTTGCCATAACTTAATTGTTCTTTATTTGATTAATGATCATATCTAAAATTAAAATGAGCCTAAACCGAGACTTGAACTCGGGACCTCTTCCTTACCAAGGAAGTGCTCTACCGCTGAGCTATTTAGGCAAAATACAAGAGCGGAAGACGGGACTCAAACCCGCGACCCTCAGCTTGGAAGGCTAATGCTCTATCGACTGAGCTACTTCCGCAATTAAATCATCGGTGAATAAGATCTGCTTTTCAAATAAAATTCACCAATCATTTTTTCTTTGCAAATAAGTGGGCAGTGATGGATTCGAACCACCGAAGGCGAAAGCCAGCTGAGTTACAGTCAGCCCCATTTGGCCACTCTGGTAACTGCCCTTTTATTACTACTATAAAAACAGACCTCCGTCCATCTTTTGAGCCTCTTGTCGGATTCGAACCAACGACCCCGAGATTACAAATCACGTGCTCTGGCCAACTGAGCTAAAGAGGCATTCTTTCAGAAAACAGCCGTTTCGTCATCAAGGCGAAACGGCTGCAAATTTAGGCATTATTTCTTATTACGCCAAATTAATCTGCTGTTTTTTTTATTTGGCTCTATTTTTTTCCTTGATTTTGATCAACTGTTTCTCCAAAGCTTCCACACATTCGTCAATTGACTCTTCAAATGTGTCGTTTACTTTCTCTGCAAAACATTCCGCATTCTTAATCTTCAATCGAATGGCGGCCGATTTATTATTGGCTGTTTCCGGTTTTACAACTTTCAAAACGACTTCTGCCAACAAAATACCGTCAAAATACTGTTCCAATTTCGCTACCTTTTTTTGAATAAAGGCCTCCAGATGTGCTGTTGCGTCAAAATGGATTGATTGAATTCTAATGTCCATAATTAACCTCCTTCTTTTTGAGCTCTTGGATGAGCATGATACACTTTTTTTAATTCCTCAAAGGTTGTATGCGTATAAACGCTTGTCGAAGCCAAACTGCCGTGTCCGAGCAACTCTTTCACGCTGTTCAACTCCGCTCCGTTGTTCAACATACTTGTTGCAAACGAGTGCCGCAAAACATGAGGGCTGCATTTCCCCAGTGTAGGAATTTCGGAGAGCTTCCGCTTCACAATGGTATAAAGCATTGTACTCGTAAGCGGGCCGCCTTTCCGGCGCACCAAAAACCACCCTTCATCCACACCGACCTCCCTGTCGCGAACCTCCTTATATGCCAACATCAAGTTCCTTAATCTTTCAGCAAAAGGGATCAGGCGCTGCTTATTACGCTTGCCGGTAACTTTAATCTGCATAGACTCATAATCGATATCAACATCATGCAAACCAAGAATTTCCGAACGTCGCATACCTGTATCATACAGCATTTCAATAATCAGACGATCCCTTATTCCCTCAAAATCAGAATCAAAATCTTCACCATCCAATAAACGTTCCATATCTCGATCTTTCACAAAATAAGGCAACGGTTTTTTGGTCTTAGGTCCCGTCACGAAACGTAACGGATTAGAAGACAATACTCCTTGCTTCATAAGGAATTTAAAAAAAGATTTCAAAGAACTTAATTTCCGATTAACCGATACGGGCGACATACGGGCATCCAACAATGCGATAATCCAAAGCCTAACCAAATCCGCATCGACAACTTCGGGATTAAACACGTTTTCGTCCTTTTCTTTTACAAAAGCTTCGAATTGCAGCAAGTCATTCCGATAGCTCTGAACCGTATAAGCAGAATAATTTCGCTCATACCGAAGATAATCCAGAAAAGAAAGAATCCGTACATTCATGTTACGTTAACATTTATGCAACGAATATAGGAATAAGAATTCAAAAAAACAAGCCCGGCAGACAAATTTTGCCGATTATTATTCTTCTATCTGCTGCAAGTGCTGAACATAAACAGCGTGCATCATCTGTTTTCTTTTGGTTACAGACGGCTTCTCAAAAGCCTGACGATTCCTCAGTTCTTTTACCACTCCTGTTTTTTCAAACTTTCTCTTAAATTTTTTCAGCGCTTTCTCAATGTTCTCGCCTTCTTTTAATGGAACTACGATCATAATTTAATTCAGTTATATTGTTTATATGTTATATCCACAAATTGGGCAGCAAAATTACTGATTGTTTCGGTATTAGCAAAACTTTCATTCATTATTTTTCAGAATATCCACCATCATCCCCGTCCTGTCATCATTTGTTTTCCCGAAATGGAAGGGAGGATAATGAACTCCTTGCTCCGTTACAATTGCAGAAATCAAATGACAGGGAGTCACATCAAAGGCCGGATTATAAACATTGATTCCTTCCGGAGCCATACGTTCTTTATACCAAAGCTCAGTTATCTCCGTCGGCATACGTTCTTCAATCGTGATCGAGTTCCCATCCACGCAATCAGGATCAATCGTAGAGGTAGGTCCTAACACATAAAATGGAATGCCATAGTATCGGGCCAATACAGCCACGCCCGAAGTCCCGATCTTATTGGCCACATCTCCGTTGCAAGCTATCCGGTCGCAACCGACAAGCACAGCCTGCACCCATCCTTTCTGCATAACAGAAGAAACCATATTGTCACAAATCAACGTGACATCGACCCCCGCCCGGTTCAGTTCATAAGCCGTCAAGCGAGCTCCTTGCAACAAAGGTCGTGTTTCATCGGCAAAAACCTTGAAACGATATCCGCGTTCTTCTCCCATATAAACGGGTGCCAAGGCCGTCCCATATTCCGACACAGCCAGGTGGCCGGCATTGCAGTGGGTAAGAAGTCCCATTCCCGGGCGAAGCAAAGAAAGTGCATACGCCCCGATTTTCCGGCAAGAAAAAGCATCTTCTTCTCGAATCACATCCGCTTCTTTACGCAAACAGGCCTGTAAAAGAGAAACGGATTCCATACAAGAAGTATCCAACACACGAATCATACGGTTTAAAGCGGCTGTCAGATTAACCGCCGTAGGACGTGCCGTCGACAAATAACGACTGATTTTCCGGACTTCATCCCGAAAATGATCGAGATCGTCCGTGCAAACCTGAAGAGACGCAACATAAAGACCATAGGCAGCGGTTATCCCAATAGCCGGCGCCCCACGAACTTTCAGGGCCCGAATCGCCTCCCAAATTGCTTCGGGTGTAGAAAGCTCCAAATAAATCTCTCGACCGGGAAGCCGGGTTTGATCTAAAATAACAACAGCGGCTCCATCTTCACGAAGACGAACGGTCTTTAGCTCCGATATATCCGGCATAGGTATCGTTTTTACTTTCTTCATGTTGGTCTGCCTAAAAATAAAATTTACAGGAATTTAGGGATTTAGGGATATACGAATTTACAATACGGATCATGCTCGTTAAACCTTCCTTAACGGTTTTTCCTACAGTTGAATTTATTGCTGCCATGATGAAAAAACAAAGGTTTTTATCTATTTTTGGACAAAACTGTCTTTTTTATCCAGCGGAACGAAGTTTTTGGAATAAAAAAAATCCCTAAGACACAGTTTTCTAGGGATTTTTCTTTGAGCCGAAAGCCGGACTCGAACCGGCGACCTATTCATTACGAATGAATTGCTCTACCAACTGAGCTATTTCGGCAGCGTTCAGCTCTTGAATGCGGGCGCAAATATAGAGATTTTATTTTACATCCGAAAGAAGTTGGGTTAAAAAATTATCTAAATCTGCATCCAAATCTTTTAATAACGGATCATCTATACGCAAATTATCGTCATCTACAAAAAGCAGTTCCTCTATAACAGAAAAATCATCTCCTGTCAGACTTACCGAAAAAGGCTGCATAAAACAGGGTTTTTCAAACATTTTTTTAGAAACCAGCAGCGAAAGTGCCGCTTTCAAAGTTGCAGTCACTTCCGACCGGAATGCCTCATCGCTTTCCGACTTATCCACCCAGTCAAAAACGACCACTTTTTCCAGCAACCGTTCCTCTTCATCATAAATCAGGATCTCTCCGCTTTCCATATCGACTTGTACATACAGATCGTGGTAACAGTTACCGGACTCTTGCATATCCAATTTATGAATAGCCGAACTAAACACCGATTCGACAATCGCCTGTGTTTTTATATTATTCATATCATTACTCTCCTTTTCCTCTTTTGAAATAGATCCCAAAAATAACAATAAATCAGAAATAATACCTTATTTGATTTCTAATTGTTGAATTAACTTACGATCGGATAAGATACGTTTTTTCAAGGCTTCTACATAAAGAGCTTGCAATTTCACGTATTGATTTTCCATTCCTTTCTTTTCCAAAAATAGCTGATGCGATTTTTCCGCCCAAAAAAGCGCCTCTTTCAAATCCGTCTCCATTTCATACGCAAGAGCCAAATTGGAAGCTACTTCTGCCTTTTCTTCCTGTCGGGAAGAGCGCTCATAAAGAACACGCCACAGCGGAATGGATTCATGCCATTTTTCCGCCATCACATAGGCGACCGCTTCCTTCCAACGACTTTGTTGTCTTTTGAAAAGCCAACGGGAATCATCAGTCCAATGCGGAACAAAACAAGGTGCAGCTTGCGTTCCGATATAATTCCCAGCTGCACGCAATGCCTCCGAAGGATTCGGAAGATAAGTATGCAGCAAAAGCGGTGTCTCGGCAACCTCCTCCCAAAAGAGACTATCTTGCAGCAATACGGTGGCCAGCGGCTTATTCATTTCCGGCAAATAACCACGCACCGTTCCTACGATTCTGACCGCTATGTCTCCACCAAAAAGACCGCCTGCCATCCGTACGACCTCCTTATCCATACGGAATAACAACCGGTCAAACGAAAGTACGGCATCTGCACCTGTTTCCGCACATAGCTTTTTCACCTCATCCTGTGTCAGCGGTGTGTCTTCCAAAAAATTACCGTCCTCACGAAACGGCCGATTGTAAAGCAAGACATCTTCAAAGAAAGAGGCATCTGCCAATGCCTCCCCCAAGGACCGGCAAGCATCCATACAGGCACTGTCAGCGTATGCCCGAGCCGTATCCTGACGTATTCCCAGCAAAGAGTATGTATAGCCGGAGCGTTCGGGTTGGACAACTGCATTATCCACCAGCAAGATCTTTTTCGCATGTGCCGGAAAAGAGACTTCTGACGGGTTATAGACCTGTATGCCTACATATTGGATCGGACTACAAGCCATAAACAAGCATGCGACCAATGTCCCGAATAACAGGTTTTTCTTTTTCATTGTTTCAATTTACAACTGATCGGAAACCGCTTTGAAATAACCGATCGATTCGGCAATCCCTAAAAAAGGATCTGCCATATCTTTTTCATACTCCAAACTGCAGACTCCCGTATAGTTGACCTCTCGCATCATTCGGATCAAAGCCGGAAAATCAATCTTTCCACGTCCTATTTCAATACCTCTCCCGGCTTTCGAAGCTTCCGTCACATCTTTGATATGCATGTCAAACACACGCGTGTGATACTTCTTCAAGTCAGCCACGGGGTCGCAGCCGTTACGCAGGTCATGTCCGACATCAAGGCACATTCCGATGCGCGGATCCAAATCCTTCGTGTGTTCCCATACATCCGTTGCATCCGGATACGTTTTAATATCCGGCCCGTGCAGGTGAATGGCATAATTGAAGTCATACTCTTTGACTTTTTTATCCACATACGGCAACAATTCATAATTCGGAACACCCACAATTGTTTTGACACCCACTCGTTTAGCATATGCAAAAGCACGATCTATCTCGGCTTCACTCTTCATATAGATCGGTCCGACGGCATATCCCGTCACACCATAAGAGGCGCATTTTTCATGGAACGCCTTGATCTGTTCCTCATTACTGTCTAACGGCAGGTGAAAATCTTTGATACACAAATAATGAATATCCAGACGCTGCAACGTTTTCAAGGTCGTTTCCAAATCAAACTTCACAAATGTATATCCGGCCATACCCAACCGAAACGGATTGACAGCCTTGGCTGCCTTCTCTTTAACCGGATCGGGCGTAGCGGCCCGAACAATATCTGCCGAGCCTAACAAAACTGCTCCAGCTATACTCTGTTTGAAAAAATCTCTTCTCGATGCTTTCATGATATATTCTTTTTAAATTATGCTAATTTCAATAACGAGTCGATCGCCTCTTCAAGCGATTTGATTTTACTTTCGGCATCCGCCTGTTTTTTACGTTCGATTTCAATCACTTTTGCCGGAGCCTTACTTACAAAACTCTCATTATCGAGTTTTTTCAATACGGAAGTTAAGAACCCCTGCTGATAGGCTAATTCTCCACGTAATTTTGCTAATTCCTCCTGTACATCCATCCGGCTACCCAACGGAATAGCATATTCGGTCGTACGCACTAAGAAAGAGATAGCTCCCATCGCTTTTTCTTCCACCTTCTTTACGGTGGACAGATTACACATTTTCACCAACACTGCATTCAACTCGTCCACATGGTCACCCAATATCTGCAACTCCAAAGGATCTTTATTCGGAATATTTTTCTGCAAACGGATTGCACGTACGCCTCCGATAATCTCTTTGGCTATTTCAAAGCGTTCCAAATAAACATCGTCTGTCGGCTCAATTTCAGGCATCCGGACAACCATCAAGCTATCTCCCTCCCGACGAGGTTCCAATGCCTGCCATAACTCTTCAGTAATGAACGGCATAAACGGATGGAGCAACCGAAGCAGCGAATCGAAGAAGTTGAGCGTCGCCACATAAGTCGATCGGTCGACCGGTTGTCCATAAGCGGGTTTGATCATTTCCAAGTACCAAGAGGAGAATTCATCCCAAAACAACTTGTAAACCGCCATCATTGCCTCACTCAGGCGGAATTTATCAAACGAATCGTTCACTTCGGCAACTGTCCTGTCCAACTGCATCTTGAACCATTTGACTGCGATTGCCGCCGTTTCAGGTTGTACGACCTCCGGATCTACATTCCATCCTTTCACCAAACGGAAGGCATTCCATATTTTATTATTGAAGTTACGTCCTTGTTCACACAATGCTTCATCAAATGGAATATCATTACCGGCAGGAGCTGCCATCATCAACCCCATGCGTACACCATCAGCCCCGTATTGTTCGATCAACGCTAAAGGATCCGGAGAGTTTCCAAGCGATTTAGACATCTTGCGTCCTAATTTATCACGGACAATCCCTGTAAAATAAACGTTTTTGAACGGCATCTTTCCTCTGTATTCATAACCCGCCATAATCATACGGGCGACCCAAAAGAAAATAATATCCGGCCCCGTAACCAAATCGCTTGTCGGATAGTAATAGTTTATTTCCCTATTGTCCGGATGATTGATGCCGTCGAACAGTGAAACAGGCCACAGCCAGGAAGAGAACCAGGTATCCAGCACATCCTCGTCCTGACGTAAATCAGTCTCCGACAAAGCCGGATTTCCACTCTTTATACGTGCCGCTTCCAATGCTTTCTCAGCTGTTTCAGCGACAACAAATCCTCCTTCAGGCAAAAAATAAGCCGGAATCCGATGTCCCCACCACAATTGGCGACTGATACACCAGTCTTTAATATTTTCCATCCAATGCCGATACGTATTCTTGAATTTAGGAGGATAAAACCGGATTTCATCGTCCAGCACCGGTTGTAGGGCTATCTGTGCCAGATGCTCCATTTTCAAGAACCACTGCATCGACAATTTCGGCTCAATCGGCACATTGGTACGTTCCGAAAAACCGACTTTGTTCGTATACGCTTCCACTTTTTCAAGAAGCCCAGCTTCCGCCAGATCGGTTTCGATCTGTTTTCTTACATCAAAACGATCCATCCCGACATACAGTCCGGCAGCTTCGCTCATCGATCCATTATCATTGAAAATATCGATAGAAAGCAAATTGTATTTTTCGCCCAGCATATAGTCATTCACGTCGTGTGCCGGCGTCACTTTCAAACAACCTGTACCAAATTCGATATCTACATATTCGTCTTCGATCACCGGAATAACCCGGCCGACCAAGGGCACGATAACCTTTTTCCCTTTCAACCAAGCATTTTTCGGATCGTTCGGATTGATACACATTGCCGTATCCCCCATAATAGTCTCCGGCCGCGTTGTTGCCACAACAGCATACCGTCCTTGCGGATCACCTTCTACTTTATATCGCAAGTAATAAAGTTTGCTGTGCTCTTCCTTATAAACGACCTCTTCGTCCGAGAGAGCCGTCAAGGCTTTCGGATCCCAATTTACCATACGTACTCCTCTATAAATCAACCCTTTATTATAGAGGTCAACAAATACTCGGATAACACTATCCGAACGAACTTCATCCATGGTAAAAGCCGTACGGTCCCAATCACAGGAGGCGCCCAATTTACGCAACTGCTTTAAAATGATACCGCCATGTTCTTCTTTCCATTCCCAGGCATGCTGTAAAAACGCTTCGCGAGTCAAATCCGTTTTTTTTATTCCTTGTTGGGCCAGACGATTCACCACTTTCGCTTCGGTAGCGATCGATGCGTGATCAGTTCCTGGAACCCAACAGGCATTTTTTCCCAGCATCCGGGCGCGACGGATCAAAATATCTTGAATCGTATTGTTCAGCATATGCCCCATGTGCAGAACACCTGTTACATTAGGAGGAGGAATAACGATCGTATACGGTTCTCTTTCATCGGGTTTCGATTTAAAAAAACCATGATCCAACCAGTATTGATACCATTTCCCTTCAACCTCCGCAGGGTTATACTTACTTGCGATTTCCATATTGTTTCGTTCTTAATTTGATCTTTATCTTCGAATATTGCTCTCCTCGAAGAGCTTTTACTATACAAAGTGCAAAAATACAAAAATAATACAGAGAATAACGATCGTCAAGAGAAATACGCTAAAAGATGCAGAAAGAGATCACAAATGCCTGTTATAGAAAAACGGATTTTCAACTATAAGCCAACCGGAGGCAAGCGGCAAACAATTCTTTTCACCATCATATTTCGTCTTTAGGCAACACTTTCTCAAATTAAATAATTACCTTTGTCACCTTATAATAAGATGTATAAGTCGATAATTATAGATAAAGATATGAGCGAAATAAAAATAAACGAAGAGGAATGCCGGAAAAGCCTGAATTTTATTGAAGCAATGGTAGAAAAAGATCTGGCGGAGGGGAAAAACGGAAAACGCGTACAGACTCGTTTCCCGCCGGAACCGAACGGATATTTACATATCGGACACGCCAAAGCCATCTGTTTGGACTTCGGTATTGCCGAACGTTATGGAGGAGTCTGCAACTTGCGTTTCGACGACACTAATCCGGTAAAAGAAGACCTGGAATATGTAGATGCCATCCAAGAAGATATAAAATGGCTCGGATATCATTGGAATAATGTATATTATGCTTCCGATTATTTTCAACAACTTTGGGATTTTGCCGTTCAACTGATCAAAGAAGGAAAAGCCTATATCGACGAACAAAGTTCGGAACAGATTGCCGCCCAAAAGGGTACCCCTACCCAACCGGGAACGAACAGCCCTTTCCGAGACAGGCCGGTTGAAGAGAATTTATTGTTATTCCATAAGATGAACAGCGGAGAGTTAGAAGAAGGATCTATGGTTTTACGGGCAAAAATTGACATGGCCAACCCCAATATGCATTTCCGCGATCCGATCATCTACCGTATTGTCAAAACGCCGCATCACAGGACTGGCGATACATGGAAAGCCTATCCCATGTATGACTTCGCACATGGCCAAAGCGACTTTTTCGAAGGAGTTACTCACTCACTCTGCACACTCGAATTTGTAGTACACCGACCGCTATACGATTTGTTTATCGATTGGCTGAAAGAGGGAAAAGATCTGAATGATAATCGGCCGCGCCAGACGGAGTTCAATAAATTGAATCTCAGTTACACGTTGATGAGTAAACGTAATTTGCTTACACTGGTAAAAGAAGGGCTTGTCAACGATTGGGACGACCCGCGCATGCCAACGATTTGCGGATTTCGCCGTCGGGGCTACTCGCCGGAATCCATCCATAAATTCATCGATAAAATCGGTTACACCACTTATGACGCATTAAACGAATTTGCTTTGTTAGAAAGTGCTGTCCGCGAGGATCTGAACAGTCGGGCAACACGTGTTTCCGCCGTATTGGATCCGGTAAAACTCGTCATTACCAATTATCCGGAAGGAGTGGTCGAGGAGATGGAAGCGATAAACAATCCGGAAGATCCGGAATCAGGCACGCACACCATCGAATTCAGCCGGGAATTATGGATAGAAAGAGACGATTTCATGGAAGACGCTCCGAAAAAGTTCTTCCGAATGACCCCCGGACAGGAAGTACGGCTTAAAAATGCCTATATCGTTAAATGTACGGGATGTAAAAAAGATGAACACGGAACGATAACGGAAGTATATTGCGAATACGACCCGAACACCAAAAGCGGCATGCCCGACAGCAACCGCAAAGTAAAAGGAACGCTCCATTGGCTCAGTTGTGCACACTGCCTGCCTGCCGAAGTACGCCTTTACGACCGCTTATGGAAAGTGGAGAATCCGCGCGATGAATTAGCTGCTATCCGCGAAGCCAAAAACTGTTCGGCATTAGAGGCCATGAAAGAGATCATCAATCCGGATTCTCTAAAAATATTGACGAACTGTTTTGTCGAAAAATATTTAGCTGATGCTCGTCCGCTCGACTATCTGCAATTTCAGCGTATCGGTTATTTCAATGTCGACAAAGATTCCACAAGCAATCATCTGATTTTCAATCGTACGGTATCATTAAAAGATACCTGGAGTAAAATCAACAACAAACAGGAATAAATGAAAAAAAGCGAGTTAGCACACTTCATACAACGATACATCTCCTATAGGAATATCGGCAAGGATATGTATTTCGATGCAGATGAGATAGACGAAGCTTTGGAAGAACTTGAAACAATAGAAGACTACACTTATTATGATGAGATTCTGGATCTCGGGTTACGGCTCCATCCGGAAAGCATCGTTTTGAAAACCCGAAAATGCCACTCGCTATTTCTTAAAGAGAAATATAACGAGACACTGGCGTTACTCGACGCTATCGGCAACACTGGCGATCCAGATCTACTTTTGCTTCGCCTGCAAAGCTATTGCATGTTGCAACAATTCGATCAGGTCCATGCATTGATCGACCGTCTGGCTGCCGAAAAGAATGAAGAGCTAGAATACCTGATCGAGGATCTTGTCGAAGCGCTGAGTGATTTCGGCATGTATAAAGAGGCGCATGATTTTATTAAATGGGGACTGCGTATGTTTCCTCAAAACAATTATCTGAAAGAGGAACTCTGTCACGTATTAGAGTTGGAAGGGGATATAGACAAAGCCATCGAAAAGTGTAACGAACTAATAGACAGAGATCCCTACTCGTTCGAATCATGGTACAATCTCGGGCATCTCTATTCGGTACAACATGAGCATGAAAAAGCGGTAGAGGCATTCGATTTTGCTCTTACTTGTGAAACCGACGACAAAAAAGATTTACAAGAGGAAATCAAAGAATTGAAAGCCCAAAATCTATCGCAGATAGGAAAATATAATGAAGCGATCGAACTCTATCAGGAGATTCTGAAAGATAATTCTGAAAAAGAGATACATATCATTCCGTTTATTGCAGAATGCCACATCCATTTAGCAGATTATGCAAAAGCTTACCATCTTTTGCATAATCTGCTGATCAAACATGGAAAATTTGAACAGGCGGAGACCTATCTTTATTACTTCCATTGCTGCACAGCAACCGGAAAATCAGGTGAAGAACAACGTGTACTCTTTCAAGATCCTCGATTGTTTCCGCATGACAGCGAATTTCCGCCTTTCTTGGTTATGAGAAAGCCTTTGATAGAAGACATGAGAGACCCTATCGAGCATCTGTATAAAAAGGCTTTTATCCTGCAAATGGAAGGAGATCTCACAAATGCACTTATCTGTTACAAGAAAGTATGGAATACGCATCCGGACATACCATTCATTAACCTTTACATGGCATTGATCTATTTAGAAATGGGAGACTTGTTGCATTTTAATGAGTATGTTAGCAAATTACAGGTCCAAGATTTTTACATTTTCACAATGGATTTCAACATTTCGGCAGAAAAATCATTTCCCCTTGTAAAAGACGGCTCGATCGTCGCCCGGGATTTGGTGAAAGAATTTCTAAAAAACAAAGACAATAACAATTAAAATGGATAGAAAACTAAAAGACTACGGTTTCCTGATCTTGAAAGGAATCGGGATGGGAGCCGCCGATGTCGTTCCGGGAGTTTCAGGAGGCACTATCGCCTTTATCGTAGGTATTTATGAAGAATTGATCGATTCAATCAAATGTATTAACGGGAAAAGCCTGAAACTCTTTTTCTCCGGTAAGTTAAATGCTTTCTGGAAAGCGATCAACGGTAATTTCCTGCTGTCAATCGTCATAGGGATCGCAATCAGTATTTTCTCTTTAGCCAAACTCATTACGTGGTTATTAACCGACCATCCGGTTTTGGTATGGGCTTTCTTTTTCGGATTAGTGCTGGCTTCAACCTGGTTTGTGGCTAAAGATATACGAAAATGGGATTGGAAAACCATCTTGAGTTTTATTGTCGGAACATTATCGGCTTTCTACATTACGATGGCTACCCCGGCAGAAACCCCGACCCACCTGCTATTCATATTCCTTTGCGGAATGATTGCCATCTGCGCAATGATTCTCCCCGGTATTTCCGGAAGTTTCATTCTGGTTTTGCTCGGCAAATATTTCTATATCATGGAGGCTGTCAAAAATTTCAATATTCCGGTAATGGCTGTCTTCATTGCCGGAGCAGCCATCGGTATCACTTCTTTTTCGAGGGTCTTGTCTTTCGCGCTGCATCGATTCCACGACATTACCATTTCGGTCTTAGCCGGCTTCATGTTAGGATCGCTCAACAAGGTATGGCCCTGGAAAGAAACGATCGAAACCTACACCGACAGCCATGGGATTGTCAAGCCTTTAATCGAACGGAATTGTATGCCTGATGCCTATATCATCGAGGCGTTAGCATTAATGATCATCGGTTTTTCATTGGTTTACTTTTTGGAAAAATTATCTACAAAAATTCCAAAGAAGTAAAAATGCTCCCGATGTCGCAATTGTGACACCGTATTGACAAAAAGTACAATCTCCCCAAAAGTATATAGTCCGATTATATACTTTTGGGGAGATTATTCCTTGCTCTGCTGCATATTTTTCAATCGACCTTAGGTAATACTTTCTTGAGGATCAGATATCCCAAAAGACCGGAAATAAAAGATCCGGCAAATATACCTAACTTCGCTTGATTCAACAAATCATCTCCTACGTCCGGAATGCCGGTAAACGACAGGTTCGCAATAAAAAGAGCCACCGTAAATCCGATACCTCCCAACATAGCGACACCAAAGAGGCTCTTGGCACATACGCCTGTGGGCATAACAGCAATTCGTAAACGGATAAACAGATATGTAAACAAGAAGATACCCAACGATTTTCCGGCTACAAGTCCCAAGAAAACGGCTAAAGGAACACCCGGCAAGGCAGATAAGGAGATATCTCCAAAAGTTACGCCGGCATTCACAAAAGCAAAAAGCGGCAAGATAAAATAGTTTACTAACGGATGCAGCCGATCGGTAATTCCTTGCAACGGGCTGATGGTCTTATGCGTGCTCGAATGAATATTATTGAGCACCTGAATCTGCATAGGGGTAAGCACTTCGGCCTGTTTGGAATGCCGGACCTCCGTATAATCCAGCATTTCTAAAAAGCCATTCATTTCGTTTGTGAAATCATCCAATTTGACAACGGGACGTGCAGGTACCGTAAAAGCAACCAAAACTCCCGCTATCGTCGGATGGATACCCGACTGGAGGAACAGCAACCATACGAAAAAACCGATCGAATAGTAGAACAGGCTGGCATGCACTTTCATTTTGCCTCCTACATACAGCACAAATAACAAAACAAGCGAGAATAACAGCGGTTCGTAGGCTATATGGCTACTGTAAAACAGCGCAATCACAATAATTCCGCCAACATCGTCCACAACTGCCAAGGCCGTCAAAAAGATCCGCATACTCAAAGGAACCCGTTTATCCAGCATCCCCAATACAGCAAGCGCAAATGCAATGTCCGTCGCCATCGGAATAGCTGCACCGTGGGCTTCATGCCCCGAATGGCAAATGGCAAAATAAAAAAGTACCGGAACAATCATTCCACCGCACGCGGCCACAACCGGAAGCATCGATTTGCGAAAAGAGCTTAACTCTCCGATCAGGATCTCCTGCTTTATTTCCAAACCGATCATGAAAAAGAAAACGGCCATCAAAGCATCGTTCACAAATGCCAGCATAGACATGGCGTGTCCGTCATGAACAAACGGAGCAAACTTTCCGATATGAAAATCAATCGGATAATCTAATATATCGTGGTAAATAGACGCCCACGGAGAATTTGCAAAAAACATGGCCAGAATCGTAGCCATAAATAATAGTACACTTGCGTTTGCCTTCTGTATGGCAAATCGTCGCAGAGGCTTCAGGATAACTTGAATCGTACGATCCATAATTGCTTTAATAAATTTAAAATAAGTTTTATGCAACACGAAGTTTGTTCATCTTGTACAACAAACAAACTTTTTCGATCGCAGGTTTCACATAAACCCACCATGCAAAGATAGGGGGTTTTTAATAAAAAATCACACATATTCGCACAAAAAATCAAAAAATGCAAAAATATGTACAGCCCAATCAGAGACCGAGATCAAGATCCACCGGAATCATCATACATAAAAAAGACGGGGGGGGGGGGGAGACAGACAACAAATTCATTTAAACCGGATAAAACAACCCCTTTATTCAAATAAAAAGATTAATTTTGCAACTTGAATATAAAAAAAATCTGCATGGAAGAAAATAAATCCTTATTACTGCATTACGCGATGTCTTACGGGTTAATGATGGGGATCTATTGGGTTGCCAAATATCTGTTTTTCATCATCGGAAATGCACGTCCACCCATGCTTTTCGCATACGAGATTCTTTCGGTTGCCGTACCTTTCATAGCCTGTTACCAGACAAACAGTTATCGGAAAATTGTCGGAGGGAAAATCTCTTTCTTTCATGCCTGGCAATTCGGGATCATGCTCTATTTTTTTGCCGCACTGATTGTTTCGATCGAGCACTATGTGTTTTTTCGATACATCGCGCCCGCCAATTATTTGGAAGATGTAGTCGGACAGACGACTACGCTTTTGAAAAGCATGAATGCCGATGAAAAAATCATCGATTCTGTGAGGCGCATCAGCCTAACGCCTATCAAAATGGCTATACAAGGCATATTTAACAATATATTTTACGGAATCATATTTTCTCTACCGGTAGCCGCCTGGGTATCGCGCAAGAGAACCGGACAATAAGTTAACGAAGACGAAAATCAGAATACAACATGGATATATCAGTAGTCATACCGTTATATAACGAAGCCGAATCGCTTCCCGAACTGTTCGAATGGATAGAGCGAGTCATGCATGTACATCGTTTCAGCCACGAAATTATTTTTATAGACGATGGAAGTACCGACAATTCATGGGATGTAATTATGCAATTAAAGCAAAAAGCGCCGGATATTGTCACAGCCATAAAATTTCGCCGCAATTATGGAAAATCGCCGGGATTGAACTGCGGATTTCAGCGGGCGAAAGGAGACGTCGTCATCACGATGGATGCTGACCTGCAGGATAGCCCGGACGAAATACCGGAACTCTACCGTATGATCGTCGAAGAGGGATATGATTTGGTATCCGGCTGGAAAAAGAAGCGCTATGATCCGCTCTCGAAAACGATCCCGACCAAATTATTCAATGCCACAGCACGAAAATTTTCAGGGATTAAAAACCTGCACGATTTCAATTGTGGATTAAAAGCGTATAAAAATATTGTCATCAAGAATATCGAGATCTATAACGACATGCATCGTTACATCCCTTATTTGGCTAAGATTGCCGGTTTTAATAAAATCGGTGAAAAAGTCGTACAGCACCAAGCACGGAAATACGGAACGACCAAGTTCGGACTCGATCGATTTGTCAACGGTTATTTAGATCTGATAACCTTGTGGTTTACTTCCAAATTCGGGAAAAAGCCGATGCATTTCTTCGGATTATGGGGTAGTGTCATGTTTGTCATCGGGTTTATAGCACTCCTCATCGTATTAGGTGCCAAATTAGTATCCATTTACATCGGGAATCTACGCCCCTTGGTCACCAATTCTCCTTTTTTTTACATCTCATTGACGGCCATGATATTGGGAACCCAACTATTTCTTGCCGGTTTCATCGGAGAACTGATCTCGCGCGATTCTCCCTACCGCAATATCTATAAAATAGAAAAAGAGATATAGAAAATCTCAACAAGCGATTATACAATTTCCGGACCAAAAGCCCGGAGGAAACAAGAAATAATAAAAACAGCGTATCGAAGCATGTCTTTTTTTGAAATAGTGTTATTGGCTGTCGGCCTTTCAATGGACAGTTTAGCCGTATCCATTACGGAAGGGGCTTTAATCTCCGATTTAAAAAAACATCACTTGTTCCGCATCGGAGGAATCATGGGGCTCTTCCAAGGAGGCATGACCGCGATCGGCTATTTTGCCGGTATCGGCATGAATCGGTATATCACCTCTTTCGATCACTGGATCGCCTTTTTGTTGCTGTTATATATCGGAGGGAAAATGATCTATGAAGATGTGTCGGAAAAAGACGACGACAAAAAAACAAATCCGTTATGTATTAAAACCTTATGCACATTAGGTTTTGCTACCAGCATTGATGCGTTGGCCATCGGGATCTCTTTGGCATGCTTAGGGTCTTCAATCGGTTTTGAAGCCCTTACAATCGCTGTGATCACCTTTCTTTTTTCCGCATCCGGAGTTTTTTTCGGAAATCGTTTCGGACAAAAAGTCAATCTCAAATTAGAACTTATCGGAGGGTTGATTTTGATTGCGATCGGAATCAAAATTTTAATCGAACATCTTTGTTTCAACGGATAGTGTGAGTTTCTGCCACATAGGTTGAATCTCCTTTAAAACACTCGTATATTTTGCCATAAAAAATCAAACACCATGAAATCAGGAATTTCCAAAGTTTCTTTTTCAAACTTGTTGAGTTGTTTGTCGGACATAAAACATTACCGGGAAGACTTGATCCTCTCTCATAAAAATTATAGCTACAGCAGACAAATATTGCCGATCTTCAAATATCCGATACAGATAGACGGAGTGATCGTCATCTTTCTTTCGGAGGGGATCATACGGGGCAATATCAATCTGAACAAATATGAGCTCTTCAAAAATCAGCTGTTCATCGGCAAACCCGGCGATATCCTGCAAACAGATACGGCAGAGGCTACAGCCCATTGCCTACTGATCTCTTCCGCGTTTATCCAAGAAATGCAGATCCATATACAAACGCTTATTCCGGCCATAATACAACTAAGCCGGAATCCGATTTTTATGCTCACCTCCGAGGAGTTAACCGAATTAACTTTTTACCACAATCTTCTTCAAAAAAACATCGACGAAACAGGTACTTACCAGCGAGAAATCATCCTGAGACTGACTGCCGCTTTTTTATTCCGGATCGGGAATATGCTGCATTGCCGAAGAGACGATTTCCTCTCCCTGGAAAACAATACATTGAATAGAGAGAATCTCATTTTCAACCGTTTCATCGAAATGCTTTCGGAAGCCCAACCGACCGATCGGAGAGTCGATTTTTACGCTCAAAAACTTTTCCTCAGTCCCAAATATTTTTCTTCCGTCATTAAAAAAATAAGCGGAAAATCTGCCGGTAAATGGATAGACGACTATATCATTTTACAAGCCAAGTCATTGTTGAAATATTCCGGCATGTCGATTCAGGAAATCGCTTACCATTTAAATTTCCCGAATCCGTCATTTTTCGGCAAATTCTTCAAGTTACACACCGGAATGTCGCCGGGAAGTTACAAATCGCAACTATAACCCATTCAACAAAACTCGCAGACAAGATTTTTAGCTATTTTGCAAAAAAAAGAAGAGATCATGTATAAATTTATTATCTTCGCAGTGAATAATTATAACAATATCGTTTTATGAAGAAAAAAGGTTTAACATTATTGGTGGCAACAACTCTTGCTTCCAGTGTTTTATTTTCATCTTGTATCGGATCGTTCGGTTTGACCAATAAATTGTTGGATTGGAATCGCAACATCGACACCAAATTTGTCAACGAACTTGTTTTTCTGGCGCTTTGTATTGTACCCGTTTATGAAATTTCGGTTCTTGCCGATGCAGTCGTACTCAATTCCATTGAATTCTGGAGCGGAAGCAATCCGGTAGCCGCAACCGGAACCGTAAAAAAAGTAAGCACCGACAAAGGAAATTATGCTATTGAAACACAAAAAGATGGATACCGTATCCAGAAAGAGGGCGAAGAAAAAGCGGTAGAACTCGTTTTCAACGAAACAGACAAAAGTTGGAGCGTTGAAGCGGATGGTGAAACAACCAAACTGTTACAGTTTACCAACAACGACGAAGTGGTTATGTTCTTGCCGGACGGAAAGGAAATGAATGTCGAATTAAATCAAGCAGGTATCTTGGCATTCAAACAAATTGCAGACGGATATTCTTTCTACGCTGCAAAATAAAAAGACAAATAGAAGTGAGGGGTGTACCAAAACAAGTTTGCTTGGTACACCCTCTCAACATATAAATAGGAGATGTCAAACAAAAAAGCAACATACCCGTAAACCCGTTAATCTATAAAAAAATCAATGAAAGTCATTACTAAACACCTGATTTCAGGAAGTATACTGAGTTATTTACTCATTTCGAATGTATTCGGAAGCGAATCATCCGATCGGAAAATAACTCCCTATTGGCAAGATATTCAAGTGGTCGCCGTCAATAAAGAGGCCCCTCGTACCTCATTCATGACGTTTCCCGACAAGCAAACGGCCCTCAGTACACGCTACGAAAACAGCCCCTATTTCTATTCATTGAACGGAACCTGGAAATTTTTCTTCACCGAATCATATAAAAATTTACCGGAAAACATTACAGACCCATCGACCGACACCCGGGAATGGAACGACATAAAGGTTCCGGGTAACTGGGAAATGCAAGGATTCGGCACCGCCATATATACCAACCACGGATATGAGTTCAAACCACGTAATCCACAGCCTCCGGTATTGCCGGAAGAAAATCCGGTAGGCGTCTATCGACGCGAATTTGAAATTCCGGACAATTGGGACGGACGCTCTGTCTTCCTTCATATAGCCGGAGCCAAGTCAGGCCTTTACGTCTATATAAACGGAAAAGAGGTCGGCTACAGCGAAGATTCGAAAAATCCGGCCGAATTTTTGATCAATCCGTATCTGCAAAGCGGAAAAAACACGTTGGTCCTGAAAATTTTCAGATGGAGTACAGGTTCTTTCTTAGAATGTCAGGATTTCTGGCGAATCAGCGGGATAGAGCGGGATGTGTACCTATGGTCGCAACCCCAGGTAGCTGTCCATGATTACCGGATCGTTTCAACCCTCGATGATACGTACAAAAACGGTATTTTCAGACTGGCTATCGACCTCAAGAATCATTCGGAAAAAGCTAAAAATATCGCTGTAGCATACGAGCTGATAGATGCAAAAGGGCAATCCGTCGCAACCGGCGAAGAAAACCAGTGGACGAGTCCATATACGACAACCGTTGCTTCCTTTGAAAAAACACTCCCCAACGTCTCCCTTTGGAGTGCAGAATTTCCGAATCTCTACAAACTGTTGATCACACTGAAAGAGGATGGAAAAGTAATGGAAGTAATCCCTCAAAATGTTGGATTCCGTCGGATTGAAATCAAGCCGATCGAACAGATAGCCGAGAACGGAAAACCGTATACCGTCCTGTTTTTCAACGGACAACCGATTAAATTCAAAGGAGTTAATATACACGAACATAATCCAGAAACAGGACATTATGTAACGGAAGAGATGATGCGGAAAGATTTCGAAATCATGAAGAGAAACAACATCAACTCCGTCCGTTTGTGCCATTATCCGCAAGACCGCAAATTTTACGAACTGTGCGACGAATACGGGTTATACGTATACGATGAAGCCAACATCGAATCGCACGGTATGTATTATAACCTGCGTAAAGGCGGTACATTAGGGAACAATCCGGAATGGTTGAAACCGCACATGGACAGAACCGCCAACATGTATGAACGCAATAAGAACCATCCTTCCGTAACCATTTGGTCGTTAGGCAATGAGGCCGGAAACGGATACAATTTCTATCAAACATACCTCTATCTGAAAGGAAAAGAGTTGATGAACCGTCCGGTAAATTACGAGCGGGCACAATGGGAGTGGAACAGCGATATGTACGTTCCGCAGTATCCGAGTGCCCAGTGGTTGGAAGAGATCGGAAAACAGGGAAGCGACCGCCCCGTCGTACCGTCCGAATATGCCCATGCCATGGGTAATTCGACCGGAAATCTTTGGGATCAGTGGAAAGCCATCTATAAATACCCGAATCTCCAAGGAGGATATATCTGGGACTGGGTAGATCAGGGACTTCTCGTAAAAGATAAAGACGGAAAACCGTTCTACGCTTATGGGGGCGATTTCGGTGTCGATATGCCAAGCGACGGTAATTTCCTCTGCAACGGCATTGTCAATCCCGACCGTACCCCACATCCGGCGATGGCGGAAGTAAAATACACGCATCAGAACGTTGGATTCGAAGCTGTCAACGCAACCTCCGGCATCTTCCGGATTACTAACCGCTTTTATTTCTCCTCGTTGAAAGACTATACGGTCAAGTATACGGTAAAAGCCAACGATAAAGTCATCCGGAGCAAAAGCCAGGTCCTCCAATTAGCGCCTCAAACGTCGCAGGAAATCACCATTCCGATAAACGACCTGAAACCCCAGGCCGGCATAGATTACCTTGTCGATTTCTCCGTTTCGGCCAACACCACCATGGGAGCAGTTCCGGCAGGCCATATTATCGCGTACGATCAATTCAAATTACCGCTGACGGCCGAGAAGAAAGCCTATAATGCCGGCGGGCCGGCATTAACGGTTTCGGAAGAGGGAGATCTTCTCAAA
The DNA here is from genome assembly GCA_041798765.1 of Parabacteroides sp. Lineage (GTDB taxonomy): Bacteria > Bacteroidota > Bacteroidia > Bacteroidales > Tannerellaceae > Parabacteroides. The sequence continues at coordinate 10,336 of JBHCAZ010000070.1, read as the reverse complement.
GTAACCTCTTCGAAAGTCCGGTTCCATTTCGACCGGAAATCGGGAATTGTCACCTCTTACCAGGTGAATGGAACAGAATATTTTAACGACGGATTCGGTGTTCGCCCCAATTTCTGGCGAGCTCCCAACGATAATGACTACGGAAGCGGAAACCCGAAACGGCTGGAGATTTGGGAAAAATCGAGCCGCGATTTCACCGTGACGGAAGCAACGGCCGAAATATCCGGAACCAATGCGCTCGTACAGGTCAATTACCGCTTGGCTGCAGGCAACACATTCCGTATGACCTACAAAATTTATCCGGACGGCGTGATGAATATCGCCAGCCATTTTGCTCCGGCCTATCCGGGACAAACAGAGATGGAAACCTCTGAAGCGACAGCCGCCGCCACGTACTCACCCGGCCGTAAGCAGATCAACGAACGTGACCGGATGGTCGTTCCGCGCATCGGAGTACGTTTCCGGCTACCCAAAAATATGAATCAATTGGAATACTTCGGACGCGGTCCGCAGGAAAACTATTGGGATCGTAAAGCCGGATATCCGATCGACCGCTATAAAAGCACGGTCGAAGCCGAGTACTTCCCTTATGTACGTCCGCAAGAAAACGGCCATCACTGCGATACGCGCTGGATTGCATTAGGAGGGAAAGCCGGAAATTTGTTAATTGTTGCCGATGAAGAAATGGAATTCAATGCCTTACGTAATTCGATCGAAGATTTTGATGCAGGTAAAGCCCTTCACCGTCCTTATCAGTGGAACAATTTTACTCCCGAAGAAATTGCCAATCGTCCGGAAATCGGAGCATACGACAAACCTCGGCAGACACACATCAACGACATTGTACCGCAAGACTTTATAGAAGTGTGCGTAGACTTAAAGCAGCAAGGACTTGCCGGCTACGACAGCTGGTATTCTCGTCCGGAACCGGAATATACCCTGCCCGCCGATCAGGCCTATACATGGGGATTCACATTTATTCCGGGAGCAAAAGCACAACAGGCACAACAAAAAGTAGCTTACAGTTACAAATAAGAAAGAGAGTAACGAATACATTTTTACGACCATGATATGCAAACTGAAAGTTATCACGTATCTTTGTATTCGAATCCCCCTTCGTAAGGAGGAGTAATACGACACGATTAAAATGATTATCATTAAAAAACAATACCTATATGCTGTTCGGACACGGAGATGATTTTTATAATGCGCCAACTGAAGTTCAGATCAACTTCAGTTCCAATGTGTGGCACGGAGCCAACCTTGAAAAGCTCAAAGAGCATTTGAATGGACAGTTTGAAAAGCTGACCCGCTATCCGGAGCCGGATGCAGTTACGCTGAAACGCCTATTGGCACGCCGATATGAGGTAAAAGAGAAAAATGTAGTAGTAACCAATGGTTCTGTGACAGCCTTTTATCTGTTGGCACAGGTCTGGAAAGGAGCCAAATCGACCATTTTCATCCCTTCTTTTTCCGAGTATGAGGATGCCTGCCGGCTGCACGAACATGAAATATCCTACTTCTCCAACACGGAGGATCTCTCTGAATTATCGTTAGAAGGGCAAGATTTCTGCTGGATCTGCAATCCGAATAATCCAGACGGCAAGTTATTCCACCGCACGGAACTATTGGCCTTGATCGCAGCAAATCCGCAGACGACCTTCATCATCGACCAGGCCTATGTAGCATTCACAACCGAAGATATGCTAAAGCCTAAAGATATCAAAAACTATCCGAATTTGATTTTAGTGCAATCTATCTCGAAAGCGTATAATATTCCTGGATTACGCATCGGTTATTTGATTGCTACTCCCGAAAAAACGGATAAAATCAACCAGTATATTATCCCTTGGTCCATCAATGCGATGGCAGTGGAGGCCAGCAAATACATCTTGATCCACCCGGCCCAGTTTACGTTACCCATCCGCAAGTGGCAACGCGAAACAGCGGAGTTGATTTATCAGTTAAGCAAATCGGACGGGTTGGAAGTACTGCCTACCCAAACGACCTTTTTCCTTGTCCGGCTAAAAAAAGGTTCGGCAGCTTCACTGAAACAGTTCTTATTGGAGAAATACAGAATCTTGATTCGCGACGCTTCCAATTTCCGCGGGTTAGACGAAACGTACATTCGCCTCTCTACCCAGACAAGCACAGAAAACGGCGTGCTGATAGAAGGCATCCGTGCATGGTTGGCACAGGTTTAAATACTACAAAGAGATCGAACTTTTTTCCCATTGGATGAGAGCGGCTTTCCGGTCGCTCCCCCAATGGTATTCTCCATATGAGCCGTCCGAACGGATCACCCGGTGGCACGGAATAAAAAAGGCTACCGGATTGGCTCCCACAGCCGAACCTACAGCCCGGCATGCTTTCGGGCGATTCAACTTCCGGGCAACCTCGCCATATGTAATCACCTCGCCAACCGGAATATCCAGCAAGGCTTCCCAGACCGCTACTTGAAAGTCGGTTCCTTTCACGTAAAGAGCAAGAGGCCGATCGGATACTTTCCCCTGAAAAAGCGCAAGAGCCTGTTGTTGAAAATCATCTGCTTGACACCCATATCGGGCATTCGGGAAAAGCTGCATCAACTCGGCAAGTGCCGTTTTCCGGTCGTCATCAAACGCAAGATAACAGATTCCCTTGTCCGTCGAAGCGACCAATAACTGTCCGAACGGGCTTTCTCCATACTGGTAGCGGATAAACAATCCGTCTCCTCCGGCAATCTCCTTTCCACTCATTCGCTCAATAGAAAGCGATTCCTTGCCCAGAAGATGGGGGCGATTCCAATTTTCAGTCATACATTTCATGCGCTATAACAAAAGTCATTTAAAGATATATCTCACCAATAGGGGATTATCGTCGATTTTCCAATTTTCTACCAGACCTTCTTCTACCATTTCTTCCGAAGCCTCTTTATTAGGTATAAAAAAATACCCGTCGGAAGTAAATCAATCCGATCCTTAGAAACGATTGCAACTTGTTTACAATACAAAGATAATATACTTTAGGCAATCAGCTGTGTGGCTTATTGCCTATTTTTACCATGAAGGCTGCATCTCATAGGCATCGAAAACGACCGGTTGTTCCGCACCGTGCTGGATGAATATTTCGGCAATCTCTTTCTGCATTTTTTCATCAAGCAGCATCTCACCTCTCCGCAATCGATAGTAGGTTCGACGATTGTACCGTTCGATCAAAGCCTCCACCACAGCCTTCATGTTCATCACTTTCATGTTTTTCAAGGCATTCGTAAATCCTCTCGCCATCGTTACCGGTTCTAAACTCCGGAAAAAGGGACAGGCTTCGCCTCTTTGCGGAGCTATTTTTACCGGACTGACAATCCATAAAGCCGATTCGTTGTTCATCGTCGCTTGCGCCGATTGATACCTCAAGCAGTTTTTAGCTGCCGAACAATCGGTTGCCACGCATTTTGCAAAAAACTGAGGAGCTTCAGCATAGTTGTACTCTTTTTTCACTTTCATAGTTTCAGTTGTATTTTCAGTTATTATTCTTGTGATTTTAACACGGACAAAACTAACATTTTTTAGAGAATAAAATAAGCAAACAATCAAAAAAACGGATGGAATTATGCTTATTTTTGTTCTATATAAACAATAACAGGAGCAAACAATGAACAGCAACGTGCTTGACAAACTGAAAACATTGGCAGAATCGGCAAAATATGATGTTTCGTGCGCTTCGAGCGGGACATCCCGGAAAAGGCATGCCGGCGAAGTCGGCAGTGCTGCCGGCTGGGGAATCTGCCATAGCTTTGCCGAAGACGGCCGTTGCATCTCCTTGTTGAAAATCATGCTGACAAACTATTGTATGTTCGATTGTGCCTACTGCATCAATCGGCGCAGCAACGACATTCCCCGTGCCACATTCAGCGTTTCGGAACTGGTGGACCTGGTCATGGCATTCTACCGCCGCAACTATATAGAAGGCTTATTCCTCAGCTCCGGCATCGTTCGTAATGCCGACTATACGATGGAGCGTCTGGTACGTGTGGTCAAAGATCTTCGGCTGATCCATCATTTCAACGGTTATATCCACCTAAAAAGTATACCGGGAGCCAGCAGAGAACTGGTAAATGAGGGTGGTCTCTATGCCGACCGTATGAGTGTCAACATCGAAATTCCGAACGAAAAAGGGTTGCAGTTTCTGGCCCCCGACAAGAATTACGCCAGCGTGTTCCAGCCGATGAAATACATCCAACAGGGTGCGTTAAAAAGTGCAGAAGAACGAAGAATTTTCAGACATGCCCCCCGTTTTACTCCGGCAGGCCAAAGTACGCAAATGATCATCGGCGCAACGGCCGACTCGGATCAGGACATCCTCCGGCTTTCCTCGGCCCTGTATACACGTCCGACAATGAAACGAGTCTATTATTCCGGCTTCATACCCGTTAATGCTTACGACAACCGACTTCCTGCGCTCAAACAGCCCCCGCTGATACGGGAAAACCGGCTGTATCAAGCCGATTGGCTGTTGCGGTTTTATCAGTTCAACGTCGATGAGATCGTCGATGAAATGCACCCGAACTTAGATTTGGACATTGATCCGAAATTAGCTTGGGCTTTGCGGCATCCGGCGCTGTTTCCGGTGGATATCAACAAAGCCGACTACGAAATGTTGCTCCGCATACCGGGTATCGGCGTAAAATCGGCCCAGCAGATCGTCGCTGCCCGCCGCTATGCCCATTTAGGGTCGGAACAGTTGAAAAAAATAGGCGTGGTCATGAAAAAAGCCCGTTATTTCATCACTTGCCGGGAACTTCCCATACAGACGATTCAAGAGGTATCGCCCGATATGGTGCGCCGGATATTAAGTAAAAAGAAAAACGACCCAATGGGCGATCCGCGTCAATTGGTGCTTCAATTCAGCGAAGAGCCATGAACATCTTCATCTACGACAAGACATTTGAAGGATTGCTGACGGTTGTCTTCGATGCCTATTTTCGTCGCTGCTTCCCTGATCTGCTCCTTCAAAGAACTGATCAGCGGCCCCTTTTCTACGACGAAGTAGTAGAAATCCATACAGACACCGAAAAGGCCGATCGGGTATGGAAAGGGCTTCAGAAAAAGCTCTCCCCTCCTTCTCTATCGTTTATTTCGTGCGTTTGGCTGTCTGAGTTGCCGGAAAGCGATCGGCTTTTAGTCCGATATATCCGCAAAGTATTCGACACGCCCCACTCTATCGAACTGAATTTTGGCGATGCAGACGTATTGGCCGTATCTCGTATCGGAAAACAGGTGGCCGGCGAACGGCTGCGCGTGATTCAGTTTCTCCGTTTCCAGCAAGCATCCGACGGTACTTTTTTTGCGCCTGTCAAACCCTTATATAATGTCCTTCCGCTCACATTGGAGCATCTGAAAGACCGTTTCGGCGATCAACATTGGTTGATTTACGATTTAAAACGGGCATACGGATATTATTACGACCAAAAGGAGGTAATCGAGGTTTCTTTTGCAGAAAAAGAGGCACATCTGATAGACGGAATACTCAGCGAAACGTTGTTGGATCCACAAGAAAAACAGTTTCAGCAACTGTGGCAAACCTATTTCAAGGCAACCTCCATCCGCGAACGGCTCAATCCGAATCTCCAACGGAAAAACATGCCCGTCCGTTTCTGGGCCTATATGCCAGAAAAACGATCTCACTCCTCTTTGGCATAACTTATTGTTTCAGGAATGTACTGCCCCCTCTTACTCATTACTGTGCCAATGAGAAACGCAGACTGATTCCGTAATTCGCATTAGAAGTCGGGAAAGAGGCGTTGGAAATGAGCGGTTCATTGATCTGCAAATCATAAAATGCACGCACCGTAAGTGCCCTGCTCAACCCATAATCGGCCGAAAATTGAACACTTTTGACAATATTGCCGCTGGTAGCCTGCGTAAATCCATCCTCTATTTTACGGATCAACGACTGCATCTTATTGTATGAAAAATCCAAACGCACCGTCAGGTCATTACTGAAATCGCGTGTCTTTTTCATTTTCAGCACTTTATTAAACTCGGTCAATTTATACCCCAACCCAACCGTAAGTTTACGCGAAAGCGCCTCTACGACCTGATAAGAGGTCGTATTCAACGTCAGGTTACGGCCCGTCGAGTAATCGGCTCGGAGCGTTACATTGTTCAACAAGGTCGCATCCGCCCCCAACAACGGATTAAAGGCTTCAATCAAGGCCACGGAGGCTATTGAATAAGGCGACGAGGGAACCGGTTTATTATTCAAAATAGACTGTACATACCCCAGATCGTCGCGCCCTGCATCGACCCAATTCAAAAAAGAGGTAAAAGACCCCACCGTATACAGGCAACTATAACGATGTTGCAAGACAAACGATTTAAAATGTTTTCTGACAAACGGAGTACGGATCAGTCCGTCGTAGGTTGCCGACCAGTTCGGCAGCATGCTTTTCAACGAAGGAAAGGCCGACAACCCTATTTTGTCCGGATTTTTTCCCGTATAAGCCGCCAAGAAAGCGGGGATCAGCACATCTGCCGAGTTTTGATTCACTCCGTTGGCATTGTCTTTCCCGGGATCATACGGCATGCCTCCCAATCCGCGTTCGTGGATAAAACCCGCATCAGGATAGTTCATGTCCCGATAACGGTTTTCCAGCCGTCCGGCGATTTTTTCCCGATAAGCAAGGAAACGGTCGAAAACGGCCGAAGAATAATTATCGGATAAACTTCCACTCCCCGCCAAAGCGCTTCCCAAAGCAACCGTTGTCATTGTAAAATTTCCCCCTCTCACTTCGGGCATCCCTTTATACATAAACTGGATTTCGGTATTCCGGGTATCGTTATGTAATGCGTTCAAATCGATTTTCAAACCCGGAATCGGTTCTATATTGGTTCGCACAGTCAGGTTTTTTGTTTCCATGATAACGGCCGGCGTCGTATTGCTTTCGGTATTTACTACCAACCAGTTTCGATCCAAGGCGTCATGGATAAAACTTCTCCTGACACTTCCGAACGCGAAATCCAGTCCCGGCGTCAATCCAAAAGAAGAACGTCCCTGGCCGAATACATCTCCGATTTCCGGTCGGAATCCGGGCAACATCATCCCCCCTGAATTGACATACTGAACATTGATACGCCGTAACATCATCAAGAAACGCGCTCCCAATTCGAGCGAATTGTTCAAGAGTGTCTCTTTCGGAGAAGCTCCCTGGGCGATCGTCAGTTTCAGATGCACCGTATCCTTGTTCGTAATCATCACCTGTGCCAGATTGATCGCTTTATATTTGAGCGGATACAAGCGCCCGTTACTTCTCCGGGCCACGATGTTCACTTTCCGGGTAAACATTCCATGTTCGACGATCGTCCCGCTATCCGGATTCAAAGTAATTTCTTTTTCCAATTTCGGGGGTGTACGTTTCACCTGTTGGGTACGCGTATCGTTCGTCCGCGTATTCGCATATTTCTGATTGACTTTTTTCAGATATGCGTTCTTATTATAGAGCGACTGGAAACTAAAAGTTCCCTGAAAATCGAGTTGCCGTTGATTTCGCACCGTATTACCCAATTCGATGTCTTCATTCACCTTTGCACTCCGGTCCCAATTATAATTTGCCGCATATGAAACCGAAGCATTCACCCAGTCCAAGGCCGGGATAAACTGTAAAGGAGCCTGCCAAACCACCATCAGTTGCTGGTCGTATTTCATCGGTGTACCCCAATCGGCAATACTTCTCCTTACAGAATCTTTCCATAGCTGGTACCCGTCCGGATTCAATTTTTTATTCACCTGCATATAAGGTTCTTCAATGCGGGCATTGGTCCCCGAGTTGAACGTGATATTCAGATTATTCATTAACGGCCAGCTCAGACTGAATGCCCGGTCCCAATAAAAATGCTGGCTGAAGGAGACCGGAATATCATTCTTGACCCCCGTGACAGCCCCTGTCAGATCCCTCATTTTGATCTCGTAATAATTACGCATCATCGCCGTTTGAAAATTGATCGACGGCGCCATATTCAAGGCCAGTTGTTTGGCGTACCGGGTATACCCATTTTCCACTTTCAACAGCTTATCGAACGGTTTAAACGGCTTCATATAAGGCGTATACGAATAAGCAAAATTGGCACGGTAATCTTTTGTCGTTTCATATTCCGTCTCCGGGCTTTGCTTATCATTCAGGCTATACGAATATCCTAACGTAAAATTGGCCGGATCATACGGCATCGGCGTCTTGCTTTTTATATTCACACGCACATTGTTAAACGAAACGCTCTTGATAACCGTTTGGTCCTGCGCCAAGTTACGGACCGAATCTTTTTCAGCTTGCGTATCCACGTTGTCAATGGCGTCTTTCAGCTTGATATCCTGATCCAACGGATTATATTTCGGCGCATAGGTCTCATTCGAATAGGCATAATAAAAAGGAATACTCACGTGTGCTTTTTCGGGGAAAAATTTACCTAACTCTACCGAGGTGGTTACATTATACTGTTTGAAATCGTCGAGCCGGCGTTCATTCAACGACTGATCCAATGCCCCGAATCCTGCCGTTTCGATACGTCCTCCGACATTGACCGTACCCAGATCGGAAAGCGCCACATTCAAGTTGGCATTGACAGCCCATCCACCCTCCTCACTAAAGTCGGTCAGCCTCAATTCATTCACCCAAACTTCCACGCTCTTGACATCCTTTCCGTTATTACGGACGCCGACCATAATTGTTTTCACTTCCGACAGAGATGGATTTCCCTTGATACTGATTGTATTACGCGAGTTATCCGGATCACGGTCTGAATAGATTGTATAGAAAAAGACTCCCTCCTCTCCCGTCCGCTTAGCCTTGTTACGGCGAAGTTTCAGTTCGGTCAATGTCTCAAGGCGGATATTCAACAGGTTTTCTGCCGGCCAAACAGCCTCGCGATGCTCCATGCTGTTCGGGCTGTATTCTCTGTGAGGCGTCAATTTCAGCGGAACGGCATATTCATAATAATTATTCTTATAATCGGATCCCAAGCGGATAAAGACCGAAACGTCTCCGTTTTTCAGATCCGTCACATCCGATTTGAATGCCTCTGCATGCGTAAACAGTTGCAACCGTTTATACCGGCGGAGGTCGTAGTTGGTATTCTTATAGATGGCACGTGCATCCAACGCTGCAAGGTCGGTTACTTTCAAAGAAAGTGCCTGTTCATTCTCCTGGCGGACCTGCGGCTGGCTCGGGTCGAGAACCCGGTCGACTCCCGGCGGTAAAACATAGCGGATCGGATCCCGATCGCTGTTTTCTTCGATATTTACCGCCGCCACATCCAAAGAAGCTTTCACCGTAGGCGGCATTTTCGGATCTGACAAATCCTGTTCATACGTACGCCATTCGCCACGTACCAACCGCAATGTACCGAAACGCAAAATGGTCGTCTCCCTGAAACCGGTCAGATACATCCGCATGAACCGTATCGTCTTGAAGTCGTTGATCCCTCCTACACGCCGCTGGTATTTTTTCACGGGGATCTTAAACTGATACCATGTCACAGGCTCTTTCGTGCCATTTTCAAGCGACACCATCGTTACCCGCTTGTCGGCAATAAAATTACGCCCCACGACGGTATCCTGCGGACGGATCGATATTTTGTACTCGAAATATTTTTCATTTTCATTCAAGGTATTGTCTTGATTGAGATCCTCCACATCCGGCACTGTCTTAGAGGAGGTGGCATACCGTTCCTCCGATTCATCGATATCCCTCGAATTGCCTTCCGTACCGTTATAGCGTTTATAGCGGGTCAGAATATCCACCTCATTCCGGTCGTAATCCGAACCGCGGAAGTAATGGAAGCGGTCGCCCGCCGGATCAAAGAAAGGCGACAATTTAAGCGGATCGTTTTCCATGGCCGTAACCGTTTCGGGACTCAGGCGCATACGCAGCTTTTCCAAATATTCCTTATAGGCAGGATATTCCTTTTCTTCCTCCGAAGAGAGCCCGTTCAACCCGACATCCTGCAAGGCACGTGCACCCGCCGTATTATCGAAAGCATAGACCGTACTTTGTTGTTTCGGCACTTTCCCCCAGACTGTATAGTCTACTGCCTCTTTATTTCCGTCGACCGGCAAGCCGTTTTCAAAGAATTTCTTTTCATCCCGCAGGATATCTTCGGAGATTTCCCCGATATTGAAATACAAATCTCCTCCCGGAACCTGACGGTTATATATAAAAGGATCCAGCATCCAGAATTCGATATACTCAACATTGGCCGTTTCAAAGTCGCTTTGGTCGATTCTTCGCATCATCCCTCCGAAACGCTCTTCCGGATTTTGCAACGTACCGTCCGGATTTACCCGTTCGGCATCTAAATTGTAAGGG
>JBHCAZ010000069.1:0-26086 GCA_041798765.1 Parabacteroides sp. | reverse complement strand
TAGTGTTTGTTGATGCGCACACGCATCTTGTCGAGCATGCGGTTCGTTTCGAGTGCCGCCGAGCTTCTGCCCGTGACACGTCCCCCTTTGGTGTCCCACAGCTTGGGATCGACGGTCAGTTTGCAGCTGAACTGCGTTTGGCTGCCGTCCACCGTAATGCGTCCCATGACGGGTACTGTCCCGTCCTTTTTCACTACCTGACGTTTGAGGTAGTAGATTACTGAAAATGTACTCTTCATCGTCCTTATTTTTTTAGGTTCAAAATTAGTTGGTGAAGAGTCCGTCGCCGGTACGCAAAACGGGGAGGAACGGCGCAATCTTTTTCCGTAACCGGATTTGTTGCGTGAGTTGTCAGTAACTCACTAATCCTTAACGCCTTGTTTCGTTATCCGTGTCCGTTTGTCGCCATTCCGTGCATGGTTACGGACAAGTAACGTAGCGGCGTCCTGATTTGGCTTCAGCGGTGATTGCGATGGCTTCACGAATAATCGGAAGCACGACTGAAACCCTTGTAACTCAATTCTATCACTATATCTTTCCGCATTTCTCTTTTTTGTAGTAACTTTGTAGCAGAAAATCATAAATAATACATTTATATAATTGTACTATGCAACTCTCTATAGACCGGAAAGACATCGATAAATTCATGATGATCGGAGATAAAGTGCTGATCAAGCCGAAGAATCCGCAAAGTAAAACCAAATCGGGGTTGTATCTGCCTCCGACCGTTCAACAAGAACAGATTCAGAGCGGATACATTATTAAGGTAGGGCCGGGTTTCCCGCTTCCTTCACAGGGAGAAGAACAGGAGGTGTGGCAGAAAAAAGAGGGGGAAGTCCACTATTTGCCTTTGCAGGCACATGAAGGAGATCTGGCCGTTTATCTGCAGAACGCGGCTTACGAGATCAATTTTAATGAAGAAAAATACCTGATTGTCCCACACTCGGCCATTTTGATGTTGATCCGCGACGAAGGCTTGTTCGAATAAGTGTTTTTGTTTGTCAAAAAGGGTGATTATTCCTTTTTTTGACATATTTTTGTGTGATCATCGATGAAAAATATGCATAAAAGCGATTCTAATGAATAAAATTGTAAGTAAGGAACATTTTTCGGCGAACGTTGTCAAGCTGGAGGTCGAAGCTCCGCTGATTGCTCGTTCTCGTAAAGCAGGACATTTCGTGATTGTAAAAGTGGGCGAAAAAGGAGAGCGCATCCCGCTCACAATTGCAGCATCTGATACGGCGAAAGGAACCATTACGTTAGTCATCCAAGCCATTGGAGCATCTTCGCGTAAAATATGCGAGTTGAACGAAGGCGATTTTATAACCGATTTGGTGGGACCGCTCGGTCAGGCTACCCATGTCGAAAAGGTGGGAACCGTGGTTTGCGCCGGAGGAGGTGTAGGGGTTGCACCCCTGCTTCCGATTGTAGAAGCGTTTCATAATGCAGGCAATCGGGTTATTGTGGTGTTGGCTGCCCGTACGAAAGAGCTGGTGATTTTGGAAGAACAGATGCGAGCCCACTCGGATGAAGTGGTTGTGATGACCGATGATGGTTCTTATGGAACGAGAGGATTGGTCACCAATGGGGTGGAAAGTGTCATTCAACGTGAAAAAGTGGATTTATGCGTGACGATCGGCCCGGCAATCATGATGAAATTCGTTTCGGCTTTGACGAAAAAGTATGAAATTCCGACAGTTGCGTCTTTAAATACGATCATGGTAGACGGCACGGGCATGTGCGGTGCTTGTCGTATTACAGTCGGTGGAAAAACAAAGTTCGTCTGTGTGGACGGTCCGGAATTTGACGCGCATCAGGTCGATTTTGATGAAATGCTGATGCGTCTCGGGGCCTATAAAGGAGTAGAAAAAAAATAAATGCGCTGATCGGTATGACAACAGAAGAATTAATCGCTTCCAGACGGGCGGAGCCGTGGCGGGAAGCGTTACGTAAAAGTAAAAAAAATAAGGAACGGACGGATATTCCGCGTGTTGTGATGAATGAGTTGGACCCGGTTTACCGCAGTCGTACCCGGTTGGAGGAGGTCAACAGGGGATTGACTGACGAACAGGCGCTTTTAGAGGCACAGCGTTGTCTTGATTGCCCGAATCCGACCTGTATGCAGGGCTGTCCGGTAGGTATCCACATTCCAACATTCATCAAACACATAGAAACAGGCAATTTTTCGGCGGCGGCTGTCACCTTGAAAGAAACCAGTGCGTTGCCGGCCGTGTGCGGCCGTGTATGCCCGCAGGAAAAACAATGCGAAAGCCGTTGCATACATTTGAAAATGGGTAAACAGCCTGTTGCTATCGGTTATCTGGAACGTTTTGCAGCCGACTATGAGCGAGAAAAAGGGACGGTATCCGTTCCCGAAACTGCCGCACCGAACGGTATTAAAATAGCTGTTATCGGATCGGGACCTGCCGGGCTCTCCTTTGCCGGTGAAATGGCTAAAAAAGGGTATGAGGTGACGGTCTTTGAGGCATTGCATGAGATCGGGGGCGTGTTGAAATACGGTATTCCCGAATTTCGTTTGCCGAACCGGATTGTGGATGTGGAGATCGAAGGACTCCGTAAAATGGGCGTCTCTTTTGTTACAAACTGCATTGTCGGGAAAACGCTCAGTTACGAAGACCTGCATGCGGAAGGTTTCAAAGGCTTCTTTGTGGCCAGTGGAGCCGGACTGCCGAACTTCATGAATATACCGGGCGAAAATCTGGTCGGGGTCATGTCGTCGAATGAGTATCTGACGCGTGTCAACCTGATGGATGCTGCCAATCCGGAGAGCGATACGCCGGTGCTGATGGGTAAAAAGGTCGCCGTCATCGGTGGTGGCAATACCGCGATGGATTCTGTCCGTACAGCCCTTCGTTTAGGGGCAGAGAAGGCGATGATCGTTTATCGTCGGAGCGAAGAGGAGATGCCTGCCCGTGTCGAAGAAGTGAAACATGCCAAAGAGGAGGGCGTGGTCTTCCTTACACTACATAATCCGGTTGAGTATATTGGAGATGAGCAAGGGCGTGTGAAGCAGATGCGACTGCAAAAAATGGAATTGGGAGAACCGGATGCTTCGGGCCGTAGACGCCCCGTTCCGATCGAAGGCGCTATTGATACGGTAGATGTGGATGAAGTGATCGTAAGCGTTGGGGTTTCGCCCAATCCGCTTATACCGAGAGTATTTGAAGGATTGGAAATCAGCCGTAAAGGCACTATTGTGGTGGATGAAGAAAGCATGCGCTCCGCTTTACCGGATGTGTATGCCGGTGGAGATATTGTCAGGGGAGGTGCTACGGTTATTCTGGCGATGGGAGATGGCCGGCGTGCTGCTGCTGCGATGGACAAATCGTTTTTCGAATAACGGCTTTTTACTACCGCTATCGTTTGTGTAGATGAGTATAGGTAAAAACATCTTTTTTACCGAACGAAAAGAATCCAAAAGGGGCTGTCCGAAAAATCCGGACAGCCCCTTTTGCTTTTTGCCATATAACCTTATTTATTGCAATAAGGTAATTTATACGGGTTACGGTATTCGTACCAGTAGAGACGGTGTGATTCCGCTTCCTTGTCTCCGTTGAAACTTAATGTTGCCGGATCCCAATGTACCGGACGACCTAATTCGCGGGCGATGTTCTGCAAGCAGCACAAGGTATTGGTACTGCATCCTACCTCTACCGGAGCGATCGGGTTCTGGCGGGAGCGGACGCAATCGATAAAGTTCTGCATGTGCGGAGAACTGATTTCGTATTGTCCTTTACCCACCTTTTGTTCCTGTTTCGGTAACAAAGAAGGATCTGAACATTCGATATAGCCACGTGCCACTTTCAACCAGCCTTTATCACCGTTGAAACGTAAGCCCTGTGCTCTTTCGTTATCTTCGCGGTAGGGCTGTTCCGTCATTACGATGCCGTTGGCATATTTCATGGTCGCATATTTGGTTCCGTTATAGCCTGCCGGAATAAATTCTACCGGTCCGGAACCGTCCATACCGATGGCAGCCTGTGCAATGTCGAACATGTGGGCACCCCAGTCGGCTGTATATCCGTTTCCGGTTTCCTGGTACCAGCGCCATGCACCCCACAGTTTTTCGTTTTCCTCCGGATCGAGAGAGATCGGCGGACAAAGGTCGGGGTGATAGTGTACTTTCGGATCGTTTAACGGGCCCATCCATTGATTGAAATTCAAGTTTGCGGGAACAGGCATTTCCTGGAGGTCTAACGGTTTGGGAGGATCGCCTACCCGGGCATAAATACTTTCGATATGACCGATTTTACCGGCCCGTACCAGTTCGATGGCTTTCTGGAATTCCTTGCTCGAACGTTGTTGGCTTCCGATCTGAAATACGCGGTTGTTGTCGCGTACGGCACGTGCTACCGCCAATCCCTCGGTGATGGTATACGCCAACGGCTTCTGGCAATAAACGTCTTTTCCTGCCTGGCAGGCATGGATGGCTACCAATGCATGCCAATGGTCGGGGGTTGCGATTTCGATGACATCGATGTCTTTCCGTTCAAGCATGTCTTCGTAAAACTCATACATGTCGCAGCGGGCGGCAACCTGCTGCGATTTTTGCCATTTTTCGACATAGCGTTTGAAACGTTCGCGTTTAATGGAGTCTACATCGCAACAGGCCGCAACCTGTACACCCGGACAGGTTGAGAAACTGCGGAAATCGGATACTCCTTGTTGACCTAATCCGACAAAACCTAAAACGACACGGTCGCTCGGGGCAATACGGACGCCATTTACAGCCCAACTGGGCAGAATGGTCAAACCGGCCAAACCTAAGGCCGAAAGACCGAGAAATTCACGGCGAGTCACTCCTTTTTTTGTGTTCTCTTTCATGGTCGTCAATCTATTTATAGTAGATGAATGAATTAAATAAATGCAAATATATACAAGAAAAGAGAGTATTTGTTACATTTTTTTATTTTTTTGTTCCTGTTCCATTTCTTTTTCTTTTAATCTTACTTATATTTGAGGTGTTAACAATATAATTTTATAGAAACCATGACAACACGTAGAGATTTTATCCGGCAATCCGCCTTTTGGGGGGCCGGTATGACGTTGAGTCCTTTTTTGATCCGGGCAAAAGAAAATGCCCTCGGGGCGAATGATAAAATCAGGGTAGGGTTGATCGGTTGTAACGGAATGGGTTATACCGATCTGGAAGCTTTTTTGCGGAATCCGGAAGTGGAGTGTGCAGCCCTGTGCGATATTGACCGGGAAGTGCTGGACCGGTGTGCCGCCGAAACGGAAAAGAAGACCGGGAAGAGAGTTCCGTTTTTGTATACGGACTGGCGCAGATTGATCGATAACAAGGAGATAGATGTCGTTATCGTCGGTACCCCCGACCATTGGCATTGCTTGCAAATGGTGGCTGCCTGCGAGGCGGGAAAGGATGTTTATTGTGAAAAACCGTTGGGAAACAGCATCGAAGAATGTAATATCATGGTACGTGCCGCCGAAAAGTATAATAAGGTCGTACAGGTCGGACAATGGCAGCGGAGTGATCCGCACTGGCAGGATGCTGTCGATTTCATACGAAGCGGACAGTTGGGCAAAATCCGTACTGTACGGGTGTTCTCTTACCAGGGATGGTGTCCTTCTATTCCCATAAAACCAGACGAACCGGTTCCCTCCGGAGTCGATTATGATATGTGGTTGGGGCCGGCGCCTAAACGGCCATTCAACCGGAACCGTTTTCATTTTACGTTTCGTTGGTTTTGGGATTATGCCGGCGGGCTGATGACCGATTGGGGCGTGCATTTGCTCGATTATGCGCTTTATGGCATGAATGTGACGGCGCCGAATTCGATCATGGCCTCCGGTGGAAAATTCGGCTATCCGGACGATGCCTGCGAAACGCCGGATTTGTTGCAGACGATCTATACCTTCGATGATTTTACAGTCATGTGGGATCATGCGATCGGCATAGACGATGGCGCATACGGCCGTAATCACGGATTGGGTTTTGTGGGAGAGAACGGAACATTGGTTGTTGATCGTGGAGGTTGGGAAGTGATCCCCGAGAAAGTAAACGGCCAATTACGGATGGAAGCTGTCCCGCTCAAGAAGGCGTATGGCGAAGGAGGATTGAGCCTGCATGTGAAAAACCACTTGGAGTGTATCAAGTCGCGCAACCGGAATTGCAATGCAAGCATCGAGATCGGGGCGCATATCGCGAAATTCTCCCAGTTAGGAAATATCGCTTACCGGACCGGTAAAAAACTGGCATGGGACGGCAAGAGTTTTCACGATGCAGAGGCCGACCGTTATCTGACGAAAGAGTATCGGGCGCCTTGGGAGTTGCCGAAAATATAATATCGCAACGAAAGGGGATGGAGCGGCAAATGCATCGCTTCTATCCCCTCTTGCTTTTACCGGTAACCGGTCGGCGTGGCGCATGTGTTCCTGTTCAGACGGACTGATGTTCCGGTCTCAACAGATCGTTCACCGTTTTTACAGGATTAAAGGTCGAAATCGGAACTTCGACGAATACGGTATTCCAGTCGCTCATGGCCCCATTCCATAATCCGGGCAGTTCGAGGGCTTTCAATTCGCGCCCGTCTTTGCTTTTCCGGGAGATAAAACCGGTGTTCTTATCTACATAATCGGGTAAGTGGAACGGTGTTCCTTTATAATCTTTCAATGCACAAATCAAGTCGACCGGGTTGAAATGCGTACCTTGTTCGAACATGGCCCGTTTTTCGGGATTTGTCAGATCGATCTGCGAACTTTCCAAGATTTGGGGGGAGATGGTTTGATCCGGATTGACGGCCATAAACGGCCCTCCGCCCGGTTCTCCGATGTTTTTCACCATACCGCATACCCGTATCGGGCGGTTGAACTTGCTTTTAAGATAAAGCACCAGTTCGGCATCTTCCAGCAGGCTGATCTCCGGATTCCGTACGCATAATGTATCTTGCAGGAAATGGATCATCTCTTCGATCTGGGTATGCGAATATTTTCCGCTATCGATTAAGGCTATATAATCGAAAAGCTGCTTCTGCAGGGATACCAGTACACCCGCCAGAATTTTTTTATAGATTACCGTAGTGCATTTGAAGCTGTCGGGCACTACATTGTCGATATTTTTGATAAATACCACATCGGCATCTATTTCGTTGAGGTTCTCTATGAGCGCCCCGTGTCCTCCCGGCCGGAATAACAATTGTCCCTGTTTGTCGCGGAACGGCCGGTTTTCCGTATCGACGGCGATCGTGTCGGTACTCGGTTTTTGTATACTGAACGAAATATCGTATTTCACCGAAAAATGCGTTTCGTATTCGCCGGCTTTTTCGTGTACCAATTGCTCGAACAACGGTTGATGCTCCGGAGATACGGTGAAATGGATGTTGACCTCTCCGGCTTTGTTCTTTGCATACATAGCTCCCTCTGCCAAGTGTTCTTCCATGGCAGTACGCGCCGTTTCCTGGCCTGTATGGAAAAGCAACAGCCCTTTCGGCAGTTGGCCGTAATTCAACCCTTTCTTTTCCAATAGATAAGAAACAATCGTTTTGTATTGTCCGGAGGCGATCAATAACGGAATGTCCTTCGACTCATGATGGATGCAACATCGGTTTAAGGCCTCGTAAAAAGCGAAATTTCCGATTTCCGAGAAGAATTTTTTTTCGAAGTCGGTAGTCGGTTCGCTGTAGCCGGCCGATAAAAATTCATATAAGTTTTTGAACATACGGCTTGCGGCACCCGAAGCCGGCACAAATTTGACTATTTTCTTGTCTGCGCTTAAATAGTTGTCCCAGGCATCCATGTAAGCGGCCTGCTGTTCTTGCGGAATCACTTGTATCCCCTTTTCTACAGAGGCGGATGCGGTAATCTCAAGAAAAGGAAATCCGTTGATAAAACAGTTCAGTTCCTCTTGGATTTGATGTTCGCTGATCCCTTTGGAGGCCAGTAATGCTGAATCTTTTGCGTCTAACATAGTATAAATAGTATAATCTGTTTATGAATCGTCCAAAACATATAGGCAAATATATAAAAATGTGCCGGAAATTGGTATATATTCGAAGAAAAACTTATTTTTACAGTATGTTTTATCGGTAGCCTGCATGTCGGCTTCCATTAACAAACAGGTATGCCTATGGATATACGACCTTTTTTTACAGAAGAGGAAAAAAAACATTTCTTCTCCAGCTATAGGAAATTGTTGGACAGCCTGTACACTTTCTTACAGCCCGGAGACCTCCGTAAGGTCAAGGCGCTGATGAAGCAGGTGGTGGACCAGCATTGTTATGGAAGAGATAAAAACGGAATCAATGGAATGCTGCGGAATTTGGATACGGCGTTGATAACCAGTGAGGAAATCGGCCTGAAACGGACGCCGGTCATAGCCTTGCTGCTATATCGTCCGGTCATGAAGCAATTGGTGCCGGTGGAGACAATCGAACGGGAATTTGGTTCGGATGTCGCTCTGATTATCAGGCGGCTGCTTAAAACATCCGACTTATATGCCCGTAATACGGCAGTCGATTCGGAGAATTTCCATAAGTTGCTGTTTTCGTTTGCCGAAGATGTAAGGGTCATTCTGATCATGATTGCCGACCGACTCTGTTTGATGCGCCTGGCCAAACAGATGAAAATAGAGGAAGACCGAAATCGTTTGGTGACGGAAGTTTCCTACCTGTATGCCCCGCTGGCACATCGTTTGGGGTTGTATGCCATTAAAAGCGAATTGGAAGATCTTTCGTTGAAGTATACCGACCGGAAACAGTACGACTACATCAAACGGAAACTGAATGAAACTAAACGTTCGCGCGATGCATATATTGCTCAATTCATCGCACCTATCCAGAAAAAATTGGAGGAAGCCGGGCTGCATTTCGATATTAAGGGACGGACCAAATCGATCCATTCCATCAATAATAAGCTGAAAAAACAGCATATCCCTTTCGAGGGGATTTATGACCTGTTTGCCATCCGGATCATTCTGGATACCCCTTTGGAAAAAGAACGTTCGGAATGCTGGCAGGTTTATTCAATTGTCACCGACATGTACCAGCCGAATCCGAAACGGATGAAAGACTGGATTTCGATCCCGAAAACAAACGGATATGAAAGCCTGCATATCACGGTCATGGGGCCGCAAAACCGATGGGTGGAGGTGCAGATACGTACCCGGCGTATGGATGATGTCGCCGAACGTGGCCTTGCCGCCCATTGGAAATACAAAGGGGGGAAAGAGGAAAGCGGGTTGGATGAGTTTCTGGCTACCGTAAGGGCGGCGTTGGAAACGAAAGAAAGTAATCCGCTCGATCTGATGAAAGATTTTACGATGGATCTGTATAAAGACGAAATTTATGTCTTTACCCCCACCGGCGAACTGATCAAGCTGGCCAAAGGAGCTACCGTACTGGATTTTGCCTTTGCCATCCATTCCAAGTTGGGAAGCAAATGCGTTTCGGCAAAAGTGAACGACCGGAATGTCCCGATCAAGCATGTGCTGCATAATGGCGATACGGTTTCGGTAATTACCTCGCCGACCCAGACGCCTAAACGAGACTGGCTCAATATTGTGGTGACTTCGAAAGCGCGGGTGAAGATCAAACAGACGCTGCGAGAAGAGACGGCCAAGGCGGTCGATTTTGCAAAAGAGATGTTGCAACGCCGTTTGAAAAATCGGAAAATCGAAATGGAAGAGCCTGTCTTGATGCGCTATATCAAGAAAAAAGGATTTAAAACGGTAACGGATTTCTATATCGAAATCGCCGAAGAACGCTTGGACCCGAACCTCGTTATCGATGAATATCTCGAACTGCTGCGAAAAGAGGCCGAAGCCACCGAACATACCGGTGTGCGCAGTGCCGGCGAGTTTATTACGACAACTGAAGTAGAGGAGATCTCCTCTCGTCAAGACGTGTTGGTGATCGACCAGAATCTGACCGGAGTCGAATATAAATTGGCAAAATGTTGCAATCCGATTTATGGAGATGAAGTGTTCGGCTTTGTTTCCAGCCAGGGAATTAAAATTCATCGAATAGACTGCCCGAATGCACGTGAAATGTTGAGCCGCTTCGGGTACCGGATTATCCGTGCAAAATGGAGCGGAAAAGGAACGAACGGATACATTGTGAATTTGCGGGTGATCGGGCGCGATGATATCGCGATCGTAACCAATATCACTTCCGTGATCGGCAAGGAAACGGGCGTAACGCTCCGTTCGCTCCGTATCGATTCGGCGGCAGATGGTATTTTTCAGGGGAATTTTACGGTGATGGTACGCGATACGAATGTGCTTAAAATGCTGATTAAAAAGATAAACGCCGTAAAGGGAGTGAAGACGGTCGACCGCCTGAATTCGTAAAGGCAACTGAAGAAAATATCGCAAAAAACGAACAAAAAACAAAATTGTGCATAACTTTGTGTATGCAAAAAAACATAAAAGATGAAACGCCAACGAAATACCTATGTTTATATAATTTTTTATCCTTTTGTCTTTAAATTGTAATTGTTATGAGGATGCAGATTTTAGCAGGGTGGATGTCCGTCCTGATGCTTTTTGCCTGCAAGGCGGGAACACAAAAAAATGAAATGTCGGTCGGTACGTCGATCGGATGGGAAGAAACCGATATGGTCGCTGTTGCATTTGCAGGTTATTTTAAAGATTCGGAAGCCTTGAAGGCCTCTCCGGAATACGCCAAGTATGTGGAAAAGTATCAGGTGGCCGATGTGCCGGTCGTCGAGACGGAAGGCGATGAGTGGTACCTTTTTATTCCGCGCGATCCCAATGCCTCCGTTACGGTGAATGTCTACACGTTCGAAATGTTTGAAAAGGGCCTCGATCCTGCATCGGGCGAGATTTTGTACAAAAGCGAAGGGAATCCTTTCTGGCTGAAATGCAATCTCAGCGATGCTTTGGGAAATACGAATGTGACGATTGCCGGCAGCGACGGAAAAGTGTTGAAATATACTCCGTCGATCGACCTTCGGGATGGAACACTTTCCTACCCGGGTGTTGTTGCTTCCGACTCCGGCAGCATCTTGGATATAACCGAGCAAAAAGAGACGGAAGGGTTAGCGCAAGAGATCAACCGGAGGAGTGATAATTTTTCCGTCTATGTACTCGACGGAAAAGTCATGCTGACGATTTATAATGCCGTAGGTGCGCTGAGTGACGGAGAATATGTGGTAAAAGGCTTGGAAGGAAACTGCAAAGGACTGTTTGTCGGAAATATCGGTCAGGATATCAATCCGATTATTTGCATGTTGATGGACGACGGAGGCGTGGAAATCTTGGAATATGGCAGTGTGGCAGGGCGTAGCGATGTCGAACCGGGACATTTGTATAGCAGCGGCCGTCTGCCCGGCATGAAAGATATCGTTTCTTTCCGAGATGGCGTGGTAGAAGATGTTTTCGAAGGAGAAGTTGTCGGTGGGTATGTGACGATTTTTGCGATCGACTCGAAAGGACAGGAATATGAAATCGAACGGTGTGTCCGACCTCTTGAAACGTTGGTTTACCAGGTTCCTTCGACAAACGGTACCGAAGAGTACGTACTGACTGTTTGGCCGGATTGGAAAATCCAATACAAGAGAGGATGGGAAGAAAGCGAACTGTTGGACGAATTTTTCGGACGTATCCGGCCGTTGAAGATGGATTATGAAAATAATATTTTCGAGTATACGTACGAGATGTTGGAACACTGTGTGTATGATACGGATCTTGAGTCGGGGATGAAGGTGGAAAAGAGTTCGGAGAAAGGTTCTTTCCGTTTAGTCGGAAAGACACAGGATGGCGTGGAAGGCTATGATTTTACCTCGCTTTCGGGCGATTTGATATTGGATTCGGATCCTTCAAAAACGTTGTTCCTCAAACCGAAGTATCGCCCCGGTGAAACTGCTTGGGAATGATTGGAAACAGGCCGGTTGAATTTTTTATTCGTTTCTCGGGAAGAAAAAGTGTATAATTGATCCTTTTTCAGTATCTTTGGGTCATTTAATCGCTTTATTTGAAAAGAATATGGAATTTAATCGTTTGATTCAGTCGGCATTGCCCGAACTGTTAAAAGGGAAAGTAGATCTTCCGCAAGGAGAAAACAGCCAATTGTTCGCCGGAATTACAGACGCCGTTGTAGGTGGTTTGCAATCTTCAGCCCAACAAGAGGGAGGTATGGAAAATATCCTGTCGTTGCTGCAAGGGAAAAGTGCCGGTGCTACCAGTCCTGTCGTTGCTTCTATTCAGGATTTTTTTGTCAGCAATATCGCCGGAAAGCTGGGGTTGAGCGATGCGCTTGCCAATAGTATCAAGGCTGCTTTGCCTGCTGTAATGGACGGGTTGGTGAAAAACCTTGCCGATGGAAAATTGGATCTTTCCGAAGTCATTGCTTCCCTGACCGGGGGAAACAACGGTTTGATGGACCAGTTGAAAGGAATGGCAGGTGGCCTGTTAGGCGGCATGTTCAAATAAAAAACAGCATATGTATACAAAAATAGCGTGTGGGCGCATTTCCGTTGCCGACACGCTATTTTTATGTTCCGTCCTTATATTTTCGGAAGTGCTTGCCGATATAGGGCAGTTCCGACAACGGAATATCCCGTTTGATAATGACCCCGATAAACAATAAAAGCAAGAAGCTGCGATAGCCCAGACGCATCCATTCCGGCTCGATTGCCGGAACCATGCCGGCCATGTAAAAGAAGGCGGTCAGCACACTGTAGAAAAGGGCCGATTTCAGATCGTATTGTATCGGGTATTTTTTTTGCCCGATCAGGTAAGAAAGGAGCATCATCAGCAGATTGCTGACGAAGGAGGCCCAGGCACATGCCATAAATCCGTACCGGGGGGCGAATATCACTATGATCAGGATAGTGACGATACATCCGGCCGTCGAAAAATAAGCTCCCCATTGTGTCTGGTCGATCAACTTATACCAAAACGAAAGATTGAAATAGATTCCGAAAAACAGTTCGCCCAACATCACGATCGGTACGACCGGCAGTCCGGGATAAAATTCGGGTGCTACAAAATATTTCAGGATGTCGAGGTAAAACATGACCCCTAAAAAAATCAGAAACGAGAAGATGATGAAAAACTTCATGGCTTCCGAATAGGCTTTCGTGCTTTCATCGCCGCCGCTTTTGTTTTTGGCAAAGATAAACGGCTCGTAAGCATACCTGAAGGCCTGGATAAACATGACCATGACGACGGCTATTTTAAAACAGGCGCCGTAGATGCCTAACTGGGTATTCGCTTCGGTACGGTCGGCGAAGAGGAACGGGAATAAGATTTTGTCGGCCGTCTGATTGAATATGCCGGCAATCCCCAGCAGTAAGATCGGAAACGAATAGCGGAGCATCTGTTTTAGCAGCACGAAACTGGCTTTTTCCCGTAGTCCCGGCACCATATCCGGGATGAGCAGGACAAATGTCAGCAACGAGGTAGCGACATTGGCTATAAAAATATATCCTACTTGATAATCCGGTCTGTAAAACCATTCGATGAGAATAGGGGCATGTTTGTATAATAGCGGAAAAACGATCAGGAAGCATACAACCAGTAGAATATTCAGAAAAATATTCAGCAGCTTGACGATGGCAAAACGGAGCGCCTTGCCCTGATAGCGCAAAAAAGCAAAGGGAATGCTGCAAAAGGCGTCGATTGCCACGATCCCGGCCATCATCCCCACATATTCCGGATGGTTTTCATAGCCTAAGAAGCGACTGACGGGGTATAATACATTGAATAGAATGACTAAGAAGAATATGGAGGTCGAGGCGACGCTGAACAGGGTAGTGGCATATACCCGCATCGGGAGCGTAATTTCCTTTTTGTTGATAAACCGGAAGAAACCGGTCTCCATCCCGTAGGTGAGTAAAACCATCAACAGGGCAGTCCAGGCATACAGGTTGGTGACAATTCCGAAATCGCTTTCGTTGTATAAAACCCGCGTATACATGGGCACCAGCATCCAGTTTAAAAACTTTCCGACAATGCTGCTGATTCCGTAAATAGCGGTTTCGCCTGCGAGCCGCTTCATTCCTCCTGCCATCTCTATCCTTAATCAAATAAAAAACCTTGTGTACTTTCTTTATGGCGTCCTAAATGCGTGTAGGCAAGCTCGGTAACCTCTCTTCCGCGTGGCGTCCGTTTGATAAATCCCTCCTTGATGAGGAACGGTTCGTACACCTCCTCGATCGTGCCGGGATCTTCTCCTAAAGCCGTAGCGATGGTAGTCAGTCCGACCGGCCCACCTTTGAATTTGTCGATAATGGTCGTCAGCAGTTTATTATCTACCTGGTCCAATCCGTACCGGTCGATATTCAGTGCCTCCAACGCATAGCAGGAGATTGCTTTGTCTATTTCTCCGGACCCCTTCACCTGCGCGAAGTCGCGTACCCGTCTGAGCAGCGCATTGGCGATACGGGGCGTACCCCGGCTGCGCGAAGCGATCTCGCGGGCGGCATTCAGTTCGCATTGCACATTCAAAATATCGGCGCTACGGAGCACGATTTTCGTCAAGGTCTCCATGTCGTAATAGGTTAAGTGCATGTTGATTCCGAACCGGGCACGTAAGGGGCTGGTAAGCAGTCCGCTGCGGGTTGTCGCCCCTATTAAGGTAAACGGCGAGAGATCGATTTGGATCGAGCGTGCACTCGGGCCTTTGTCGATCATGATATCGATTCTGAAATCTTCCATGGCCGAATACAGATATTCCTCCACGACCGGACTTAAGCGATGTATTTCGTCGATGAAAAGGACATCATTTTTTTCTAAGGAGGTCAATACCCCGGCCAGATCTCCCGGTTTATCCAGTACCGGACCGGAAGTTACCTTGAATCCGACCCCTAACTCGTTGGCAATGATGTTCGATAACGTTGTTTTTCCCAATCCGGGAGGGCCGTGCAAGAGGACATGGTCGAGTGCCTCTTTCCGCATACGGGCAGCCATGACGAACACTTTCAGGTTTTCGACTACCTTTGCTTGCCCGCTGAAATCGTGGAAAGAGAGCGGACGGAGGGCATTTTCATATTCCCGTTCGTTTTCCGGCATCCGCGTGTCCCTTATATCAAATTCATCTTCCATAAAAAACGTTCTTGATTTGCAAAGATACGAAGATATTCCTGTTTTAGCCCGTTGGAACGCGATGGATTTTTCCCGGAGAATGCCTTGGGAGTTATTTAACAGGCCTTTCTCCCACGGCCAATCTTTCCGCATGCTGCTTTTTGGCCGTATGCGTATAGAGGCAGCCTATTTGCCGGCCTTTTTTTACTGGCTGTAAAAGAGGCGTTTCTGACGTTGAAAAAGAAGGGCGGATTATTTGAGGGGGATATGCCCGGAACATCAAAAGGCCGACATATCCCCCTGCCTATAATCTGTGTGGTTTATTGTTTTATAAAAGGCGTATTTGATCCCTGAACATACATTTCGTATTTGTTCCAATCAATATCAAAAAAATAGGTCGTTCCTCCGTGGTATTTTGCGTCGATATATACCCGGTTGTTTTTGATAGAGTATTTGCCGATGCCGATATATTCTATTGTTACCAGATCTCTTGTTGTTTTTTTGAATATATACTCCTCTGCATTCTTAAATTCTAAGACGAACCACCAGGGTGAGTCCAAATTGGCCTGGATCCAAACCGTATTTTTTTAATCCGTACTTTTCAGTTCTTCTTTAGAACAAGCGAACGAAAAAAGGAGGCAAAAGACGATCGGGATCGTTTTTAGTAAAAGTTTCATTGTCGTTCAAATTTATAGGTTATGTTATGCTAATACATGAATCATAATGGTGCTATAAAAATAGCAAAAACTATAAAACTTACACCTCCTCTTTGTTTTTTTTTGTTTTTTAACATTTTTGGCATAGGCTTGGCTTTTTTTCTTAGACCTATTTTTACCTATAAAAACACCTGACAAAATGGCAGTCGGCAGGGTTTAAAAAACGCTCCCTTTGTCACAGTTGTGACAGCGTATTGGCACAAGAGTGACAAGCGGTCTGTTACCGAATATGCATCGAAAATCCTTTTTTTCTATGGATTCGTTTCTTAAATCACCTTTTGTTGGATTTATTGTGTTGTTAATCAGTGTTTTAATTTGATGTTTGCGTGCTTTGTGTGAAACTCCCGATCGTATTCCTATCGGGGAATTTCGCATTACTGATAATAAAGCATTCATTCAAACGTTATATTGGAAAGCAAACGATGATGGAACAATCAATTTTCGAGATACTTGTCACCAGCCCTTTCTTCAGCGGATTGTCTGCTATAGAAATAGAACAACTGATGCAAACGGTAAACTACAAGATTGTGGAATATCCAGCCAAGGAAATCTATACCTTGGCTGGTATGCCTTGCAAGTATGCTGATTTCATTCTGAAAGGCGAGATGATTACCCGTATGACGGGCGAATCGGGCAAACAGGTGCAGATAGACCGCCTGAAAGCATGTATTCTGATTGCTCCAGCCTTTATCTTTGCCAAAAACAAAGCCATGCCAGTGAGTGCAGAGACTGTAAAACCTACCACCATCCTGCGCATGCAACCATCCTCGCTCCAGCACCTCTTCAACATCAACGAACAGATACGCATGAACTTTATTCAGCAACTTTGCGATATCAACGTGTTTCTCACCCAGAAGATGCATATGGTATCCATTCTCTCTGTACGTGAGAAAGTAGCCAAATACCTGTTTGAGACGGCTAAAGAGCAACAGAATCGGACGATCAAACTCTCTCGTAGCCGTCAAGAGATTGCGGATATGTTTGGTATCCAGAAGTTCTCTCTTCTGCGTTGCCTTTCAGAGTTTGAGGCAAATGAGGCTATCAAGATTGATGGCAAGTCCATTACAATTCTCAATTCGGATAAACTGAAATAGTTTGTTCCATTCGTCCATACCTCATTTCATCTCCCTGTCTATCTACTGCTTACGTTTGCCGGTACTCCCGGTAAGAGTAATCTTTATATAGAGACAGAGATCATGTTTTATTAAATATTAAATATCGTTCAGCCTCTGATCATAGTGATAATCATCTTGAACTTCTGTTCTGCTTTCACAGAATGGAGCGCACCACTTGGGATGACAAAACTTTCACCTGCTTTGATATGATTATCTGTACCTTCAACATTGAGAAGCATTTCTCCGTCAACTACCAGGATAAAAGCATCGAATGGAGCAGTATGCTGTGAGAACTCCTGACCGGCGTCGAAGCTGAAAAACGTTACGCTACCGGCATTGTTGTGGATCAATTCCTTACTTACTATACTTCCTTCTGCATAATCTACCAACTCGTTTGCGACGAATACTTTTCCTTTTTCAAAATTCATAATCTTATTCTTTTTAATTGTTACTATTCTGTTTCCAATTTATTGTTTCAAGAAATGCTCCTTAGCGAATTCCATATCCTGAACAAACTCGGCTGTACCAACATAATTGCCATCATGGTCTCGAACCGCCATGTAATTTACGAGCATTGTTCTGCCATTCTTTTCCATCCATATGGATACTTTGTCGCGTTTAGCTGTACGGAAATCGTCAATGATCGCACGGACCATTGGTTCTATTTTTGGAGGATGACATGAGAATACTTCTCTATCGATAGCCATTTGTGGGCGGTGGAACACTTTCTCGCCCTCATTAAAGAAGCGATTGATGTTGTCGCCATCCACGAATGTGATTTCCATTGGGATCGTGTTCAGAAGAGCAGTAAGTTGATCGACTGTAAGATGTCCGCCAGGCATTACGATTTCTCCTTGATGCTCAGGAAGTGTTTCTGTGTAATTCTCTGCTACAGGCCAAGTTTTACTTGCTACTCCAAGACAAACGGCATAATCTTTACTGTCGCGATAGATCTTTTGCCATTCTATGTCGGTAAAGTTGGCTGCACATACAGGGAAAAGGATGTTCTTCTCCTTATAGATCATCTCCTCTGCTCGCAGGACAACGGCAAGTATACGAGACTTCCAATCCTCGTTATGATCTTGTATCTTTGTAAGCGTCGAAAGTTCGTTGCGTATCTCATCATCAAGTGTCCACATCACCTGCGAAGGACCAACAATATCATACTTTACCTTAAGGTGAGGATAAAGTAGATCTCCTTTTTTTGCGTAATGTACTGCCACTTCACGGATCTTTGCCAATGTTGCTGAAACGTCTTCGCCATTTTCGAACTGATCTCTGATCTTAGCAATCAATTCAGCCAAAGCCGTATTCTCAAGAGTGAATGTTTGTAGCGGATGACCCTCTGTCTCAACTAAGACTCCACACTTATCAATATTCTCACGAGCCTGTGCGATCGTATGCTGTTCCTGTCTTTGGGCATTGTCAATTTCAACTTCTGCCTCTGTATGGAATTGCTTGGCAACAAACTCCCTCTGTAGCGATGCTGCTACCTCTTTTTCTGCATTGGCTATTTTTTCTTGACGGGTTGTACCATGGAATAGCGCAGAATGTACATCGCATAGTTTCTGAACCTTATCTATTGTCTCTCCTTCACGAATCAGTTCTTGCTCAGCACGCATGATTTCAGAAGCCTCTACGTCCTTGAAATTTTTTACAAAATCTTCTCGAACGACAGCCAGATCCTCGCCCTCATTGAGCCTGTTTAGGTATCCTTTCAATAATGCGATCCGATCGTCTTTAGTAGAAGCAGCTGAAGTTGGGTTGAATATTTCTGCTTCTGTTTTCGCAATATCCGGCATTTCTCCTGTTAGTTCAAAGCCATTCTGCAACAGGGTAAAGATGATCTTTTCCATGCCGATGCCTCTAAGTTTGGCCCCTTTAGGCAATGTCATCAATTTACCCATCGACTTGCGCATGAACTCTTTCTTGATTTCTGAAAACCCGAGATCTGACATGATGTCGATAAGCTCAGGATACAGGGTCGTCAACTCGTATATGTTTTGCGATAAATCTAATTTCTTCATATGCTTAACCATTATTGTGGAAGCAAAGGTATGGAGATAAAAGCACACCCATTGGTAACATATGTTACTCAACGGAATTAAGTACTGTTAAAAATATGTTAGGCTTTATAGTCATCTCCGAGATATGGCGCAAATTCCTCTCGTCCCTCTCTATGTACCTTCAATCCTTGCCCTGATGTCCTTGCTTCTGATAGTTTCCTGGTTTGCTGTAATTTGTTAAATAATTTGATCTCTTTTTGCTAATATCAAATATTTTTTGTCTGTTATTTCTGATATTTTTTCGCTTTGTTCTTTTTATAAGTGCTATATTTGTAAAATAGATAATTTGTAAACAACAGCCATGAGTGCAAAATTTTTACTTACCTCGGATAATACAAGCAGAAATGAAGTGCTGAAGAAAAAAATTATCCATTATTATATCGCGAATGGCGATGCGACAATCGCCGACTTGGGCCGTGAAATGGATTTGAGTATTCCTACCGTTACGAAATTGGTTTCCGAACTGCAGGAGGGCGGATATATTCGCGATTTCGGAAAGCAGGATACGAATGGCGGACGTAAACCGAACCTGTACGGCTTGAATCCGGCTTCCGGTTATTTTATCGGTGTGGACATCATGGCGTATCAAATACATCTGGCTGCTGTCAATTTTAAAGGAGAGAAAATCCGTGTGGAAGAAAATATCCCCTACGATTTGTCCAATACCCGCGAAGCATTGGAGGAGTTGTGTGTGTTAGTCGACGGTTTTATTTCGGCTTTGCCTGTTCCACGGGAAAAGATTTTGGCCATCGGGGTGAATATCCCCGGCCGTGTCAATCCTGTTTCGGGCTATAGTTACAGCTATTTCTATTTTGAAGAGAAACCGTTGGAGGAAATTCTCGAAAAAAGGCTGAATGTAAAGACCTATATCGAAAATGATTCGCGCGCCATGATATACGGCGAATATATGCAGGGCGTAGTTAAAGGTGAAAAAAACATCTTGTTTGTCAATATGGTTTGGGGGCTCGGTTTGGGAATCATAATCGACGGGAATCTTTATTATGGAAAGTCCGGCTTTTCAGGGGAATTCGGTCATTTCTGCCTGTTCGACAATGAAGAGATCTGTCATTGCGGAAAAAAAGGATGTCTTGAGACGGAGGCTTCCGGATCGGCGCTGCACCGTTATTTGTTGGAACGGTACAAAGAGGGCAGCAATACGATTCTCGGAGATAAAATAAAAAACGGCGAACGGATAACGCTCCTTAATTTAGTGGAAGCAATCCGGAAAGAGGATGTGCTTTGTATCGAAATTTTAGAACAAATCGGATTCCATTTAGGGAAAAGCATTGCCGGATTAATGAATATCTTTAATCCCGAACTGGTTATTTTGGGGGGAACGCTCTCGCTTACAGGTGAGTATATCAGTCTGCCCATTAAAAGCGCGATCCGGAAATATTCACTCAACTTGGTAAGCGGCGATTCGGAAATCAAGGTGTCTAAATTGGGTGAACGTGCCGGCGTATTGGGCGCTTGCCTGCTTTCGAGAAGTAAGGTGCTGGGCATGGTTCGTTTCTAAAAAAAAGAATGATCGAGAAAAATAATTCTTTCTGCCGCTTAATTATTAAAATATTTTATTTATTTTCGTCCCATAATTAAACAAATAGATTTTTTCGGATACAAACAATAAAAAAAATCTTATGGCAAAGCATATAAAACCGAATGAATATTTGAAGGATTGGAGTCGAAAATACAAACAGGATCTGTTGACTGATATTTTGCCTTTCTGGTTAAAGCATGGTATAGATAAAAAGCACGGCGGTTATTTTACCTGCCTCGACCGTGACGGCGCTTTGCTGGATTCGAATAAATCGGTCTGGTTTCAAGGGCGCTTTGCTTTTATCCTTGCGTATGCCTACAATCATATAGAAATGAATGCAGAATGGCTGGCTGCCTGTAAGAATGGGATCGATTTTATAGAAAGATATTGTTTCGATACCGATGGGCGGATGTTTTATGAAGTGACTGCCGATGGTGTGCCGGTGCGTAAACGCCGGTATGTTTTTTCCGAAACGTTTGCAGCCATCGCCATGGCCCAGTATGCAAAGGCGTCGGGAGATAAAACGTATGCCACGAAAGCTGTAGAGCTTTTCAAGCGGATTTTGTATTATAAAAATACGCCGGGTGCTTTGGAGCCAAAATTTAAAGAGGGGTTTGTGGCAAAAGGCCATTCGTTGTGTATGATCTTGATCGATACGGCAGCCCGTATCCGGGAGGTGGTGGAGGATGAGGTCCTTACCCGGCAGATCGACGAATCGATTGCCGAACTGCGCCGGGACTTTCTCCATCCGGAATTCCGGGCCATCCTCGAAACGGTCGGGCCGAACGGCGAATTTATCGATTCGATTGCCGGACGGACGATTAATCCCGGCCATTCGATCGAAACGGCCTGGTTTATTCTGGAAGAGGCCAAATACCGGAATTGGGATCCGGAGTTGAAAAAATTGGGCCTGACGATTCTCGACTGGTCTTGGGAATGGGGTTGGGATCAACAATATGGAGGAATCACCTATTTCCGCGATTGTAAGAATCGTCCGCAGCAGGAATACTGGCACGATATGAAATTCTGGTGGCCGCAGTGCGAGGCTATCATTGCTACATTATATGCTTATGAGGCGACCGGAGATACAAAATATATAGAAATGCACCGGAAAGTCAATACGTATACGTATGAGCGCTTTCCCGATCCGGAGTACGGCGAATGGTACGGCTATTTTCATTATGACGGAACCCTCTCGCAACCGGCAAAGGGAAATATGTATAAGGGACCGTTCCACATTCCACGCATGCTTTTGAAGTCGTATCTGCTGTGTGAAGAAATTCTTGCCGGAGAAAATGGTTTATCTGATTAATAAGGATGGAGAAATGAAAAAGACAGGTTGGTTTTTCGTTGTGTTGCTTTGGGCCACCCGGGCTGTATGGGGAGCAGACACGCTTTTTGTCAGAGAGAGACAGATCCCGATGCTGATTGATCGGACCGATAATGTATGGTATGAAATGCGTGTTCCGGCTCGGTCGGGCAGTGTGCTTAATGAGATAACGTTGCATCTTGACGAGCAGACGGACTGGAAAGCTATCCAGGCAGTACGTCTGTTTTACAGCGGTGTGGAATCGCGTGCCCGCGAAGGTGAACATTTTAGCGCGACAACCTATGTTTCCAGCCATATCCCGGGGAATACCCGCAAGGCTTTGGCAGCCTATTCGGTGGTGCAGGATGAAAAATCTCCCGTTGCTTCTACGGTTCGCCTGACCTCCGAACAACCGATGCCGGAGGGAATCAATTATTTCTGGATCAGTGTCCAGCTTCGTCCGGAGGCGAATTTGTCGACAACTTTTGGGGCAACGATAGAGCAGGCACTGATTGATCGTCGGCCGGTGCCGGTTGTTTGGAAAGGGAAGGTCCAAAAACAGCGTGTCGGCCTTGGCGTGCGTCAGGCGGGCGATGACGGATCGGCGGCTTTCCGGATTCCCGGTTTGGTGACGACCCGTAAAGGGACTTTGCTGGGAGTCTATGATATCCGTTATAACAGTAGTGTGGATTTGCAGGAAAAAGTCGATATAGGTCTGAGCCGCAGTACGGATAAGGGGCAGACGTGGGAGCCGATGCGCGTTGCAATGACATTCGGCGAAGACGGCGGCCTTCCGCAGGCGCAGAATGGGGTGGGAGATCCTTCTATTTTGGTCGATGAAAAAACGAATACGGTCTGGGTAATTGCTGCATGGACGCACGGTATGGGAAACCAACGTGCCTGGTGGAGCTCTTTCCCGGGTATGGATAAAGAACGGACAGCCCAACTGATGTTGGTCAAAAGCGAGGATGATGGAAAAACGTGGAGTAAACCGATCAATATTACGCCGGAGGTGAAAGATCCTTCTTGGTATTTCTTATTGCAAGGGCCGGGACGAGGCATTACCATGCAAGACGGAACATTGGTTTTCCCGATACAGTTTATCGATTCTACCCGTATACCGCATGCCGGCATTATGTACAGCAAAGACCGGGGTAACAGTTGGCATTTGCATCAGCCGGCCCGCAGCAATACGACCGAATCTCAAGTGGCCGAAGTGGAACCGGGCGTCTTGATGTTGAATATGCGCGATAACCGGGGAGGAAGCCGTGCCGTTTCGGTTACGACCGATTTGGGAAAAACCTGGACGGAACATCCTTCCAACCGGAGCGCCCTTCCGGAGCCGGTATGTATGGCCAGTCTGCTACAGGTACCCGCTGCGGAAAACAGTCTCGGCAAGGATGTGCTGCTTTTCTCCAATCCGAATACGACTAAAGGGCGGAACCATATCACGGTGAAAGCCAGCTTGGACGGTGGCTTGACCTGGCCTTCCGAATATCAGATTGTCTTGGATGAAGGCGAAGGGTGGGGGTACTCCTGCCTGACAATGATCGACCGGGAAACAATCGGTATCCTGTATGAGTCGAGCGTGGCCCACATGACCTTTCAGACAATACGGCTGACTGACCTGGTCCGTTGAAAAAGATTACCGTAATGCCGCAAACCGGCGTGAATCTTTATCCCAAAGAGGAAGCTGGTGAATCAATGCGACGGCTTTCTCCGGTGTAGAAGCTACCGTCCATATATCGGCATGCCTTTGATGCATGAATTTTTCGTCTACCGCCTTTTGAAACATTTCGAGCAGCGGGTCGTAAAAGTGGTTGGTGTTCAGGATCACAACCGGATTGAAAAAGAGTCCCAATTGTTTCCACGTAATGATTTCGAGCAGCTCTTCCAACGTCCCGCATCCTCCGGGCAGGGCAATGACGGCGTCGGCCATTTCGGCCATTCGCTTTTTCCGTTCGTGCATGGTTTCGACAACAATCAGCTCGCTCAGCCCCTTGTGATACCAGTCCTGCTCCATCATGAAACGGGGAATGACACCGGTGACCTTTCCTCCGGCTGCTAAGGCCGCATCGGAAACAGAACACATCAGGCCGATGTTTCCGGCTCCGTTGATCACCCGTATTTGCTGTTCGCCCAACAGCCGGCCGACGGCCTGTGCCGCCTCAAAATAGATGGGGGCAATTTGTGTGCTGGATGCACAATAAATGCACACAGACGAGATGTTATGTTTTTCTTCTTTCATTTTTATCTTTGTTTATATCATAACCGAACAGGGCAAAATCGCCCAAACAGGGATCGCCCGGAAAAATTTCGGCTAATTTTTCAGTGATTTCAGCCGCCGTTTTCCGCGTAGCGGTTTTTCGGTCGGTTAGCCCCAACTGTGTCGAAATCTGGTAGACATGCGTGTCTAACGGAATCAGCAGTTCCGATGGATGAAGGACTGATTCCCAGATACCGAAATCGACGATCCGGTCTCGTCGAACCATCCAGCGCAGGAACATGGCGAGCCGTTTGCATGCCGAGTTTCCGCCCGAAACAGGTATACCGGCAATCCCTTGAAACAGAGCTTGCAGTTTCTCTATCGGATCGTTGCCGGATGCCGCTGCAAAAGCATCCTCCATCGAATGGTAGTGAATATATATGTCGAACAGCCGTTCGCAGAGGTCCGACAAGTCGGAAAATGTATAAAACCGATAGAAAGTATCTCGTCCTTGGGGGATTCTTTTATCGGTTAATTGCCGAAATGAGCCGGAGCAGATCCATGCGTAAGGACTTTCTCCCATATGGCTGTGCAGCCATTCCGCTTTTTGCAGGATCAGGCTTCGCCTGCCGTAGGCAATCCAAGCAGTCAGAAAGCCGGAGATTTCGATATCCTGCTTGCGTACGAACCGATGCGGGAAACGTACCGGATCGTCTTGAATAAAGGCGGCGGTATTGTATTGAGACGCCCATGCTTTGAGTTGATTTCGTACCGTTTCTTCCATTACCTCTTTTTTAGAAAGTATTGGCGTTGCTCTTCCGGATAATGTTCGATTGCGTATCGAAGGCAGGTACGCGGCATGGAGACGGCATACGTTTCTATAAAACGGGTCAGGACGTCCCGGTCCCGTTTGCCTACTTCGCGGAGCATCCATCCCACCGCTTTGTGTATCAGGTCATGCTTGTGGGGCAGCAACCGTTTGGAAAGTTCCAATGTATCCGTAAAATCATTCTTGCGGATAAACGCCCAAGAAGCAACGATGGCAATGCGTTGTTCCCACAGGTTGTCGCTATCCGCCAACTGGTATAGCAGTGAACGGTCCTTGTCGGCCAGATATTCGCCGACGATATCGCGGCAGGAGAGGTCGACTAAATCCCAATTATTACAACGGCGGGCGTTCTTTATATAGAAACGGAAGATGGCTTCCTGTTCTGCTGTGTTTTTGCTTTTTTGCGCCTTTTGGAACCGGAACACGAGGATCAACAGGCCACAGAGCCGGGCTTCGTGCCAGGGAGCATCCAATAAATGCTTGATTTCTTCAAGCGGCATTGCCTGGTTCGCTTTGGCAATGATGCGGGTATGCGGAACAGTGACACCGATAAAGCGGTCTCCCTCCCCGTATTCGCCCGGGCCTGTTTTGAAAAACCGACTTAAATGGGCTGCTTTCTCCGGAGATCCTACCGACTGCAATTCTTTTAATATAAACGCTGCGGTCATGGGTGATAGACCCGTGACACAGGACGGTCGCCTTCTATGAACCCGATTACATTGTTGGAGACGGTACGGGCCATCAGTTGCCGCGCTTCCAAGGTCTGCGTGCCGACATGAGGCGTCAGTACCACATTGTCCAAAGCTAACAATTCCGGAAGTGGAACGTCGTTGGATTCGAACACATCCAATCCGGCCGCTCGTATGGTTTTGTCTTTCAACGCTTGTACCAGCGCTTTTTCATCGACGATGGGACCACGTGCCGTATTGATCAGAATTGCCTGGGGGTTCATCTGTTTTAGTTCCGCTTCTCCGATCAGGTGATGGGTCTCTTCCGTCAGCGGTACATTTATCGAAATAAAATCGGCTTGTGCCAACAAATCTTCTTTCGATGCATACGTTACGTTCAGTCGGGTTTCCTCTTCGATGTATAAAGGATGGCGATTGTGATAAATGACCGACATCCCGCAGGCATTGGCCCTTTTGGCAAGCGCTTTCCCGATACGGCCCATGCCGATAATACCCAATGTCTTGCCGGAAATGCTTGTTCCTAAAAGATCTGTTGCCCCTATACGCAGCTTTCCTTCTTCTTTTCGGAGCTTCCGGTCGTATTCCGTGATGCGTCGG
>JBHCAZ010000068.1:0-35169 GCA_041798765.1 Parabacteroides sp. | reverse complement strand
CGAAACGACCAAAGCTTTCTCGCAACTAAAAGACTTTCACACGCTCGAATCGAGAGGCATTGTAGATCGAGACCGGCGCACTCAGGCTGAAATCGAATATTTGCGCGAACAGCACATTCTGGTACCGGAAGTGGCGGAAGTCGAAAACCTGTTGATGCTTGAACCGATTATCAAAGTGGTAGCGAAACGCATGATTAAAGATCCGGACGACGTTTTCGAGCAGGTAAAAGAGAACGTCGTCAAGCTTTTCGAAAAAGACATGGAGGGCCAGGTTTTGTTGCATGTACGCCATCGGGCACAAAAGAAGTTGGAAACCGTGCTGAACAGAAAGATGAGCTCGGTAGACGAATTGGCGGCCTGTGTAGAAAGTATCCGGGAGACCGTACATGTAGAAGAAAGTTATCATCAGATCAAAGCGCTTTTCATGCATTATGCGGAAACGGCCGATTATAACCGAATTTTACAAGTATACAATCAGAAAGGGATGCTTCCTCAATCGCGTTTATGCAACCTGTGCGGAATCAACAATAAAGAAAACTATATCAACCTGATCCTCGCTATTTTAAAAGAAGATCAGTCCGATGCAAAAATCATCCGGCAAGCCATAAAAGAGATCTTAAGAGCCTAAAAGTTTGTAAAAAAGGAGGAAAAGTCCATAAAAAATCGTTCTTTTGCAATTCATTTTTTAGAGGACAAAAGCCTCCTATATATTTTGCTTATGCGTACACCGACACTCCAATATCTTTACCTGCAGAAGCCGGTAACTTTAATTATTCTGATTTGTGTGTTATCGGTTATTCCCTGGATCGGATTAGGAGATTTCGCGACGAAGGGAGAACCGAGAGAGGCCGCAGTTGCTGTCTCCATGCTCGAAACCGGCAATTGGGTACTGCCGCAAGTCTACGCGGATGAGTTTGCCTATAAACCACCTATGGCTCATTGGTTGATGGCGGTATTTTCATATCCGCAAGGTTACGTGTCTGAATTTACCTCCCGGTTGCCGTCGGCACTGGCATTTATCGTGCTCATCGGTTTCACCCTTTTCTTCTTTGGGAAAAGACTCCGATTTCAGGAAGTCTTTATTGCCACATTACTACTGATTACCAGCATCGAAATACACCGGGCAGCCATGACTTCGCGGGTAGATATGCTGTTGACGGCCTTTATGGTTATCGGGCTTTTCCAGCTTTATCAATGGGAAGATCAATTGGAAATGAAAGGATTACCGGTTGTCATCCCCCTTTTATTAGGATGTGCCGTATTAACTAAAGGGCCGGTCGGCGTCATTCTTCCATTATTTGTCTTTGGCGTGTATCTGTTGATACTCCGTAAATACACTCTCTTAACGGTCTTCAAAAGTCTGCTTTATGCAGGCATATCATCGCTATTCTTACCGCTGATCTGGTATGTTGCAGCATGGAAACAGGGAGGAGACGACTTCTTGCAGGTCGTATTAGCCGAAAATTTCGGACGTTTCTTTCACCTCAGCACCCCTGCCATTTCGTACGAATTGGGGCATGAAAACGGCGTTTGGTATAATTTCATGACATTAGCCGCCGGTTTTGCCCCTTGGACGCTCTTTTTCTTTTTCTCTCTTTTCGGAATAAAACGCTTAAAACCCGGAAAATCAGGGAAAGAACTGTTTAAAGAAGCCGTCCAATCGCTCCGGAAGATGGAAAAAGAAAAGCTGTTCAGTGCAGTCGCACTCTTTTGTATCCTGCTTTTCTATTCCATACCCTCCAGTAAGCGCAGCGTATATCTCATGCCGGCTTATCCGTTCATAGCCATTTTCCTGGCTCAATACACACTTTACATTTCCGAAACGTTCATGCACCCAGGGGTCTTAACCTGCTGTATAATCGCACTTTTGAGTATTGCTTTGATTACAGCCTGCATACAGATAGGGAAAAAAATCAATATAAAAATACTTTACGCCACCATTACCTTGGTATTCGTTCTTCTTTTGGCTACCGACGGCATTGTAATGCGTAGCATACGCAAGGGCAGTTCTGCCCGTTCTTTTGCCGAGCAGATTACAAAAGATTATCCGATAGACAAAACAAACATGTATGTAATGAACGATTTGAAAAAATATACGAATCTGTACGGATTGAATTTTTATTTGGGAAACAGGTTTCACAATTTCGAGACGCAACGCCCTTCCGAAGGATTCTTTTTTTGTACAAAAAAAGATTTTGAAAAGGTACAGCAGGCGTATATCCATACGTACGAGTTTGTCCCTCTATCGGTAAGCGATCGGGTGATTGCCGATGTTCGCCAGCAGGTCGTTTTCAGCAAATTCAAACAAACGGGCTCCCTTTAATATCCGATCGGTATGGAACAGAGAAAGAAAACAACAGCTCTTTTTGACTTCGACGGTGTCATTGTGGATACCGAACCTATTTATGATGCCTATTGGAACGAGGCCGGCGAACGTTATGGGGTAGGAATTCCACATTTTGCCTCCCATATCAAAGGTACAACTCTTCCGGATATGTTAAAGACCTATTTTGCCGACCGAACAGCGGAATATCAAGCAATGATTGTACAAGAATCGACTGCTTTCGAGCAACAAATGCCCTTTCCGATTGTGGAGGGGGCATTGGAATTTATGTCGTTGCTGAAACAAAAGGATATAAAAGTCGGGCTTGTTACCAGTTCCGACAACATGAAACTGGCACGTGCCCTCCGCATACTGCATATAGCCGACTTTTTCGATACCATTGTCAGTGCCGACCGTATCACTGCCGGAAAACCCAACCCCATGTGTTATCGGTTAGCTGCACAAGATCTGAAAAGCGATCCTGCAGATTGCCTCGTTTTTGAAGACTCGTTTGCCGGAATACAAGCCGGGATAAATGCAGGCATGCGCGTAATCGGTTTAAGTACAACAAATTCGGCCGCTTCATTACAAGAACGGGGAGTATATACCGTTATCCCCCATTTTCAAGGTAAAACGTTCGAGGACTATCTCCGCTGATCCGGACACAATGCCGCCGAATAAGGTCTCTACATAAGAAAGATAAGAATTTATGAGGTTGTGTCATAAAGGGTGAACTTCTTAGCGCCTTGAATTTCATTTCATCCCTTGTTAACAAAATCCAAGGGACTGTGTCGAAACGATTGTTTCGACACAGCCTCCTTGTCTATTTCATCTCTATTTCATCGAAAATCATCTGTTTCACCCAAATATTTCCGGGATAAAGTTCGAGCGCCTGCTTGAAATCAGCACCGGCAGCAGAACGATCGTCCTGTAATAAATGCATTAAACCGGAATAATATAAAAGGTTACTCTGTTGGATGTTTTGATTGGCTTCGCCAAACTTGGCATACGAATCCATCAAATTTTTACGCATGTATTCCATCTTCTGCCGGAATGTAAGCAAAATTTCATCCGCCTCTTTCAATCGGTTCAACTTGCGCAACGCTTTAACCCTATAATAATACAGATCCGACAAATGATCATCCGCCCGGCCGCTCATCACCGATTTTTCAAAACAGGTTTTCGCCTTATCCGGCTGATTCATACCTTCATAAGCAAGCCCTTCCAAAAAATGGATTTTGGTTGCATAGCCTCCTCCTACCGAAGGAGCCACTTCCAGATTTTCAGGATATTGATCAGCCAAATAAAATTCCCGAACCGCCTCTTCCAAATAATTTGTTTTCAAGAGTTTTAGACCTTTCAACAGATGCGAATCCACATATATATCATGAATCTGTCCGCCTCCTTCCCACAAATGAAAATGCCGGTCATCCAAAATCTTGATGGCTTTATCATACAAGCCGGAAGCATTATATAATGTAAGCAGCCGCATGACGGTATCATCGTGTTTCATGACCGTTTCGATAAGCGTCTCCAGCCGTTTCAATCGTTGGGATTCCGAAATACCGGCCTGTTCACACACTTTATCCAATTCCGTTAGCAGAAGCGGATCATCCGGGTTCGCCCCGATTGCCATTTCATAATACTTCATGGAATTATCCCAATCTTGCAGCCGCCCATATTCAAACCCTACGTTGCGACAAGCAACAGCAAACGAAGGATTCAAGGTTGCAGAGCGCTTCCAGTGTTCAAAACCATGCTCTTTCTGACCTAAATAATAAAGTAAATTACCCAAGTGATAATGAACAAAAGAATCATCCGGAAACTGTTCCAATAAACCGTTGAAGAGCTCGATTTCTTCTAAACGAAAAGGATAATTATGCAAGGGAGACAATTGTCTTGCCTGCTCCATACACTTTTGGGCTTCCATACGCTTGCCGCTTTTCTGCAAATTAGATGCTTTGTAGTAATATACCAACGGAAAAGAAGCATACGGCTCTCCTATTTTTATCGCATCATCCAACAAGACCAATGCATCTTGTGTAGCATCAATAGCCATATAATTTGTCACGACTTCCAACAACTCCTGAACAGCAATAAGGCCTTTACTGTTATGATTTATACCTGATTTCAAAAAAGAAGCACCCTGTGCAGTCGACAAACTTGCTTCGGCAGCACTCCAATAATCTATCGGATCAATCTGTTGGACATAACGAATCGTTTCTTGAGCTTCCGTTTTCTTACCCAACATTCTAAGAATATAGGCCTTAAGTGTAAGAGCCTGTAAATCGCGTCCTCCCACATAAAGAGATTGGGTAATCAGATCGAGCGCTTTTTTATAATCATTTTCTTTTAATGCCAAAACCGCCAATTCATAAAAAGCCCGGTGTTTAAACTCAGGTGTCCAAGTTGCCGCCCAAAAGGCATCGACAGCCCGATCGTATTTGCCGGTTAGCCGGTATAGATAGCCAAGATAATACAATGCTTCGGTATTCTTTACCGTTGTATAATCATGAGACAAACGCTTTTGGGCACGTAACAGATGTTGTTCAGCCAACTTCCATATCCCTTGTCTGATATAATGCTTTCCGACTTCAATATTTACACGGGCATCCATCGAATCACGCTCCAGCGCCTCTTTATAAAAATCCATATAATCCAGTCGGGCATTATTAAACTGATCGATACGCAGTCCGGCTATATACAATTCTTCATTGGTTTGATATGTTTTTACCGGTTTCGTTCCTTCTATCACATCAGGTAAAGGTTTCGTTTCTTTCAAGACAGGCCGGTAGTCGACCAAGAGATCGCCTTCCGCATTGTAGAGAGCCGTATACAATGCCGCCGGATCTGAAGTATCAGGAACGGATACTTTCTCCAAAAAATAATGATCCGGATCAATATTTATCCGTTTATCCATTAAAATCCGATCCTTATATTTCACAATTACCCGCGCATTTTGATAGCGTGTCGTTGCACAATAGCCCACTCTGTATGTATTTCCCGCTTCCGGTTCGAAATTTACAGCCGCATTTTCTGTTGCATTTTTCACCCCTTTGATTCCTTTGATCGGATACCAAATCTGACTGAATTCCCGAATTTCTCCCGGATTGATCCAGCTATAATCCGGTTGATTATCCGAATAAGCCCCGACCATCAATTCCAAATAATGTCCGTCTTTATCGGATAAGATACGGTTCCACATCTCTCCGTTTGCATTATTACCCCATAAGAAAAATTTCTTTCCCGGCACAACATGGCGATTCGCCACATGCACGGTTCCGGCATCTTTCCCATAGTCATAACCGGCTAAAAAAGACATTTCACTGCCCCAAGCAAAAATAGACCGGGAACTTCCCGTAAAATTCTTCCACCAAGACAGGTCGGCCACATGACCACTTCCGACAGTTGGTTCTCCCATCGGCCAATTGGTAAAATACACTTTATGATGATCTGCCCCAAATTGTACATCAGGCGGAAATATCACCTGATATTGTTCATTGCAGTGAACCGACACATTTGCCCAATATAGCATAGACTGGATCATCGAAGTCGGGTTAATTACTTTAACTTTGGCTTCCACCCATGACCTGTCCGGATAGACCGAGATACCAACCGACCATTTCAATCTGTGTCGCAATTCCGTTTCTCCCACCCAAATGGTTTTACTGCCGTCTTCATTCTCTTTCATCGTCCAATTCACAGGCATATAACTACTTGCACGATGATGATCCGGGACATTCCACTCCACTCCTCCGGAGAGCCAGGCACCCAACATGCCGATCAAAGCAGGCTTCACACCGGTTTGCGTATAAAAGAATGGATAATTGTTTGTTTTGTCGGCCGCTGCAAAAATACGTCCTCCGATTTCGGGAAGGACAGACACCTCTAAGTAAGGATTACCCAAACGAAGCACATTGTAGTCTTGTTCTACTTTTTCTTCGGTCAACACATCATACAGCGGATAAGGATAAATATAGCCTTCTGCCCCTTGATAAACCCTCCCCGTAAAAAAGATCGGATTCTCTTCCGGATTACCGATCCGATAGGTAGGTATTTTTTCAGTTACAGACTTCATGTACACCTCTTGCGCAAAAAGAGGAGTCACAAAAAATGGTAAAAGCAGTAAAAGTTTAAGATTCATAATTGGAAAACATTTATTTGTTTGACACACCAAAAAAACAAGAAAAAGGGAGGAACTGCCTTAACGGCTTTTGAGGCAGTTCCTCACACAACTACATTTCAAAAAAGGCTTTACACGATAGTGCCTATCTTACAGTCTGTAACTATCGTTTCAAGTTTGAGTTCTGCTGTTTATCCGTTGACGGATAAGGCAAATAGATTGATTTTTCACCTTCCCAAACAGTAGCTTCAGGCACCAATACCGTTTCAGCGACAGTAACTCCGGGTGCTACTTCTACAGGAATATTCGCTTTCCGGCTGTTGAAAGTCTGCTCCAGCAATTCCATACGCAACTGGTCATCACGGCGAGTTACCATAGCCACCCAGTAGCCGGCCACTTCCCAACCATGTTCCTTAAATGCAGCATTGGCAAAGGCAGTGCCGTCCAAACCGGCGACAGGTTCCAAACCTGCCCGTTTACGTACCTGATTCAAACAGTCATAAGCCATCGCATTCGGTGTACCTTCGGCACGGGCCTGTGCTTCAGCATACCATAACAGCACTTCGGAATAGCGTATCAGACGATGACGATGGTCGTTGGTCATCCAACTTGAATTAGCCGGTTTGGTATAGTCGTAGTCACCTCCATCTTCACCAATCGTAAAAATACTGAACATCGGATGCTGTTCCGGAATATCTTTATTCCACCAATCCAACAGTTCATTTCCAGCCGTATTTTTTGCCAATATTTTCGGATTATAAGTGGCATCTTTACGAGGTCCGGCAGGAAATTCTTTCCAGAATTTAATTTCTCCCCAACCATCACCCCAGCCTCCGAGCGACTCAAAAAGGTTACTGTCTGTCATCTGTGAATCTTCAACCCAGACAAAAGCACGAGAATAGTTGATTCCAAC
Source organism: Parabacteroides sp. (assembly GCA_041798765.1). GTDB lineage: Bacteria > Bacteroidota > Bacteroidia > Bacteroidales > Tannerellaceae > Parabacteroides. Next base: position 27,810 of record JBHCAZ010000068.1, on the reverse strand, counting down.
CACCGTTTCGTTAGAATAATTATGACTCGGAGCATATACATGTTTATATTCAGGTTCCAGTATGTATTCATACCTACCCGCATTCACACCATCTATCACGGCTTTTGCCTGTTCGGCAGCAGCAGCATAATATTGTGTCTGTTTCAGCGGCCAACCGGCCATCGCCATATACACAGCAGCCAAAGTTGCCTGCGAAGCCTGTTTTGTAATATACACATTCACGCCTTCATATTTGCGAGGTGCCGCAGCATAGTTTGTAGGAAGCATCGCAATACAATCTTGCAAGTCTTTTACAATTTGAGCATATACTTCTTCTACCGAGGCCAGCGGACGTTCGTAATTCACTTCATTATCCAAAACCAACGGAACAGGCCCCCAACGGCGTACCAACCAAAAGTAGTTGACTGCACGCCAATATTTAGCCTGTCCGATCGCAATATCGATCTCTTCGGCAGTCGTTGGTGTCCTATCGGCATTCAATATGATATAATTGGCTGCTTTAATAGCCGTATAAGCCGTCTGCCAAGCAGCTACGATTCCTTTATTGGCATCTGTCGGATGAAATGCATCGACTTCGGCATATGCCTGTTTATTACTACCCGGATTCGTTGTCAAATCATCTCCCTGCCAAGAAGGGATCGTCGGATTTGTATTCGTCTGAAGCATACAGACTTTATTATATAATGCATAAGTAGCCATATTCAATTCTTCCTGTGTAGAAAAGAATGTCGATGGCGTCAATTGTCCTTTCGGGTCTTCATCCAAAAAATCACGACAAGAGATAGACGATAAGGCCAAGCCTAATATACATACGATATGTTTCGTTTTCATGCTATTGTATCAATTTATAGTTAAAAATTCAATCGAACGCCAAATGTATAAGAGCGGGTCAAGGGATAAGCCCCCAAATCAATACCGTCATTTATATCAACGCTACCACTACCCGGATCCATAAAAGAAATTCCCGCAGGATCCATTCCTTTGTAACTTGTGATTGTAAACAAGTTTTGGCAACTGAACGTCAAACGTAAATCAGCAAACTTTACAATCTTTTTTGGCAAATTATAAGACAGACTCAAGTTGTCCAAACGGAAATAGTCGGCCGATTCTAAGAATTTTGTAGAAATGGAAGCCGATTGATAATCATTTCCTGCAATGGAAACAGACGGATAACGGGCAGACTGTTTCTTTACATCATAATTGTCATCCATATATTCACGCAATGTTACAAAGGCAAAGTCTCCGGTCATAGCCGTTCCGGTAAAACGAACCAAATTCAGGCGATCGGCTCCAAACGAACCGGTAAAGAAGAAGTTCAAGTCCCAGTTTTTCCATCTAAACATATTATTCCATCCCAATGTAAAATCAGGATTGGATTTACCGATGAATGTACGGTCACTACTGTCGATGATGCCATCCTGATTCCGGTCTTCAAACGAGTCTCTTCCGTCCTTATCAAGTCCGTTCCATTTATAACCGTAGAAAGAACCGATCGGTTGACCTACTTCAACCCGGTTCACTCCATCAGTCGGAATCATACCCGGTGCAGGTGAAACTCCGGAAATAAAGTCCAGTCCGCTTAAGTTTTTCACTTCATTTTTCAAGTACGTTCCGTTAAAAATGGAATTCCATGTAAAATCGGGCGTATCGACAAGAGTCGCATTAACGGAGAAATCTACTCCGCAGTTATTTACTTCAGCGGCATTTACCCAATAAAAACCACCTCCATCATAATCTGGTATAGAACGTTGCAACAATCCATCTTTTGTTCTTTTATTGAAATAATCGAACGAGAAACTCAAACGGTTATCCAAGACAGAAAAATCCACACCCAAATCCAATTGATGTGTCGTTTCCCATGAAAGATCCGGTGTCGGAATCGAAGTTCCAATCCAATAACCGGTATACTGTGTCGGCGCACCGAACGCATACATTGCTTTAGACATAAGCCCTAACGTAGCATATGGGCTGATTGCCTGGCTTCCGATCAAACCATAGCTTGCACGGAGCTTTAATGATTGGAAAAGATGCTGATTCTTCATAAACTCCTCATTTCCCAACGACCAAGCTGCCGCAATAGAAGGAAACCATCCCCATTTGTCATTAAAGAAAATAGAAGATCCATCGGCACGGATGGTTCCGGTCAGCATATAGCGATCATTGTAGTTATACATTACACGCCCTACCCCTGACATCAATGACCATTTCGAATAGCCATTATCCGCCGTACGGCTGGACGCCATATTCACATTCCACCAACCAACGCTTTCAGTCAAAATTCCGGAACCGCTTATTCCCATGTGGCGGGATTCCGATTGGCGTGCTTCATATACGGCTGTTACAGTCAGTGCATGTTCATTCCATTTTCCGGCATACGTCAAGTTATTGGTCGTCTGCAACGTCATCCGATAAGCATCACTGTTGCTCATCCCATTATTGCTGTTGGTCACTTTTTTTGTTGAAAAAGAATACCCTTTCCAGCCATTGTAATCCACCCCATTACTGGTTGTAAATGTCAATCCCGGCAAAATATCGAATTTCAGGTCGACGCGTGCATTCACGATATCATTCATGGATTCGCCCACCTGCTCTTTCAATTGTCCCACAGGATTATGCTGGGTTAAAGCGCTATATGGATCCCGTGTGTAGCTATTATCCTCATTTAAAATAGAAAGTACAGGGGCATAATTCATCGCCACATTTATGATATTGGATTTACCGGCACTAAAATATCCACTATTTCTAACATTATGAGAAATATTTGCATCGGCAGAGAGATGTAACCAGTCCAAAACCTGTGATGTGATATTGGCACGAGCCTGATAACGTTTATTCATGTTTTCGATCACAACACCTTCTTGCCCTACATAATTGCCCGAAACCAAATACTGAACGTTGTCACTACCTCCGGAGAATGTCAATTTATAATCTTGTGTAATACCGGTTTGGTAAATTTCATCCTGCCAGTCCGTTCCTGCAACACCCTTTTGGAATGCTGCCAATTGATCCGGAGAGAATGTATTGACCCGATATGTATTATATAATGTGGCAAATTCATACGGAGTCAGCGTTTCATAACGTTTGGCAACCGTACCGACACCTAATTGCGCATCAAAAACGACCTGTCGCATATTCGCTTTACCGGTCTTCGTCGTGATCAAAACAACCCCATTCGCTCCACGAGAACCATAAATTGCCGTCGAAGATGCATCCTTCAGAATCTGCATTGACTGGATATCTTCGGGGTTCAGGCCGGCCAGACCGCTTTCCCTGACAATACCATCGACCACATACAACGGATCGTTACTCCTGTTTATAGATCCGGATCCGCGTACCCGAATCTTTACGGCACCACCGGGTACCCCACTGTTCTGAACCTGCACACCCGACACACGTCCTTGCAACGCTTCTGAAACCTCTTTAATAGGCTGATCTTTAAACGATTTACTATCCAATACAGAGACCGATCCTGCCAAATCGGCTTTACGTACCGATCCGTAACCTACCACCACAACCTCTTCGAGCGACTGATTGTCTTCTTTTAATAAAATACGAAGTGCCGCCTGATTACCGACTGCTATTTCTTGTGATAGGTAGCCGATGTAAGAAATCTGGAGAACAGCTCCTTCCGGAACATCGTCAAGAACAAATTTTCCATCCGCATCCGTTATCGTGCCGTTTGTCGTTCCTTTTATAACGATGTTTGCACCGGCTACAGGTCCCATGTCATCGTTTACAACCCCCGTAACAATCCGTTTACTTTGATTTTTTTCTGCCTGCACCGGGAGATCGTTCTTTTTGGAAACAATGATCTGGCGATCGGATATTGAATAAAGATTATCGGTACCCGAAAATAACTGATCGAGTAGGCTATCAATTTTTTGATCTTTCGCATGAACAGATACAATCTGGTTCAAGTCGATCGATTTGTCAAGATAAAAGAAAATAAATTCGCTGTGATTTTCTATTTCATTAAATACTTCTTTAAGTGTCTTATTGTTACAGTTTAGCGATAAGAGCGTTTCTTGGGAATATACCTCTAAGGCAAAACTTGATCTGACGGTTAGAATAGTAAAAAGTAAAAAAAGCCTTATGGCACGTACTACTCTTTTTTGTTTGGTTTTCCACTGAATAAACCTGTTTTTTTTATTCATATTTATAATCATTTAGGTTATTAATTTTAAGGATATTCTTTCTTGGAAGAATATAAGTTTTATTCTTTTTCATTGTTTTTTATCTTCAAGGTCCCATATGCATCGTTTTTTAGTTATTTGACAATCACTTTTATATGTTCGGATGTTTGTTCGATTTCGATCGGGGTTAAAGCCTGAAGTACCCCAAGGACTTTGCCTAACTCCTCTTTCAAGTCTAATTTACCGCTACATGTCAAATTGCCGGCTTTTTCATTCACGAGTATTTCAATTCCATAATATTGGCTGAGTTTTTCAAGTACCACATTCAATTTCTGATGGTTGAACTGATAATATCCATCTTTCCAGGCCGTATAATCTTGTGTATTCACTGATCGGATTGTATTTTTACCGTTGGCCTGATCGTATACAAACATTTGATCGGGGATCAATCGTTTTTTGTCTTTCCCTTGCATCCGGATTTCAACTTCACCTTTTACCAAAACGACATAACGGCCTGAAGCATTTTCGTAAGACGATACGTCAAATTGCGTACCTAAATCCCAAATTTCCATATCGTGCGTTTTTACTACAAACGGTCTCTTCTCATCATGTACTATATCTAAAAAGACTTCGCCATCGACGAATATTTCTCTCTTCCCGCCGGCAAATTCCTCTGGATAAATCACAATCGAACCGGCATTCACCCACAATTTACTGCCATCGGCAAACGTCAAAAAAGAGCGCTTCCCTTTCGGCACAATCAAGTGATTATATGCCTCCTTTTTACTTTTTTCCGATTTTTGCTTCATGGCTACACTGTCCGAATAGATGCTGACCTCTCCCGTCCTATCATACTCTATCCGAGGTTCTTTCCCTTCTATCATTATTTTTTGTTCTGCATTGGAGAGAATCAATTGTACATTATCAGACGGATCTCCTGTTTGAGGCATTGATTGAAGCATCGCTGCATAATCGACAGGCAATTGCCGGTTATACCAAAAATACCACCCCGAAGCAAGCAGAAACACTAAAGAGGCAACAATGGAAATCGTCTTTTTTACGAATAAAAAATGCTTCTTACGCATAGCATGCCTATTGTTTTCTTGTTGAATGCGTCTCCACAATGCTTCTTGTTCTTGGATGGGCAAAGATTCCGTTTCCTGAATTTCTCTTATTTTTTTCAGACAAAAGCGGGCCGTTTCAATCTCCCGAGCTACCGAATCGTCCTGTTGTTGGATTTGCAACCAATACCGCTGATCTTTTTCTGTCGGATACAATTCCGAATCCAGAAAATAATCATCATTCAATAATTCTTCGGCCGTATACTTCGTATAATTTTTATCCATCTTCAGAAGATTCTTTTATATAAGGAGACTACGGCCCGTTTTTTATACTCATAAAAAAACGTTTTTTTGACTATAAAAAAACACTTCCGACGTCATAGTTGTGACAGGCCTTTGTCACAGTTGTGACAACGTATTGGCACAGTTGTGACAAAATCAGAATCTTTTCAGCATGATTCCTTTTATCAAGACGCATATTCGGCCAACAAATAAGCAAAGCATACATAGAGATCGGAAAAACGATAATGCTGTCTTATTTTCCGCAACGATCTTTGTATCAAATTTTGAGCAGACTGATAATTTAAATTCATCAAAAGACAGATTTCATCCATGGCCAAGCCCTGTATAAACCTGTAATAAATGATTTCTTTCTGGCGAGGAGTCAATAAAGAGAGAACCTCCTCCACCTTTTTTTGTTGATTTTGAGATTGTTCTTTATCAATAAAATCCTCCTCAACCGTCCGTTCCAATAAAAAAGGCATTTGTTCGATGGCCTGCCGCTCATGTGCCACGTCTTTATAGAGCGCACGTAACAGGTTATTTTTTAAGGTTACATATAAATATACCTTAATATTATCTGGAACGCTTAATGTATTTCTATGTTTATAAAGATGAGTAAAAACTTCTTGTATACAGTCTTTCACAAGCTCTATGTCAGAAGTAAAACGAAGACCGTATCGATATAATACCTGCACGAATGTGCAATATAACCAGGTGTATGCATCATCATCCCCTGATATAAATCGGCGCCATTTTATTTGACTTTCATCTACCGGCATATTAGGTTCTTTATAATACAAATGTACATCATTTTTTCATATTCGGATTTGACTATCCTAAAAAACAAAAACTAAATCTAAGAAAGGTTTTTCCATATATCCATTCAAACCTCGTTTCGGATCGTTCAAGTTTGCCAACATCTCTCTGCAGGCTGCTCATTCGTTATCAATATCTTACGGTTAACATAGCCAAAACAAGTAAGAGGATGTACCAAAAAAGATTCTTTTTGATACACCCTCTTACAAAAAATATGTGCAAAAGATCGCTCTTAGAAACTATATCCTACGCGAACGGCAATAGATGCCTGATCTAAATCTTTTACAATATTATATTTGGCTTCCAAGCCGACCGTCACCTGTTCGGTGGCATACACTTCGCCTCCTAAACCGACATTCAGACCAAATCGGTTGATTGAACTACCATAAGGGATTTTCCAATAAGAGAAAGAAAGGCCTCCTAAAGGATAAAATCCGAACATATCACTCAGTCTGAAGAGATAATGAGCATTCAAATCAGCCATCCATGCCCTGATACCGTGCGATTTGATTAAATGGGTCAATGAAGGAGCCAGGCGGAATTCATCCGTTACGCTATAACGATAATCCACACCGATCGTCGCATTTTCCGAATCAAACGCATATCCGATATTCAAACCTACGGCAGCATGTCCTTGCTGCGTTTGTGCAAAAGCACCGATACTGCAAATTGCCAGTACCAAAACAATCATCACTTTTTTCATACTTCTTCTTATTAAAAAATATCACAAAGATACTATTTTACTTTTAATCGATCTCCGGCACTCTTTACAATATTACGATAATAGTCTTCATCGTAACCGGGAAAATCCGGATAGGCCGACAAACCATAACCATTTTGTTTGAAACGGCCGTTTTCTTCTTTCTTTACATTCCCGTCTATATACTTAACCAACAAGTATTCTCCCAATTTTTTCCATCGTTCGGTCGCTTCATCGGCTTTTGTTGCACTGAACCAAGTCAGAAAACGAGCGGCCTCTTCCGGATTTTTCGCATATAACTCCGAAGCGGCCTTATCAATAGCCGGCAAAATGGCTTGATAACCGTTCTCCAACTCTTGTTGTACCGGACGAATATCCTGAATCATAAAACTATATTTATGATAGGCCATATTCGCCACCCAGTTATGCACCCAAAAGGCTGACGTCCACGAAAAAGTCATCATATCTCCATTGCCTACCCGATAGGCTTCCGGAGCAGCCGTCACAGAACAGAATACAGGCGTGAAGACAGCCATATCGGCATCGTCGACTCCAAACCAAAGAATACCGCCGATCGCATCAGGCAGCCAGTTTCTCATTTGCGGAACAATCACAAAGCCGGTCTGTTGTGTCGCAATCGCCCGCTCATTGGTATAGGTTTCACCATCCACTTTAAAGGTCATCGGACGCCAACGGTAAGGCACTTTATAAGATCCGGCTCCGGCATCGTTCGTCATATCCAGATCGGTACCTTCATAATGATCTCGCATCGCGGCCTGTACATCTTGTACCGACAACAAACGGTCCGGTTTGATGTATAAAGGCATCGGTTCTTTCTCTACATCTCCTTTGATTAAATCGGTATACCGGTCCATTGTCCGGTCGTATTTTCGGAAGAATGACCAGACACGGGCTTCGCAGCCGCGCAAAGCACTGAAATCCCAGGGGCAATAGGCTTTCTGGAAACTGAAATCTTTATCTTTTCCACTGAAATATCCTTTTTCGCGTGCAAATGACACGACATCCGGCGAATACATGCAATCGTCTTTTTGGTCAAACGGAATCTGTTGAATCCGCGACTGGTTGGCGTGTGCCGAAATACAATCGTCCGGAATGCGGATGGCCACCCATACCGCTCCTTTATTTCCAGGTCCTTTTCCGACCATTTCCATAACCCAAGCTTCGTTTTTATCGGCAATAGAGAAAGTTTCCCCACTGCTGTAATAACCGTAATGCTGGACCAAATCGGTCATTACCCGAATCGCTTCACGTGCCGTTTTCGAACGTTGCAAGGCTACATAAATAAGGCTTCCGTAATCCATAATACCTGTCGTATCAACTAATTCGGGGCGTCCGCCGAATGTACTTTCGGTAATGGCAACCTGATATTCATTCATATTTCCCACCACCGAGTAGGTATGTTCTACTTGTGGAATCTGCCCTAACGGTTTATTGGTATCCCACTCACGGATATCCAACATGGCCCCTTTCGGCCAAGTAGCTGCCGGCCAACGATATAATTCACCATATAACGAATGCGAATCTGCTGCGTAGCTAATCATTACCGAACCATCCGTAGAGGCTTTTTTTCCAACCAACAAACCGGTACATGCCACAACTTCTGCTACCGGCAGGCAGATGGCACATATTGCCATAAAAATCCACTTCTTTCTCATATTCTAATCATTATATTATAGCAAAACATAAAGGCAGGCATCCGGACGTTGTCCGAACAGCAATCCGGCCTCCTCATCTCTTTTTTGCAAAAATAAAAGATAAATTTTAAAAAAGTTTCATTCCGATAAAGAAAAACACACCGGGAACGTCCGGCATTGCATGCTTTATAGCAAGCGAAAAGAGAGATAAGCCACCGGAAATCTTTTCATAAGAAACAATTTTTTTTTATTTTTGTATCCGAAAGAAATCTGTCGCTACAAAAACGGCAGACCGAGTAAACAGTCAATAATAAACAGTACCATGAGTCAAACAAAAGAACATTTATTACACATTCTCAGCCAATTTCAATTAGCGGAAAAAGCCGTTTCAGCCGAACCTTTCGGAAACGGACACATCAACGATACGTTACGGGTGAAAACCGAAAAGGGAGAAATCAAATATATTCTACAACGGATCAATCACCTCATTTTTACCGATGTAGATATGTTGCAAAACAATATAAGCATCGTTACGTCGCACATACGTAAAAAGTTAGAAGAATGCGGAGAACCGGATCTCGATCGCAAGGTGTTGACATTCCTGCCGACACACGAGGGCAAATCTTACTATTTCGATGGAGAAAATTATTGGCGCGTATGCCTGTTTATCCCCAACAGCATCACCTACGAAGAAGTGACTCCCGAATTATCTTACAACGCAGGAAAGGCATTCGGCCGTTTCCAGGCGATGCTGGCCGATCTTCCGGAGGGGACACTCGGCGAAACCATCCCGAATTTCCACAACATGGAATTCCGGCTCGAACAATTTCACGATGCCGTGAAAAACAATGTGGCAGGCCGTTTGGATGAAGTAAAAGAGTTGGTGGAAGAAATCGAAAAACGAGCGTATGCGATGTGTGCACAAGAACGTCTCTACCGCGACGGATCTTTGAAAAAACGAACGAACCACTGTGACACGAAAGTGAACAATATGCTATTCGATGCAGAAACGAAGAACGTGCTGTGTGTAATCGATTTAGATACCGTCATGCCGGGTTTTGTCCTTTCCGATATCGGCGATTTCATACGCACCGGAGCCAACTGCGGGGCGGAAGATGATGAAAATCTGGACAATGTACATGTCAATCTCGATATATTCAAGGCCTATACACGGGGATATATGGAAACGGCCAAAGCGTTTCTGACACCCACCGAAATCAAATTACTCCCTTATGGAGGCCGTCTGCTGACCTATATGCAAACGGTTCGTTTCCTGACGGACTATATCAATGGAGATACATATTATAAGATTCACAGTCCGAAACACAACCTCATCCGTACAAAAGCCCAATTCAAACTGCTACAGAGTTTGGAAGCGCATGCGGAAGAGATGGATGCTTTCATGAAAGAGTGGCTGTAAAAGAAAAACAGGGGAGGCGCTTCGAAATATATTTTGAAGCGCCTCCCCTGTTTTCGGCTTCCCCGCTGCATCCATTTTCATTTTGCTGTTTCTCGATGCATGTGCCTTTCCGCCTCCTTCCCAGCACGGCCGTTCATCGAAAAAATCTATCAGCTCATCTATATAACCTTTGCATTTTATTTTGATCTCAAAAACATAGACCGGCAAATATGCACTATCTTTGTGTAGAAATTAAAAACAGACATGGAAATTCCTTTCAAACCAATACGTATAGAAGATAAAGAACTTATTACATCTTTTACGTTTCCAAGTAATTTTAAAAATTGCGATTATTCTTTTTCAAATATATGCAGTTGGCGTTTTTTATACGACAGTGAGTATGCGGTCGTCGACGGCAATCTGCTCATCCGTTTTCGCATTGAAAACAAAACACGGGTGGTCTATATGGCGCCTATCGGCACAGGCGATTTACGTCGCTCCATCGAACTGATAGAAGCCGACTCGCTGGCACACGGACACCCGCTTTGCATGTTGGGCATCACGCCGGATGCAAAAGAAGTGCTGGAAAACGTGCTCCCGAACGGTTTTTATTATATTCCCGAACGGGATTATTTCGACTATATCTATCTGCGGGAAGATCTTGCAACCTTAAAAGGGAAGAAATTTCAATCCAAACGGAATCACGTAAATAATTTCACCAAAAATTACGATTACAAATATATTCCGATGACTCCGGAATTGATTCCGGAATGCCTCGAATTGGAAACGAAATGGTATCGGGCCAACCGAGACAGCAACGACGCGGAAGATTTAAGGGATGAACGCCGGTCGATGGAATACGCCCTGAAACATTTCGACCAGCTCGGGCTAGTCGGAGGAGGACTTTGCGTAAACAATCAAATCGTGGCATTCTCTTTCGGAGCACCGATCAATCACAACACATTCGGCGTACATGTAGAAAAAGCGGATGTCAACTACGAAGGCGCTTATGCCGTTATCAACAAAGAATTTGCCTCCCGGTTACCTGAACAGTACCTATATGTGAACCGAGAAGAAGATTTAGGACTTCCCGGCCTCCGCAAGGCAAAATTATCCTATAATCCGGTCATTTTGCTTGAGAAATCGGCAGCCATCAAAAAAAGCGAGAAATAGAAATGGATAAAAAACAGGGAATCATTGATTTGTGGCGCACCTCTTTTGAAGATACTGAAGCGTTTATCAACTTGTTCTTCAGCCGTATATATAAAGAAGAAAATGCACTCACCATTGAACAGAACGGCAAAGTCGTATCGGCCCTGCATGTGCTTCCCTATACATTGATTTGGCACGGAAAAGAACTTCCGGTTTCCTATATTTATGCCGCATGTACTGCTCCGGAAATGCGCGGACAGGGACGGATGCGCCAATTGATCGAAGAGGCGTTCGATGTCATGAAAAGCAGGGGCGATGCTTTGACGGTCATTCTTCCGGCCACCCCTCAGTTGTTCGCCTATTACCGCACCATGGGGTATGTCGATGCATTTTTTTATACCGAAGAAAAACGGTTTCCGAGAACTGATTTTTTTACACCGATGACCATCGTACCTGCCGACCAGCTACCCACGGCATCATTGTATGCTTTTTTCAATGAAGCATTAAAAAAACGTCCTTGTTCCATACTGCATACCTACGAAAACTTCCAAGTGCTGCTACAAGATGCAGCGGAATCCGAAGCCCCGGTATACGTCGCACTCTCTCCGGCACAGGAGCCGGTCGGACTTGCTTTTCTCGCCGGAGACCAAATCGGAGGCGGACAATCACAGTCCAAAAACGTCTATATCAAAGAATGGGTAGCAACCGATGCCGACACAAAAGAGGGGCTGATGCAAGGAATCCTCCGGGAGCAAAAAGCCCATCAAGCGATTTTTCGATCACCAGCTGCAAACGGGACACCTGCCGGAATGGCTCGGGTATTGGATACCGACCGCATTTGCCAATTATTGGCCGACAAAGAAAAGAGCATCTGCCAATCGACCTCCACAGATGCTCTTTCCCTAACGGATCTATTTCTGAACCAAACGGACAACCAGGCTATCATGAGCCTGATGTTCGATTAAAACGCGCCCTACAGCCGATACCGGTACAACCGTGCCAATACGGTCTGATAGGCATGCTGCAACTGCATGAAATTCTGCATACTTTGGTAATAAATGGTTGCATCGGCAATATACTCAAACATAGATATTTGGCCGGAAAGGATCGCTTTGTTCAACAACTCCAAGTTATTCGCATGTTGCAATGTCGTTTGATATTCCTGTATCGATTTTCGGAGCGAAACTGCTCTATGATACAATTGTAGAAGTTCCGACTCCATCGAAATCAAGCCATTATCCAACAGTAACTCCGCAGAAAGCGACTCGGCTTTTGCCCGACGTACAGCATGTCGATTGGCAAATAACGGCAAAGAGACACCTACCAGGAAACCATTGAACCGCTCTCCTCCCGCAGCGGTATTCAGTCGATAACCCAATTCAAACCCCGGCAGATTTTTTCGTTTACTGACATCAATCCGGCGTAAAGCAGCCGTTCTGCCGGATTGTAGCGAGCGGATACGCGCATCCGCAGCCAATGCGTCCCGTTTCAAGTCTTCGAAAACGGGCAGCTCTTCTACCGCTGCAAATACCGTATCTTCTAACATCAATGGCGTTCCTCCGTTCAAAACGGCCAACTCCTCCAATTTTTCCTTGCGGGCGGTCTCATTCATCCGACATTCATTACGGACATTCAGGAGTTCCAAATTTATTTTATTTATTTCCAATCGGTTGGCATCTCCACTTTCCAATCGTCTGACATATAATTTCTCCAAAAGTTCGGCCTGTTGCAATCGGGTATCCAACTGTTTTTGTTGCTTATTCAACAGGATCAAATCCAGGCAAATCTCTTTTGCCTGCAATAGCAGAGCCTGGCGAACCTCGGCCTCCTGCTGATCATAGGTTGCCTTTTCGGCTTTTACAAGGCGATGTTTTTCTCTGTATACTAAAGGAAAATCAAATGCCTGCGAAGCCACCAATTCCCCTTGTATGCCAAGTCCGGCCCGATTTCCATACTGATGTGTATACGAAATAGTCGGATCCGGCAAGTTCATCTCCATTTCCGATGCAGCTTTGCGCGAATCCATCAAACGCTGATTCGCCCTCAACTCTTTGTTGTTCAAAGCGATCTGATGTAATATTTCCGTAACAGCATCCTGCGCCGATACAGGTAATATGCCGACAAACAGGATACCTGCCAATAAAATCTGTTTCATTGCTATATCATTTATTTGATTGTCTGACACGATCGTTTTTCAATAAAAAATAAACGATCGGAATAATAAATCCATTCAAGAACGTAGAGGTCAATAAACCGCCTAAAATAACAATAGCCATCGGACTCTGAATTTCATTTCCGGATAAATCTCCGTTTACAGCCAACGGAATCAAAGCCAATGCCGAACTCAATGCTGTCATCAAGATCGGGTTTAAACGATCTAAAGAGCCTTTGACGATTGCTTCCGACAACGAAAACCCTTCTTTCCGGAGTTGATTGTAATGGCTGGTCAACAGCATTCCATTACGGGTAGCAATACCAAACAATGAAATAAAGCCGATAATGGCGGGAATGCTGATTTCTCCCGATGTAAAACGCAAAATAAAAATTCCACCAATCAAGGCCAGCGGCAGATTCAGCAAAACGACTGCACTCTCTTTCAAATCTTTACACTCATTATATAATAACAGAAAAATGACCAAAAGCGAAATTAAAGAGGTGAATAACAACATCCGGCTGGCAGCCTGTTCGCTTTCGAACTGTCCGCCATACGCAATGTGGTATCCTTCGGGCAAGGAGACCGTTTTTGCCACTTTCTGCCGGATATCATGCACTACGCTGCCCAAATCACGCCCCGATACATTGCCGCTTATAACAATCCGGCGCTGTACATTTTCCCGGTTAATCGTATTCGGACCGGCCGTAGAACGGATTTCCGCCACTTCGCTTAACGGAATTTTTTCATTTCCGGCATCGATCATCAGATTGCCGATATCTTCCATCGTGGCCAAACGGTTATCGGATGCCCTAACCGTCAAATCAAAGGCCTTTCCCTCTTCATACACTTGGCCGACGACCTCCCCTCCCAACAAAACGCGGATATATTCATCGAATTCCGGTAAAGAGATCTGTCGTTGAGCTAATATCTCCCGGCGAGGTACAATGGCCAGTTGCGGACGTTCGATCTGTTGTTCGACATTCAGATCCACCAATCCGGGCGTCTCTTTGATCGCCTCTTTAATCTGGTTTCCCAATGCAAACATCCGATTCAGGTCCGAGCCGAATAATTTAATGGCGATATTGGCTTGTGTACCCGACAACATCGCATCGATACGATGTGATATCGGTTGTCCCACTTCGATATTGGCTCCGCTGATCTCCGACAATTTCCGGCGGACTTCTTCCATCAAGGCCCGGCGACTCCGTTTTCCTAACACAAACGGAGCCTCTATTTCCGATACGTGGATCCCTAAAGCATGTTCATCCAATTCGGCACGTCCCGTTTTTCGGGCAACCGTCTGAATCTCCGGAATTTCCAGCAACAATAATTCCGCCCTGCGTCCAATTTTATCGGATTCCTCTATCGAAATACCGGGTAAAGAACTGACATTGACTGTAAAAGAGCCTTCATTAAAAGCCGGCAGAAAATTCCGGCCCAGTGTAAAAAACACGCATATAGCAATAACAAATAAGGTTGCTGTTGCCGTCAATACGATTTTTTTTCGGAGCAAGACCTTACGCAATGCTTTTTCATAAAAGTGTTTCAAAAGTCGCACAATCCAGGACTCTTGTTTCCCCTTCCCCGTCGGTTCTTTCAATAACAAGCTGCACAAAACAGGAGTCAAAGTCAATGCGACTACGGTGGAGGCCAAGAGAGCCACAATAAAAGCGATTCCCAATGGGATCAGCATACGTCCTTCCATTCCGCTCAAGAAAAAAAGCGGAAGAAAACTGACGATGATGATTAATGTCGAATTTAAAATCGGCATACGAACCTCTCGGGAAGCCTCGTAAACGACCTCCTTGATCCCCCGTTGCTGTCCGGGAGGCAAAAGGCGGTTTTCTCCGATCCGCTTATATACATTTTCCACATCCACGATGGCGTCATCGACCAGCGACCCGATTGCAATAGCCATCCCTCCCAAACTCATCGTATTGATTGTCAATCCGCTTAAAAACAGTACCCCGACAGAAGTCAACAGAGAAAGCGGAAGAGCTACCAACGAAATAAAGGTCGTTCGGATATTCATCAAAAAAAGGAACAAGACAAGCACCACAAAGATGCTTCCCTCGAAAAGGCTTTTTTGGATATTGGCAATAGCGCTGTCGATAAAACGGCTCTGGCGAAAAATATCTGTAGATACCCGCACATCCGGAGGCAACGTTTTCTGAAGATCCGCCATCACACGGTCCAGTTGCTCCGTCAGTGCAATCGTGCTGGTTTCCGGTTGCTTGGTTACCGTAAGCAAAACAGCCGGAATACCTTTTTCCGAAGCTGCTCCCAAACGAGGCGTTTTCGCTTCGGCCTTCACAGAAGCGATGCT
The DNA here is from genome assembly GCA_041798765.1 of Parabacteroides sp. GTDB lineage: Bacteria > Bacteroidota > Bacteroidia > Bacteroidales > Tannerellaceae > Parabacteroides. Next base: position 12,131 of record JBHCAZ010000068.1, on the reverse strand, counting down.
TCCAAGCATAACCGATGTCCCGTCGGCCCTTTTCACGATCCCTTTTTCAAGATCCTCTACCCGGGTTGTCGAAAGCATTCCCCTGATCAGATACTCGTTTTTATATTCATATAAGACACCTCCGCCGACATTCCTGTTCATATTGCGGCAAGCAGCCAATACCTCGTCTAAAGAGACCCGATAGTGTTTCATCCGTGCCGGATCTAACTGGATCCGAAATTCTTTCGGATCTCCACCGATGACAGCTACTTGTGCTACACCACCTACCGAAAGCAGACGCGGACGGATGGTCCAGTCGGCTATCGTACGCAAATCCATGGCGGTCGTACTCCCTCCGCCGCTCTCCGTTCCATCCGGCTGGTGTCCGGCTGTCAAACCGATAATCATTACCTCACCTAAAATAGAAGACTGCGGCCCCAATGTCGGTCGCCCGACATTTTCAGGCAGATTTTCGGCAGCCACGGCCAACTTTTCAGAGACGATCTGCCGTGCCCGGTAAATATCGGTGCCCCAATCGAACTCAACCCATACAACCGAAAAACCGGAAGAGGAAGAAGAGCGGACACGCCTTACCCCCATCGCTCCGTTTACCGCCGTCTCGACAGGAAAAGTGACTAACCGTTCAACCTCTTCGGGTGCCATACCACCGGCTTCCGTCATCACCACAACTGTCGGGGCATTCAAATCCGGAAAAATATCCACATCCGTATGGAGTGTCGAATAAATGCCGGCCACTGTCAGAAGCACTGCACAAATCAACACGACCGGCCTGTTATGCAACGAAAAAGAAATAATCCTGTTTAACATAAATAACTCAATAAAAATTAGAAGAATATGTTGCCAAAAGGCAATCAATGATTGTGCGAATGAGCCGGAATAGCCGAAGTTGCAGCAGCCAGCTTAACCTGATACGCCCCTTCCGTCACCACTTCATCTCCGGGATGTATCCCCTGTAGGATTTGCACAGCCGATCCGTTATTCATCCCGATACGGACCGGAACTTTTTTATACGCATCTTCATGTACACGTACAAAAACCGAAAAGTTTCCCTGTTCTTCCACTAACGCCGAAACCGGCAAGCTGATTACATTCGGAATTGGTACCGTCAACAGGAAAATTTCGACAAATGCCCCCGGCAACAAAGCGCCTTTCTGATCGAATTCGAACGTAACCGGTATATAAGAGGAAAGCGGATCGCTGTTTTTTCCATACGAAAGCAAACGGCCGTTCAGATGCGAAAGTTCGTACACACAGTCGGCGTAAGGCGTTCGGAAGTTGGCCGACCGTATAGTGGCCAACTGATGATAATATTTTTCGGGCACATCGGCTTTCAAAGTCAGCCGGTTGCTTTGAGAAATAACGGCCAACGGTTGGCCAACCGTCACGAAATCGCCGGCCTGCACGCGGATCTCTTTCAAGAAGCCGTTCATCGGGGCGACCACCGACACGCCTTTGCCGGTCTGCTTGCCGGCAACCGCTTCCCAAGCTACTTTGGCTTGTTCATATTCCAATTGAGCCTGTTCGAATTCACGCTGCGAAACAATTTGATTTTCAACCAATTCTTTTTTCCGCTCATATTCCCTCCTGGCTGCTTCATAGGCGTTTTTGATTCTCACTGCAATGTTTCCCTCCGATAAATGATCGGAAACCAAATCCAATAGCGGTTGCCCTTTATGTACAGCCACGCCTTCTACAAAAGGATTTTTTTTCAAGTCGACAATACCGGAAACCGTTGCTACGACCACCGATTCTGCTCCCTGAGCGGCCAAGATACGACCTCCTACCTTGATAACACCTGTAAAATCCGAAGGTTCTATGCGGGCCACCTGCAGTCCGGCGGCATCAGCATGTGTTTTATCTACTCTAATTTCGCCGGCATGTGCCTCTTCTTCCTCGTGTTCGCCTTCGTGTTCGTGTGCATGATGCTGCTTAGCGGCTTCATCCGCATGCGTGTGCGGCCCATGTTCGTGTGCCTCTTCATGTGCATGAGCCTCTTCATGTTCATGGTGATGGAGGGTGTTTTTATCCGCACACCCTATCATCACACAGGTGATCACCACCCATATAAAATAGATTCTTTTCATGATAAATAATACTGTAAATAAATTAAATAGAAACCCATCCGGAATCAAAAAAACGAATCCGGGAAACTACCTGAATTACAGCAGAGGAGGCGCACGAAGTCCCGATGCGGATACAATCCAGACATCGTGTCGAGATTCTATGTAAACAGCCTGAGCCGAAAAGAGAGAACAGCCGGAAAAAGCCGGAGGGGCAGGCGTTATATAATCGAAAAGGATTTGAATCGGGAAAAGAAAGAGATCGGAGTCATCCGAAAAATGCCCTGCATTCGACGAAAAGAATGCGATCGTGTGTCCGTTACAGGTACAATCGTGGGCGGCCTCTCCTCCCGTTCCGTCATGGTCGGGATGATCAGCATCTTCCATCGACAGGCAATAACAAGGATGCCCGTCTTCATGATGATGATGGGGAAGCGTAACCGACAGCAGTATTAAAAAGCCGGTAAACAACAAGAAGTATTGAATCAGCTTCTTTTCCATTTGCAAACAAAGATAAGCGAATTCCGCTCAAAAAACGCAAAGGCTGTCGTTTTTAACAAAAAGACTGCTTGCATCGCCTCCTATACGAAACAAAAAAAGGCCGGTCAGGAAGGTCTTTCCATCTCTTCACCTCCGGCATGCAAAATAAAAGTCGTGGCGCCGATCGTAACAATGGCCCCGTCTTCCACCACCACCTGTTCCTTTTTCCCAATCAACGTATTTCCTAAAAAAGTGCCGGTCAGGCTGGGGAAATCCCTCAACGTATAGACACGTGTTCCATCTGCCGCCTGTTTGACATTCAGAATACAATGCTTACGGCCCATACTCGGGTCGCTGGTTATGATGGGCACATCCACCCCGTCCGTGTCTTTATTTCGCCGGCCGATCACATTGTCGCCCAACAATAACGGCAGATTCTGTTTAAATCCGAACGTATTTTCTATAACGGTTATATATCCATTGGAAAAGTCGGGTTCTTTCACCTCCTTTTCTTCTCCGTCTCTTGTCCGTATGACTTTCCGGCCCAAACGGATCTTGAATTGAGATCCGCACTGCGGACAAACAAAAGCCAGCAGCTTCCCCGGTGCATATTTCGTTTCATCAAAAGCCAATTGATTATCACATTTCGGACAAAATATTCTTTTCATACCATTCTTCCTATTTTATTTTATGCAAATTTAAGAAAAAGATATGACCAGCGGCGGACAGACGGTTTCTTTTTGTCTGAAAAATTCTACTCACCCGCTCTCAAGAGTACCCGTTACTTTTTTTCTTTCATTTTTTTTATAGAAAAAGTTTACGTAAGTTTGCAGCTTTAAAAAAGAGCAAAAACTATGTTTCGGGATAAAACAATAGTCTATACTTCTGGGACGTTCGATATGTTCCACTACAATCATTTACGGATGATCAATTACGCCCGTAGTCTGGCAGACATTCTGATTGTCGGTGTAAGTACGGATGAACTCGTCTCGTCTTATAAGCCGAAGCCGATCATTCCTTTTACGGAACGTCTTCAGATCATTGAGGCCTTGAAAACACCGGATATCATTATCCCCCAACACACGTTGGATCATACGGAGATTGTCAAAAAACTGCACATTGATGCATTTGTCGTCGGAGATGACTGGTATGGGAAATACGATTATTTAGAAGATTTAGGCGTGCAAGTTTTCTACTTTCCTTATGGAACAGGCGTTTCTTCTTCTAACCTCAAAAAAACCATTCACGACTCATACGAAGCGAATTTAAAATCGCAACGGCAAGCCAAACCCAACTCGGTAAAAGGTTTCGGAGAGTTACAGACAAACGATGGAGAAGAATAAGAAAAACATACCGATTACCGGCGGAACGAAAGGAACCGGAAAAGCAATCGCCGTATGTCTGGCACATGCAGGCTATGACCTTATTTTAACCTATGCGACCGACAGTGTTCGGGCAACAACTGCCGAAGAAGAGATGGAAACAAGTTGCGGGGTACACGTATATACACTGCAAGCCGATCTTTCAGAAAAAGCGTCTATCGACAAAACAGTCGATTTCCTACATAAAAAAAGCAGGTTGATAGAAAACAGTTATACCAAATGGAGAAATCATTGTTATAGACGGAGGTTATTCGTATAAATAAGCAAGTAAATAGATGAGCAATATAGATAAAGAATACGAGGCGTCGTTGAAATCGATTGAAACAGAAAATTTCGTAGATCGGATTTTCTATCGCCCGATCGGTTTCCGTATCGCAAAATTATTAACGGGAACCGGAATCACACCCAATATGGTGACAATCGTTTCTATATTTGTCGGTTCTGCAGCCGGATTGTTTTTCTACCACGACAAGATGAGCTATACAATATACGGAATACTTATATTAATCACAGCCAATATATTGGATTGCGTAGACGGCCAGTTGGCACGTCTGACGGGTATAAAGTCGGCGATCGGACGGATCCTCGACGGTTTTGCGGGAGACATCTGGTTCGCCTGTATTTACATTGGCTTCGCCCTTCGCCTATCGCATCACTACGGCACTTACTGGTTTTTTGCCTTAGCGGTCCTTTCCGGCTTGTCTCATCTGGTACAGGCTAACATCACCGATTATTACAAGACACTTCATCTTTATTTCATCAGCAAAGACAAAGGAGCTGAATTTCAATCGTTAGAGGAAGTCAAGGCACAACACAAGGAAATGAAATACGGAATCACCAAATTCTTTTATTTCCTGTATCGCGGATATACCCTTCTGCAAGTCAAGGCAACCCCATCCCTACAACGCATGTTGCAAAGTTTACATCATTTATACGGAGACGATATTCCGCAAGACATCCGGATTCAATTCCGGCAACAAAGCAAGAAACTGATGCGTTGGATCGACCTGCTGACCTTTAACGGCCGGACAATCGTCATGTTTATTTTAGTGCTGACCGGTGAGGTATGGGCCTATTTTTTATACGAAATCATCCTTTTGAATGCCGTACTGCTTTTTTCGATGCGAAAACATGAAAAAATGTGTGCCGGATTTATCAACAGAAAAGCGGTGTAACGTATGAAAAAGAGCGTAGTAGACATTTACGACCTGCAAGAAAAAGCACCATTCTTCAAAACGGCCATCGGCAAAATGCTTGGAAAAGCACTTCTCAAATGGTTATGCATCGATAAAGTAAACAAAGCACATGCCAACAACTGCCATTTACGCGGAGCGGCATTTACAACCGGTTTATTAAAAGATCCGTTGATCGACGTCACGTATAAAATCCATCACGAGGCGTATATCGACACGCTGCCCGAAGGAGCTTTCACAACAGTGTCCAATCATCCGATCGGATCACTCGACGGCATTATATTGATCGATATATTTGCTCGTCGTCGACCCGACTTTAAGGTCATGGTAAATGGGATCCTAACAAAGATCGGCGCAATGGCCGACAATTTCATTTCCGTAAAACCGGATTCGAACAACCAGGGGGCCAATTTAAAAAACATGAGCGGTGTACGCCTTGCCTTCAAACAGTTGAAAGAGGGGCATCCGATCGGATTTTTCCCGGCAGGCGCCATTTCCATGTATCACAAACAGACCAAAAGCATCCACGACCTGCCATGGACCCACAGCGTCGTCCGCATCATACGAAAGACCGAAGTTCCGGTTATCCCCGTCTACTTCGATTTCCTAAACTCCCGTTTTTTTTACTTTTTAGGACGGATCGACTGGCGTATTCGCACACTCCGTATTCCGGCCGAGGCTTTCAACAAACGTGGAAGGACGGTCGATGTCTACATCGGGAAGCCCATTCTTCCGGAAGAAATCCGGGAAATGGATGATATAGAGTTAGCCCACTTCCTGTATAAACGGACATACAGTGCTAAAAAATAAGAAAGAATGGAGAGAAACAGCCGTTTAATGTGGATATTCGGATTAAGATTTGTAATTTTGTAAGACTAACTGAACTAATTACAGGTTTTCAAACTATGACGGCAAAAACAGACATTCAGCAGATAAAACAGCGTTTCGGCATTATCGGAAATCATGCGGGCTTGAACAGAGCGATCGATATCGCCTTGCAGGTAGCGGCAACCGATTTATCGGTACTCATTACAGGAGAAAGCGGTGTCGGAAAAGAAACATTTCCTCAGATTATCCATCAAAACAGTGCCCGTAAACATGGACAGTACATCGCCGTAAACTGTGGGGCAATACCCGAAGGGACAATCGATTCAGAGTTATTCGGGCATGAAAAGGGCTCTTTTACAGGAGCGTTGGCCGACCGTAAAGGATACTTTGAAGTTGCAGATGGTGGAACAATCTTTTTAGACGAAGTCGGCGAACTACCGATTCCCACGCAAGCACGCCTGCTGCGAATACTGGAATCCGGCGAATTCATCCGTGTCGGTTCTTCTAAAGTACAGAAAACCAATGTGCGGATTGTAGCGGCTACCAACGTAAACCTTATGCAGGCCGTATCAGAAGGGCGTTTTCGCGAAGATCTGTTTTACCGTTTGAGCACCGTGCCTATCCAAGTGCCCCCTCTTCGGGAACGAGGTGAAGACATTTATCTCCTGTTCCGCAAATTTGCAAGCGATTGTGCAGAAAAATACCGTATGCCGGCCATTCGTCTGGCAGACGACGATGCCCGTCATCTTTTACTGTCTTACCGGTGGCCCGGAAACGTACGTGAATTGAAAAACATTACCGAACGGATTTCGGTAATCGAAGAAGCACGGGAAATCAGTGCAGACACATTACGTCTCTACCTGCCGGAAAGCCACATGGAAAAATTCCCTGTCTTAGTCAAACAGGATACGGATCATAAAATATTCAACTCCGAACGTGAAATCTTATACCAGGTCCTGTTCGATATGAAAAAGGATGTCAACGACTTAAAAAAATTGGTGCATGAGATCATGGCCGGGAATTTGCAGGTTTCGGCCCCTACCGAACCGGAGACTTATACCCATCCGCTCGATACGGTTCCACCCATTCAGGAAGCCGAAGCGGTCGAAGAGACAGAACCGCTCACGATGATAGAAATAGAGAAGGAACTGATCCGGAAGACATTGGAGAAATATAACGGACGTCGAAAAAATGCAGCAATCGACCTGAAGATATCCGAGCGTACCCTGTATAGAAAAATAAAAGAGTACAACCTGGAATAAAACAGAATATGCTGAGACGCTATCAAACATATCTCTTTTCATGGCTCATCCTCTTGCTGGCCGGCTGTTCGATTTCCTATAAATTCAACGGCGCTTCGATCGACTACACACAGACGAAATCCATCACGATCAAGGATTTCCCGAATCAGGCGCCTTTAGTTTACCCCCCTTTGTCACAACGGTTTACCGAAGAGTTAAAGGATATTTACACCCGTCAGACCCGCTTACAGCTGACAAACAACAATGGCGATTTAGACATAGAAGGTGAGATTACCGGATATGATCTGGCTCCGACGGCAATCAAGGAAGATGCATACGCCTCTCAAACCCGCCTCACCATTACCATCCGTGTACGCTTTTCCAATCGGGCCAAACCTGAAAAAGATTTTGAACAAAGTTTCTCGGCTTATCGTGAATTCGATGCCAATCGAATGCTCCAAGATGTACAGGATGCCCTCTGTGCGGAAATTACGGAAGAATTGGTCGATCAAATTTACAATGCAACAGTTGCAGATTGGTAGATCATGGAGGTAAAAACGTTCTACAAACTCATGGAAGACCCATCGCTGCTGACGCAAGAGACCTTGCCTGAATTGAAGCAGTTGGTAGAATGCCATCCCTGTTTCGCGATCGCCCGGATGCTGTATCTCAAAAACCTTTTTGTATCCGACGAGACCCGTTTCCGGACAGCATTGAACAAAATGGCCGTTTATCTTCCCGACCGGAAAAAACTGTTTTTTCTAATCGAAGGCGCCCGTTACGGCCTGGATCAGATCATGCCTGCCACAGAAGCACCTGTCGAGGCCGACGATTCATTCTCTTTGATTGATGCTTTTTTATCCGATTACGCCGAAGAACACCGGGATGTAACAGAACAGCATGTATTTACCCCCTCCGTTTCATCCGATTACCTCTACTGGTCGCAAAAGAACGAGCCGGAAGAAGATCGAGAACAAGTTCCTCTGCAACATCAGGACCTGATCGATTCTTTTATACAAAAAGAAGCGGAAAACCCCTTGTCCGCCCATCTTCGGTTTGCGGAGATGAAAAAAACGGACGTTTCTCCCGACTTGTCCGAAAAATCTTTAGGAGATTCCTTTTTCACCGAGACATTGGCCCATATTTACGTCAAACAAAGACGATATGACAAGGCTTTGCAAATTATTAAAAACTTAAGTTTGAAATATCCGGAAAAAAATATTTACTTTGCAGACCAAATCAGATTTTTGGAAAAGTTGATTATTAACACTAAAAAATAACGAAAGATGTACGTATTTATTTCTATTTTGATCCTGATTGCAGCGATTCTGCTCATTGCGATCGTTTTAATTCAGAATTCGAAAGGCGGAGGTTTAGCTTCAGGATTTTCTTCTTCCAATCAAATCATGGGAGTACGTAAAACTACAGACTTTTTAGAAAAGGCAACCTGGTCATTGGCCGGCGCCGTCATTCTTTTAAGCATTGTTATTACAGCATTCATCCCGAAAGCCCAAGAGACAACCGAATCTGAAATCAGAGAACAGGTGAACAATGCAGTCACTATCGACCCGAACGTAATTGCTCCCGATTTCGGAACAGCCCAGCAACCGGCTACAGCTCCGGCTCCCACAGAAGAAGCGACAGAAACTCCGGCCAATTAATTTCAATATTTGATTATAAGATAAAAGAGGGATTCGTTCAATCGTGTTTGGATTCCTCTTTTTTTATGCCTTTGCCTGATCTATCGCAAGATAGACAAACCTGATCGGAACGTATGGCATTTTTCCGTTCCTTTGTAAAAACAAAAAAACAGACAACACCATGGAAATACTTCATTTTGAAGGCCTGCTGATAGGTATCGCCACTTTTTTAATTATCGGGCTCTTTCACCCTGTAGTCATAAAGGCCGAATATTATTGGGGAACAAAATGCTGGTGGATCTTCCTGTTCTTGGGAATCGCCGGAACAACTGCATCGCTGCTGATCGACAATATATTCTGGGCAGCCCTCTGCGGCGTATTCGCCTTTTCTTCTTTCTGGACCATCAAGGAACTGTTTGAACAGCAAGAACGGGTATTGAAAGGTTGGTTTCCGAAAAATCCCAAACGGACCTATCCTACAGCTAAAAAACAGGCCGGGAAATAACCGGCCTTAGTCCCGATTCGGATATGGCTGGTTCGGCTGTACGGGATATATCTCTTTAAACCATTCCACTAATTTTCCGTTCTGAAAAGAAAGTATATAACAGTCCTCTTCTCCACGAATCAAGGAGGTCGCACGATAAGAGATCGTCTCTACCGGCCCGTCTATCGTCATGCGGGCTCCGGCCGGTTCGTAGCCTGTTCCTAAAATAGAAACGACTTTCCTTTTACTCATACCCAGTTCGACCTCTTTTATTTTCGATTCGAAACGGGAAGCGGCACAACTACTTAACAAGAGGATAGCTATACACAAACACACTATCTTTTTCATCTTCTTTCTTTAACTTTTCAATCTTCAACAATCCTAACACAAAAATAATAAAAAATCGAGCTTTTACGAAAAAACAGGTAAGAAAATCCGTTCCACTAAACAAGCGAACGATGTCTATTTTACCCTCTTTTTCCCCTCCAAAAAAAACCTGACAAAATGTCAGTCGGCCGGGTTTCAAAAAAAACGCTCCCGATGTCACAGTTGTGACAAGCCTTTGTCACAGTTGTGACGTCGTATTGGCACAGTTGTGACAGCGTATTGTCACAAGTGTGACAAAGGGGGTGGAAACAAGCCATCCTCGAAAGTTCTTTTTTACACTACATCTATATGTTGTTTCGAGGCCGGCCTCAAAGCATATATTATATTGGTTATTAATATTTTAATCTAAACACTCAATTACGATACCGCAAAAAAAAGAATCCGTTTGAAAAAAATCAAAGAAACGGGAAACTTCCGGCTCTCCCGTTCAAAAAAAATCTGCCATTTTGTCAGTTGCGGCATTGCCTCATCCAGGTTAAAACGATATGCTTGCGGCGATATAAAATCTTCGAAAAGAGAGGAAAAAGAAAAAACCTTTCACAGCGGATGCGTTGTGAAAGGTTTTCCGTGACCTCGGAGGGGCTCGAACCCTCGACCCAATGATTAAGAGTCATTTGCTCTACCAACTGAGCTACGAAGTCAAAATAAGTGTCCACTGCTCCGGTGTATCCTCGGATGATCCGAAGTGCCGGCCTGCCAAGGTCGGGCATTTGCCTCATCAACCACGCAATGACACCGCTTGTTTTCTTGAACGGGTGCAAAGATAGTCATTATTTAGCAGATTCCAAATTTTGAAAGCAAAAAATCCAAATTTCCATACGCCCGGAACAGCAGATTCTACACAACGCTACTGCTGTGTATAAAATAGCGTTTCGCCGGCCTTCAGAATTTGATTTTCGTTGTCAATTCGACCGTGAAAGGTCGTATGAATGTCCCCGACATCAAATAATTCTTATAAGGCGCCGGATCGGTAACCAGATCGGCAGAACTGATAGAGCCGTCGGCTCCTTTTTGGTTCAAGAGATTAATGAAACTGACGGAAAAATCGACATGCTTGTTGAATGTGAAATCGACCCCTCCGAAAGTTTCCCAACGTCCGTTGAAAAACAGCGAATTGGTTTTATTTATATACTGTTTGCCAAAGTAGCGGGCACTGAGCCACACACGCCATCGATCAAACGTATAAGACGGCTCAATCTCGGTTTCCACCTTTGATAGCCCCGTGATGTTTTTACCGCTGAAATCATAATGTTCGGTCACGCCATCGCTGAATGTCGGATTCAGTTCGAAGTCTTGATAAGTCGGATTACGCAGCGTAAACAGCGCATGCAGTTTAAACCCTTCAAATGGCGTAACGACCGCATCGGTAACCCACCCCAATGTAGCCATATTATAATAAACGGGTATGGTAACCGTCTCATTCTGCCCCGCTTTCAAGTCTCCCGCATCTTTTATAAGCACATGATTGAGCATCGGTCGATTTTGCGAATTTGACATGGTAATGTGCGTAATAACCGAAGTCAGGTCGATCCAGTTGTTTTTATAGAAAATCCCTCCACGAAAATAGTTTGCCGTAATACCTTTCTGCGTCGGATAGGAATAAGCACCATAGTGAAAAAGTTGCGAATGGATGGTGGCAGACGAATATTCCGCTTGCAGCCCCAATCCTCCGGCTATGATAAAACGACCGCTTGCGATATAAGAATGGTTAAAATGGTTTTTATCCAAACGATTGAGTTTTATACGCTTGTCTGTCAAGCTAAATCCGGCATAACGCACATTTTCCGGATATATGTCATTAGCTGCATATCCATTTACATTCAAATATTCCAGCCGCAATCCCGCCATCAGCCAAAGACGGTCGGAGATCGTCCATTCATCGGAAACGAATCCGAAAAGTTTATGTTCATTTCCATCATAAAATTCGGCATACGAGTTATGGGAAAAGCTGCTTTTTCCATTCAGCAACAACAGTTTAGGATTCTTCTTCACTTCATGTAGACTCATTGCCATCGATGTATATGTACCGGAACTATTCAGCCAGTAATCCAACTCGACCTGCCAGTTATGGCGCAAATTTCCGGACCGGCCTTTCAGTGAGGCATTCGTCATCCACGAATGCTCAAAGGCATCGAAGATCAGCCGGCGTCGATTCTGAGCCGGGCCTATATACGGCGTATGATCCTCATACGTAATTCCGCTACCTTCTACGGCATCGATCATGCCCGTAACAGAAGGATTCGCACGATAAGAATGTCCGTATTTGAGCTTGCTGTTGACCTCCAAATTCATCCCGTTTTCCCATCGGTAATCCAATACGAAATTGACATTGTGTACCCGGTCCGTATTGCCCTTATCGATATGTTGCGTAACCATCCTACCGGTTTTCAGATCCTTATAGGTAAAGGTATTGTTGGCAGGTATATATTGATCATG
>JBHCAZ010000067.1:0-10618 GCA_041798765.1 Parabacteroides sp. | reverse complement strand
TCCTGGAATATGTAATGAAAGGACATCCTGTGCTGTTGAACCGTGCCCCGACCTTGCACCGTTTGGGTATTCAAGCGTTTCAACCCAAATTGATCGAAGGAAAAGCCATTCAATTGCACCCGTTAGCTTGTACGGCATTCAATGCCGACTTTGACGGAGACCAGATGGCGGTCCATTTGCCTTTAGGAAACGAAGCTATTTTAGAGGCACAGATGTTGATGCTGGCTTCTCATAATATTCTGAATCCGGCAAATGGTGCTCCGATTACGGTACCTTCACAGGATATGGTTTTAGGGCTGTATTATATCACAAAGTTACGTAAAGGATCTTTGGGAGAGGGACTTGTATTCTATGGACCGGAAGAAGCCACCATTGCTTATAATGAGAAAAGAGTTGATATACACGCTCCTATCAAAGTCTTTGTAAAAGATTTGGATGAAAACGGCAATTTGGTGAAAAAGATGGTCGAGACATCTGTCGGCCGTTTGATGATCAATGAATGCGTTCCCGAAGAAGTCGGTTATATCAATGAAGTATTGGGCAAGAAAGCGTTGCGTGATATCATTGGTAAAGTGATTAAATCATGCGGTGTCGCTCGTACGGCCCAATTCCTGGATGATATCAAGAATCTGGGCTACTACATGGCCTTTAAAGGAGGTTTGTCGTTCAATCTTGCCGATGTTTTGATTCCGCCGGAAAAAGAACAGTTAGTCAAAGAAGGGTATGACGAGGTTGAACAGATTATGAATAACTATAATATGGGATTCATAACGAACAACGAGCGTTACAACCAGATCATCGATACATGGACACATGTCAATAGCCGTTTGTCCGATTCTTTAATAAAACAATTATCTTCCGATAATGATGGATTCAACTCAATCTTCATGATGATGGATTCGGGAGCTCGTGGTTCTAAAGAGCAGATTCGTCAGCTCTCCGGTATGCGCGGTTTGATGGCAAAACCGCAGAAGAGCGGAGCGGATGGCGGACAGATTATTGAGAACCCGATCCTTTCAAACTTTAAGGAAGGATTATCTGTGCTGGAGTACTTCATTTCTACACACGGTGCCCGTAAAGGTTTGGCCGATACAGCATTGAAAACTGCCGATGCAGGATATCTGACCCGTCGTCTTGTGGATGTATCCCACGATGTGATTATCAACGAAGAAGATTGTGGTACATTACGTGGACTCGTCTGTACGGAATTGAAAAACAATGACGAAGTAATTGCCAGTCTGAGTGAACGTATATTGGGACGTGTTTCCGTCCATGATGTAATTCATCCGCTGACCGGCGAGATTATCGTACATGCCGGTGAAGAGATCCGTGAAGATGCCGCTCGTAAAATAGAACAATCTCCGATCGAAAGTGTGGAAATCCGTTCCGTATTAACATGCGAATCGAAGAAAGGGGTATGTGCAAAATGTTACGGCCGTAATCTGGCGACTAATCAAATGGTTCAACGTGGAGAAGTGGTCGGTGTCATTGCCGCACAATCTATCGGAGAGCCGGGAACGCAGTTGACATTGCGTACATTCCACGTGGGTGGTATTGCTTCGAACGTTGCAACCGAAAATAATATTACCTCCAAGTATGATGGCGTATTGGATATCGAAGAATTACGTGCCGTTGATTGCGAAGAGAATGGCAAGAAATATCAAGTCGTTGTAAGTCGTCTGGCAGAATTCCGTATCGTTGATCCTACGACGAAAATCGTTTTATTGGCCCATAACATTCCTTACGGATCTAAATTGTTCTTCAAGAGTGGAGATACGATTAAGAAAGGGGATATCATCATCGAATGGGACCCGTTCAATGCTGTAATCGTTTCAGAAGTTTCCGGTAAAGTTGAGTTTGAAAGCTTGGTTGAAAACGTTACGTATACCGTCGAAAGCGATGAGACTACCGGTCTGAAGGAAAAGATCATTATCGAATCTAAAGATAAAACGAAAGCTCCGGCCGCTCATATTATCGATGAAAATGGAAATTATCTGAAAAACTATTCATTGCCTTTAGGAGCTCACGTTATCAAAGATCAAGGTGATGCAATTAAGGCCGGTGAAGTGTTGGTGAAAATTCCTCGTGCGGTAAGTAAAGCAGGCGATATCACGGGAGGTCTTCCGCGTGTAACCGAATTGTTTGAGGCGCGTAATCCGTCTAATCCGGCTGTTGTTTCCGAGATTGATGGCGAAATCGGTTTTGGCAAGATAAAACGCGGAAACCGTGAAATTACGGTAACGTCCAAGTTAGGCGAGGTGAAGAAATACATGGTGCCGTTGTCCAAACAGCTCCTTGTACAAGAAAACGACTATATCCGTGCAGGTATGCCGCTTTCAGATGGAGCAGTTACTCCTTCCGATATTTTGGCGATTATGGGTCCGACTGCCGTTCAGGAATATATTGTGAATGAAATACAAGACGTATGTCGTTTGGAGGGTGTAAAAATCAACGACAAACACTTTGAAGTGATTGTTCGCCAGATGATGCGCAAAGTCGAAATTGTTGATCCGGGAGATACACGATTCTTGGAACAACAAGTGGTAGACAAATTGGAAGTCATGGATGAGAACGATCGTATTTGGGGTAAAAAAGTCGTAACAGATCCGGGAGACTCTCAGGTACTGCAAGCCGGTCAGATCGTTACTGTCCGTAAACTACGGGATGAAAACAGTATGTTGAAACGGAGAGACCTTAAATTGGTCGAAGTGAGAGATGCTGTTCCGGCAACAGCAAACCAGATACTTCAGGGTATTACACGGGCAGCTTTGCAAACCAACAGCTTTATGTCGGCTGCCTCTTTCCAGGAGACAACGAAAGTGCTGAACGAAGCAGCGATCAACGGAAAGGTCGATCGTTTGGAAGGGTTGAAAGAGAATGTTATTTGCGGTCACTTGATTCCGGCCGGAACCGGTCAGCGTGATTTCGACAAATTAGTTGTCGGAGCAAAAGAAGAATTCGATCGGATTTTGGCAAACCGTAAAACCGTTGTCGATTTTGATGCCAACGATAAAGAGAACGAAGATTTTTAAAAGTTCGATACAATCTTTTTAAAGAAGGAGAGGGGAGATGCCAGAAAAGGCATTTCCCCTCTTTTTTTGGATGCAACCGCCTCCTTTTGCGCACTCAAAGTCTCTTTTTCATGTAGCCTATTATTTTGTACCCTATTCATTTGTGATCTAAAGGCATAGTGTCTATATTTGTCTGTATTATATAATTCATTATTTTAATAGCATGAAAAAATATTTGTTTTTACTATCCATTGTTTTCTTTTCGATAGAGACTCTTTTTGCAGAAGGTGTTGAAAACGAGATGAATGTAATGACATTCAATATCCGTTTGGATGCAAAAGTTGATGGCGCTAACCAGTGGACCTATCGAAAGGATCTGGCGGCAGATCTGGTTCGTTTTTATGATGTGGATATCTTTGGAGCACAAGAGGTCCTGCATCACCAGTTGGCCGATATTTTAGAACGTTTACCCGATTTTTCTTATGTGGGAGTCGGTAGAACCGATGGGAAGACAAAAGGAGAATATACTCCGATTTTATATAAAAAAGAGCGTTTCACCCTTTTGAAGAGCGGTAATTTCTGGTTGGCGGAAGACATGCATATTCCCGGAAAGAAAGGTTGGGATGCTGCTTGTGAACGCGTGGCGACGTGGGCCGTTTTTAAAGATCGGAAATCGGGGAAGGAGTTTTTCTTTTTAAATACACATTTGGATCACATGGGTAAGGTAGCGCGCCATGAAGGCGCTTTGCTTGTGCTTCGTCAAACAGCAGCGTTGGCTGGAGATCTGCCAGTTATTTTGACGGGCGATTTTAATGCCGTGCAGACCGATGATCCGATTTTAGTGCTGACCAATCCGGATGATACTTCTCATCTGACGGATTCGCGGTCGATCGCAGGATTGCGTTACGGTCCATCATGGTCGTTTCATGATTTCGGAAGGCTTTCTTTCGAAGAACGTCCGCTGATCGATTATGTTTTCATTAGAGGAAATTTCAATGTCTTGAAACATGCCGTTTTAGCCGAAAGTTTAAATCATCTTTTCCCGTCGGATCATTGTCCGATTTTGACAAGAATGGAGTTGAAATAATAATTTTTTTTATTAACTAAAAAAAAGTAGGCTAAATATTTGGATATTATTGAAGAGTTCTTTACTTTTGCAGTTGTAAAGAATTGTTGTAACAAGATAATTCTTTCACATTGGTCTAAAGAATTGAGAATTAAAAACACAACTGGAAAAAGGCTGCCTGTGAAGGTAGCCTTTTTTGTTGGTATCATGTGTGCTTTTTCCGGATTCTTCCGAAAACAATCTGGAATAGTTCAAATTTTCAAGCACCTTGTTTGGTGAACCCAATCCAAAAAAAGGGCTTTTTTACTTCTACAGCCCGTTGCGTTTAGTTGAAAAAAGACACCTTTTTCAACTCCAAAAACACCTGACAAAATGTCAGTCAGCAGGTTTTAAAAAAAAACGCTCCCGACGTCACAACTGTGACAAAGGCACGTCACACTTGTGACAATACGCTGTCACAACTGTGACAACAGCTTGTCACACTTGTGCCTACGGCTTGGAAACAGAGAATCTTTTTTGCCTTACATAAATACCCTTCTTCGATTTATTTTTAAACAATTGATAATAAGAAGATTATTTCTGACGGTATCGACTTTGTGGAGACCGAATAGCAAAGAGTCGGGATGTTTCCGAATTGTCTGTTCAAGAATCTGCCATTTTGTCAGTCGGACGTATTTGAAGATTTTTCTGATTGTAGTTAAAGAAGGATTATTCCGGCTGATCAGTTCCGTTTTTTTAGGCTGCATATCCCACTCTTTTCGGACTGGTTCATTTATTTTAAAAGTCAGGGTGTTTTCAGACTCCACCATTATTTGTATCTTTGTTTTTATACTTAATAAAACAGGAAAAACAGATGGAAAACAACAAACAGGCCAATGAAATCCAAATAGAGCTTTCAGAAGAGATTGCTCAGGGTACATATGCGAATTTAACGGTAATATCGCATTCCACCTCCGAATTTATTCTTGATTTTATCAGGATGGTACCCGGAGTTCCGAAAGCGCAAGTTAAAAGCCGGGTCATTTTGACGCCAGACAGTGCCAAACGCCTTTTGTTTGCATTGCAGGACAATATAGCAAAATTTGAAGGTGCAGCTGGGGGAGGAACAAGTGCAAACTTCAGCGATTTTATCCCCGTCAAAGGAGTAAAAGGAGATGCGTAGCGGTGCTCGGCAATAAAAAATGAAAGAGGGATGTACTCGAAAATACCATTTTCAGTACATCCCTCCTTTTTTTCAAAAAGGGGTAAATTATTCGCAGCGTTTGTTTATAACGATATGACCGATATAACCCAAAATGATAGCTCCGAGACCTGTCATAAGGATTGCATTTGTCAATCCACCGGTAAGAGCCGGTACTGCCAAAATAACGACACCGATAAGGAGTACAATCACCCCCAGATTTTTTACTAATTCGTTCATGGTGATAGATGTTTTATATATATTTCTTTTTTTACGCAAATAAAGCAATAATAACCCGATTGCAAAAATATTTTCAGACAAAAATGATAAAACCTTTCGATTTGCTTTATATTTGTAGTGTAAAGAAATAGAATATGGCACGATTTGTTTATATCCTTTATACGTGGTTGTTTTTTGTCCCTGTATTTTTAGTGTCGACATTTCTGACCGCCATTACCGTGATTGTCGGTTGCCTGTTGGGAGGAGAACGTATTTTTTCTTACTATCCGGGGATGATTTGGTCGCGCCTGACCTGTTTGCTTTCGTTTTCTCCCGTAACTGTACGGGGCCGGGAACATTTGGAGTCCGGAAAATCGTATGTGTTTGTCGCCAACCATCAAGGAGCTTTCGATATTTTTTTGATATACGGTTATTTAGGAGTTCCTATCAAATGGGTGATGAAAGCCGGTATAGGTAAACTCCCTTTTGTAGGGGCTGCTTGCCGGGCTGCCGGTTTTATTTTTGTTGATAATTCGACCCCCAAGGCTGCGGCAAAGAGTGTTTTGGAGGCAGAGCAGTGTCTGAAGAAAGGAACGTCGATTATGGTATTTCCGGAAGGTTCCCGAACGAGTGACGGAAAAATGATTCGATTTAAAAAAGGAGCTTATCAGATGGCTGTCGACCAGAAACTACCGATCGTACCGATAACCTTGAATGGCCCATTTGATGTTTTGCCGATCGGGTCGCTGAACTTGCATCGTCATCCGATGGAAATGGTGATTCATGCACCCATTCCGTTTGAAGAAATGGACCCGTCGCATAAAGGCTTGCAACAGACGGCCGACCGGACACGCCATATGATCGCTTCTGCTTTATGGGAAAAATACCGATAGCGCGCTTATCTGATTCGTAAAATACCGGTTTTTCGAACACGCAGACTACACCCGACATTCTTTTCGTAGATCGAGCCTTTATCTGCGGCCAGGCTTCCACCGAATTCCCAACCATTTAATTTCGGATGACGGTATATGATTTCCGCTATACCGGAGGCATTGCGTTTGTTAGATAGAAAAGGAACGTAATGAGTTCCCCAACTGTTTGTAACGGATGCTTTAATTCGGAAAGAAACGGACGCAGACAGACTGCCTTCCATGCCGATGTAAAAAACACGAACCCGGTTGTTGCGAAATCCGAAGATTCCGTTTGGATTATATTCCGGTCCGGTAATCAGGGGCGAGCCGAGTCCACGGCCGAAATAGGAAATACCGGTCTGATATTCTCCATTGTTGTAATAATTGTCACCTCCGCCACCGGGACCTTTATGCTTGTCGTGGTCGAAATCGATAAAGTGAAACGGTCCGCTTTGATGCCGGGTCGTCAGATGCTCCAACGTGATTTTCCTGATCCATTGCACGTGCGGAATGTCTAACTGTATGCCCCATAAACCGTCCGTTCCGTTAACGAATATCGTCCCCGATTTGTCATCGAAAAAGTGTTGGTGGTAAGCCGACAGTTGCCATTTCGGCTTTATGAATGCTATTTTAAAATCGTACGATCCAAAATGATTTCCCAAGACATTGATCTGATCAGCCAAGGTGGCATCTTTTCCTCCCTCACTTCCGCTTATGATCCGAAAAAAATCTTTGAACGACACGGGCTGTTTCCCTATTTTAGGATTAGTCGACGTCCCGCCCCACTGCGCCCAATGCTGCAGGCCGATTGTTGCAGAAAGCGGAAAATCGGTTTGAGAATCCTGAAAGCGCATGTAGAATGATTTATGATGCCATAACACATCCTCTACATAAAATTGCTTGGGAGAAGCAATGCTCTTCAGATATTCCGTATCGAAAGAACGGCCGAAAGCAAAATCACCTTTGATCTGCATGAAGCCGCGTGTATACGGAACGACCGTGAATCGCGGCATACTGAGGTTGATTTCAGGTATCGGGCGAGCGTTGGCCGACTGTATCAGGTCGCCCGAACTCAGCAGGGGATCCCACAACGAATGGTGGTTTTCTTTACTCCCTATGCTCAATAAGAGGCTTTTATAACCGAATTCGGCAAATAGCTGTTGTATAAATATGTTTTTATACCGGGGCGTTACGGCAACGATATCAAGTCCGACTTTCCAATACATGTGTTTATCGAATGCCGATTGATGAAAAAGACCTGTCCGGACATAACCGTTATTGGCTTTCAAGGGAACGATCCCATACCGGTTGCTTACTTGCCAAAAAGGCGTAGTTTCGCCTTTTGAAGCAAGAGCAGAGAGTTCGACCTGATAAGTAGTCTGTGATTTATCTACGTATTCCTGTGATTGAGTAACCGAAGGATATAAAAAGAAGATACACGTTATGAACAGTTGTATAATTTTCATTTGCATGTGTTTTTTGAAAGGGCAAAGATAAGGATTTATGCCGTAACCTTCATTTTGTCAGCCGAAAAGAACTCCTTTTAATGAGGAAAAATGGAATTTATCCATTCGAAAATGGAGGTATATGTTTGATCGCGAGCACCTTTCTCCGATAAGACAAGGTCGTGTATGCCCCCTTGAATCGAATCGCATGTCACTTGTTTACCTAACTTTTTACCAAATCGTTGGATGTCTTGTACATCCAATACAATGTCCGCTTTCTTGAATTCGTCTATCCAGGCTACTGTTTCGTGTAGCGATTGCCGAGAAGACAAAACCAAAACAGGGTAATGCAGATTCGACTTTTTCTGAACGGATTGCTGGGCTTCATGGATGGCATGTATCCATCCAGCCTTGATGGGATGCCCTTCCGGTTTCTTCCATCGGGTGTCAAACTCCCATTCTCCTTTGTATTGCTTCAACAGGCTTTTTGCATAAGCGGAGATATGTCCGCTGCTGCTTTGTATGGTCCAATTCGGAAAAAAACGTCCGAAAAAAGCAATGACGGGCGTAAGGATATTTTCCATGAACCGGCTGAAGTTCCAGTCTAAAAACGGACTGTTCAGGATCAATCCCTTTACAAGTTGCTGTTCTTTTCGGTTGTTCAGGTAGTAGCTTGCTATTAATCCCCCCGTAGAATGTCCCATCAACAGGATATCCCTGTTGCCCTCCTGCTGCATAATGTGCAGTGCCGTATCCAGATCGGCAAAATACTCTTTCAGGCTTTTGCAGAAAAACGGATCCTGCCCCGTCAGTATCGAACGTCCATACTTACGCAGATCAATGGCGTAGAAGTTGTAATGGCGACTGTTGATACTGTCGCCCAACTCTTTTTGAAAAAAATAATCATTGTATCCGTGTATATATAAAACCGCCCGGTTGCAATCGGGTAAAGCCGGCTTTTTGATCAGCGTACAGATTACCGGCCCCTCATAGTCGGCAGGCATCTGAATGGTTCGTTTCAGGTAATGATCGCCCAGTACATCCGGCACATATTGAGCGCGAATGGTTGTGCTTGTAAATCCTAAAATAAAGAAAATGAGTAAAAAACGTTTCATCTCTGTTCTTTTTATGCTGTTTGTGTTCTTTTTTATGAAAAATCGGCTTTTTTCTCGATGGTGACCGTCTCGCCGGTGACGGGATGTTGAAAGGTGATGGACTCGGCGTGTAAGAAAAGCCTTTTTGCTCTTTTTCCGTACAATTCATCACCGATTATTGCCGTATTCAATCCGCATGGATGTGCCGCATGTACCCGTATCTGATGTGTTCGTCCGGTTAAAGGGAAAAAGTAGATTTTCGTTTTCCCGTTTTCCCTCGCGATCACATGAAACCGGGTAACGGCTGGTTTTCCTTTATCTGTATCGACTATTTGTTGCGGTCGGTGCATCGGGTCCGGACGCAAAGGCAGTGTGATCGTGCCCTCGTTTGCAGAAATGGTCCCGTCAAGCACCGCTACATAGCGTTTCTGTATGGTCCGGTTTTTAAATTGGGCTTGCAGGTTTTGATGCACCTCTTTCGTCTTGGCAGCCAATAAGATGCCGGAAGTTGCCATGTCCAACCGATGTACGAGTAAAGGACCTGTTGCGTACGGATATTTTTCTCTGATCCATTGATAGACCGATATGGCCCCTATGTTTCCGGGAACCGACAACATTCCGGCCGGTTTGGCAACCCCGAGTATCCATTGGTCTTCGTAGACGATTTCCAGTTTTGGCTGTAAAACCGTCTCTTGTGCAGACGTTTCCGATTCTACCTGTAATCCCTGTAACATGTGTTTCAGGATCGGTTCGCATTTCCCTTTACATGCCGGGTAATAGTAACCATGTCGGCGGATTTCCCCTTGAGGTGAAGATCCCCACCAGAATTCGGCCATACAGATAGGTTCCAAATGATGTAAAAAGGCCTGTTGCAACAGGCGGGGCGCAGCACATTCTCCGGCGCCGGCAGGCGGTGTTTTCTGAGGCGTATCTTCGAAAATAACAGATAAATTTTTCTTTTCTCCGTTTCGGTTGACGATTTCAAATTGCGTGAATAAGCGTTTCTGAAGCGTGGCCGACCGTTGTTTCCGTTCATTTTCCAACCGGCTAATTTCTTCTTCATAGCGGCTACGTTCTGCGGCAACAGCTGCCAATTGTCGGTTCCAATGTTCTTTTAACCTTTTCAGTTCCGCTTTTTGAAATTGACTCTCCTTGATCAAACGCCTTTTCAGCGCTTCGTCTGGACCAGCTTCCCGTATGCGGTCGCGTTGCTTCTTGGCGGCCAGTAATGCCTCCTTGCCGTTTTCGAGGGCAATACGGGCGGACGTAATCAACTCGTTTTGTTTTTTTAGGCAATCGATATATGATTCCGCCCCTTTTAGTTGATCTATTTGCCGGTTGATGGCTGAAATCTTTTTTTCTTCCGTTTTGAAGAAACCTTGCGGATCTTGCAGGTCGTAGATCGGCGGAACAAAAAAAGAATGCCGGTTTTTTCCGGCCAGCATGCCCGAAAAAGCGGCCAGAAACCCGACTTCCCCCTGGGGGGTACGTACAACCAATACCCCGAACATTTTCCCTTTTTCCAACTCCTCAGCCCACGCCGCCTGCGTGGAGAGGTATCGTTGTACCGCTTCGGTCGCCTTGATGGATAACGGATGCGGCACATAGCGGAATGGGTTGGTGAATTTGCTCGGCATGAGGATGTCGGTCATGGAATCTGTAAAAAAATGAAATCCTTCCATCTCGTTCGGT
>JBHCAZ010000066.1:0-4971 GCA_041798765.1 Parabacteroides sp. | reverse complement strand
TGAAACTATTTGAATTGCCGCGTACAATCGGCGAATACGAAGGAAAAACCGTTACAGCCGCTATCGGCCGTTTCGGTCCTTTTATACGTCATGATGGCAAATTCGTCTCGATTCCTAAAACATTAGCCCCGCAAACAATTTCTTTGGAAGAGGCGATTGAATTAATAGAAGATAAACGGAAGAAAGAAGGACAACGCCTTATCAAGAAGTTTGACGAAGAAGTGGAATTAGAAATCCTGAACGGCCGTTTCGGTCCGTACATATCCTATAAAGGAACGAATTTCCGCCTGCCGAAAAGCATTACAGATCCGGCTTCCCTGACGTTGGAAGAATGTCTGAAAATAACGAGCGAAACAGTAGAAAAAGCGACTTCAACTCAAAAAAGAACCGCAAAGAAGAAAAAATAGGCAGAAAAAAGTCACCCCTTTTACAGAAAAGAAGCGGAAAGGGAATTGACAACTTTGAAAATATTTTATAGATTTGCAAACATAAAAAGAGAAAACAATCTATAAAACATGAAAGATCTGATCCTTATCATAGGCTTATGTCTGGCTCTTCCGTTGGCAGCACAAACGAGAATCGTTAAAAAAAATGCCATGAAGGCCAATAATTACGGTATCACCTATACGCTGCCTCTGACACAGCTCATTGTCCATGCTGAAGTAATAAAACACAGTTGGAAAGCAGGACCTTATTATAAGTATGCAGAGAAATATCTCGGAATAAAAGAGGTGGTGACTGAAGACAAAACCTTTTATAAATTGGGTAAAATTAATCTGACGAATAAAGGGATTCCGGACCCGGACAATACGTATATAGTCGAATTTAAGGCCGGGACAACTGCTCCTTACGCTTGTTTGACCGAAGAAGGCTTGTTGTGTTCCATTAATGCCGAATATGTTCCGGAAGTATTGCCGGCCGGACAAGGCGCGCAAAAGAATCAAACGCCCAACGACGGGATTTCAAAAAAATCGGTTTTATCGGAAGAATTACTTATGGCCGGTTCTACAGCCAAACAGGCCGAAGTTGCAGCTAAACAGATCTATCGGATCCGCGAAAGCCGATTGAACATCCTGACGGGAGATGCCGACAACCTGCCCCCCGACGGAGAAGCCATGAAACTCGTCATCTCACAGTTGGAACAACAGGAACGGGCGCTTACCGACCTCTTCACCGGTACACGTACGCAAGATATAGCCGAACAAACGTTTATCATCACCCCGTCCGATGACATTGAAAAAGAAATTCTTTTCCGCTTTTCGGAACAGTTGGGCATCGTTTCGCCCGACGACTTGGGCGGAACTCCCGTATACCTGCATCTGAGCGCCATCGAACGTGCTCCGGAACTGGACCCTAAAGAAGCGGAAAAGAAAGCCAAAATGATGAAAGGGATCATTTACAATATACCGGGTAAAGCAAGCATAGAAATCAGTTCGTACAAGAAAACGCTCTACAAGGGCGAAGTACAGGTAACACAGTTCGGAACTCAGGAAAGCTTGGCTCCCGTCATGTTTGAAGACAAGAAAATGCCTGTAAAAATCTTTTTCTATCCGGAAATCGGTGCAATAAAACAAATTATTCAATAACTTCTAATTCTATTTTTTATGTTTGAAGGACAACCTAAGGGTTTATATGCGTTAGCCTTGGCGAATACGGGTGAACGTTTCGGGTACTATACCATGATAGCAGTCTTTGCCCTGTTTTTAAGGTCCAATTTCGGGCTTGATGCGGGTACAGCGGGTATTATTTACAGTTCTTTTCTGGGCATGGTTTATTTCTTGCCGCTGATCGGCGGTGTGTTGGCTGATAAATTCGGATTCGGCCGGATGGTAACCATCGGTATCATCATCATGTTCATCGGCTACCTTTTTCTTTCCATACCATTGGGAAGCAACACCGTGGCATTCATTGCCATGATCGCGGCACTACTTTTCATCAGTCTTGGAACAGGTCTTTTCAAAGGAAATCTGCAAGTAATGGTAGGAAACCTGTACGACGATCCGAAATATGCCGATAAACGCGATTCGGCTTTCTCTATTTTCTATATGGCCATCAATATCGGTGCCCTTTTTGCGCCTACTGCTGCCGTCGAAATAAAAAAATGGGCGGAAACGAGCTTAGGATGGACAGGAAACGATGCTTACCACTTCTCTTTTGCAGTTGCTTGTCTGTCTCTCATCCTATCAATGGCGGTCTACTACATCTTCCGCCCTACATTTAAACACGTAGAAGATGGAAACCGGAAAAAAGGATGCCGCGGCAGCGCCGGAAGAGGAACTGTCGAAAGAGGCAACAAAAGCGCGTATTATCGCATTATGCCTTGTTTTCGCAGTAGTGATTTTCTTTTGGATGGCATTTCATCAGAATGGATTGAGTTTGACCTATTTTGCCGATGAATTTACCCAAAAAAGCGCCGACGGTATACAAAGCATGGCTTTCGATGTGATCAATTTATTTTTAATCATTATCGGTGTTTATGCGTTATTTGCCGTATTTCAAAGCAAGACCGGCAAAGCCAAAGGTATTGCCGGAGCAGTGATTGTCGCTGTAGTTGCGCTCCTGTATTGGAAATACACACGGGTATCGGGCAGTATTGAGCTGAGTGCGCCGATTTTCCAACACTTCAATCCGTTCTATGTGGTAGCACTTACCCCGGTAAGTATGGCTATTTTCGGATGGTTGGCACGTAAAGGAAAAGAACCTTCCGCTCCCCGCAAGATTGCCTACGGTATGCTTGTCGCTTCAGTTGCTTTCTTGGTTATGATGTATGCTTCGAAAGACCTGCTTACTCCCAACGCACAGGCTGCCGCAGTTCAGGCTGGTGGAGAGGGGACGTTAGTGTCGGCAAACTGGCTGATCGGTGTTTACCTGATCCTTACGTTTGGTGAGTTGTTGCTCAGCCCGATGGGCATTTCGTTCGTAAGTAAAGTGGCGCCTCCCAAATACAAAGGAATGATGATGGGCGGATGGTTTGTTGCCACAGCCATTGGCAATCTACTTGTATTGGTCGGTGGTGTCCTCTGGGGTGGAATTTCATTGTGGATCGTTTGGGGAATCTTCCTCGTCCTCTGTCTCTTATCGGCCTTATTTATGTTCAGCATGATGAAACGATTGGAGAAAGTTGCAAAATAAAACCCGGCTTTTACCTATAATTTTGTGGGGATGTATCAAAAGGTCTTTTTTGACACATCCCCACAGCTATTAAAAAAAACAAGTTCTTTTCTTACAAACAGAAATATTCCTCCAAATGGAAAACGAAACAATAAAGCTATCGAATACCGAATTACTTGCCGGTGTAGAGACATTATCGGCTGAAGGGTTTTCTGTCACATTGAAGATTCAGGGGAATAGCATGTTCCCATTTTTGATGAATGAACGCGACAGTGTCGTGCTGCATCCCGTCGACCGGTTGGAAAAAGGAGATATCGTACTTGCCCGGTTACCCAACAAGCACTATGTATTGCACCGTATACAAAAAGTCACGCAAACACATGTCTATCTGATGGGAGACGGCAATATTTACGAAGATCCTCCCTGTAAACACAGCGATATAGTAAGCAAAGCGAAGTTTATCATACGAAACGGCCGGCAAATAGACTGTTATACATCCAAAGAACGGCTGAAAGTCCATTTATGGAATACCTTGAAGCCAATACGGCGCTATCTGTTGGCCATTTGGCGCAGATGCAATAAAAGCCTGTTTTAACGCTCCGGCAAAACCCACCGGATGCAGTTAAAACAGGCTTTTTATAAGATAAAGGGAAAGAACTTTCCTTATCAGAAACGATAAGCAGCTCCAGCAGTTATTGAAAGAACGCCTTCACCCTTTCTTTCTCCACGTTCGCCATCGAATCCGTCATTCAAATGTGCGGCACGGATATCTAAATTCAAATCGATTTTCGAGGTCAACCGGAAAACGTTCAATACGCCCAAATTAACGCTCAACGCATTATTGGAAGGGGTTTCCAATATATGTCCCCAACCGAGTCCGGCATATGGAACACAGTTATAAAAACGCTGTTCTTCTTTTCCTAAAATGATATTGGAAAGGTTGAACAGAACATCTCCGTGCAGATTGAAAAAGTTGAATTTCTGTTCTTTCAACCAATAACCTTGCTGCGGTTTGTCTTTGATCGGTTTGCCGTTCGTGTAAGAATCGTGCTGTGTCGCTCCTTTGGCAGATAATCCACTGTACATAAAACGAATTCCGATTTTATCGGACAACCATTTGCCGATAGTCAAATCCAATGCCGGAGACAACCGGTTTCCCAATTTCATCTGTTTGTTATGGTCTCCGAAATAAATTTGCGTTCCTATACCTGCACTTACAAACCAAGACGTATTCTCTTTACTTTCGGCAGTACGATTATTCACTTCATCTTCCACACGATCCGATGTCTGTGCAAACATCGCGCTCACTGCCCAAAAGCAGATCATTGTCATAAAAATTTTTCGCATCATCTTTTTTGTTATTAAATAAAATTTATCTTTTTGTTTATTTCGATTTCTTTCCATACCCGTAGCCGTAGCCATAACCATAACCATAACCGTAACCGTAACCGTAACCGTAGCCACGCTGTTTCAAATCTATACCGTTCAACAGCAGCGACATGTTCTTGAGTTTCTTTTCCTGATATATGCTTTCAATATCCGGCAGTTGACGACGATCAAGCTTGCCTGCCCGCACCACAAAGATTGTCAAGTCGGCGATACGATTCGCGATTGTGGCATCAGCCACCACTCCCATCGGGACATTATCGGCAATTACATAATCGAATTGCGTGCGCAACTCGGCAATCAACTCGTCTAAGCGTTCGTCCATCAGTAATTCGGCCGGATTCGGGGCCACAGCTCCTGCCGGCACAATATACAGATTTTCATAACCTTCAACCGGCCGGAGGATATCATTCAACGATATAGAGTTATCGGCCAAATAATTTGTCACCCCATGTTTAGGAGCATGTACGAACT
>JBHCAZ010000065.1:0-6359 GCA_041798765.1 Parabacteroides sp. | reverse complement strand
TTCGATGCAATAGGCTACATCGATGTTATTGTAACCCACTGCATAATTGGCAATCAGTTTCAGCTGACTTGCCCGGTCGATCAGTGCCCGATCTACCGAAAAATTGAACATCGGGCATAAAACGTCGTAGTCGGCAATCCGTTCCGACACCTCCTCGTATGAAAACCGTTTCCCGTCGGGGAAGGTGACTTCATAACGGCTTTCCAGCTCAGAAAATTCTTCGCGGCAAATGTTGTAGGTCATCAATACTTTCATCGCTCAAAAATATTTTGTTTATTCATTCTGTTGCCAAAATTAATCAAAGCCCCTTTTTTTAGCAAAGAACAATTGCTATTTTTGCAGAACAGACCGGCGAAATTCACAAAAATAGAAACTGAAGATTGCCTTTAAACGAATGGTATGGTATTGAATTATATTTGGGTCGCCTTTTTCCTGATCGCTTTTGTCGTTGCACTGTGCAAGTTGCTTTTCGATGGCGATACGACTGTTTTTACGCAAATGATAAACGCTTCTTTCGATTCGGCCAAAAGCGGTTTTGAAATCTCGTTGGGGCTTACGGGGATCCTGTCGCTTTGGTTAGGCATTATGAAGATCGGCGAAAAAGGCGGTGTGATACAATCTTTTGCCCGTTTGGCAGCGCCGGTTTTCGGAAAGTTATTCCCCGACATTCCGGCCAATCATCCGGTAACGGGCTCTATCTTTATGAATTTGTCTGCCAATTTGTTAGGATTGGATAATGCAGCAACGCCACTGGGGCTGAAGGCTATGCAGCAGTTGCAGGAACTGAATGCGCAAAAAGATACAGCGAGTAATCCGATGATTATGTTTTTGTGTATCAATGCATCCGGACTGACATTGATCCCGCTTACCATCATGATGTATCGGGCCCAAATGGGATCGGCCAATCCTTCGGATGTCTTTTTGCCGATTTTGTTGACGACTTCGATCTCTACCCTCGTGGCGATATTGGCCGTTTGTTTTCAACAGCGGATCAATATTCTACAGAAAAACCTGCTGCTCTTTTTCGGAGGAGCCGGACTTTTTATCGGTGGTTTGGTATGGTTGTTTCGCTCGTTGGAACAGGAACAGATCGAACTTTATTCAACATTGTTTGCCAACACTTTGTTGTTTACTATTATATGCGGCTTTTTATATCGCGGGATCCGTCAAAAAATCAATGTCTACGAAACTTTTATCGAAGGAGCGAAAGAGGGTTTTCATACGGCGGTGACGATTATTCCGTATTTGGTTGCGATTTTGGTTGCCATCGGGGTTTTCAGGGCATCGGGAGCCATGGATACCGTGATTGATGCTGTGCGTTCGGGAGTGGCAGCCGTGGGTTTTGATACCCGATTTGTAGAGGGATTGCCCACGATGTTGATGAAACCGCTCAGTGGTAGCGGGGCCCGGGGTATGATGTTGGATGCCATGCAGACGTATGGTGCCGATTCGTTTGTGGGACGCCTTTCCGCGGTTGTACAGGGCTCGTGCGATACGACCTTTTATGTGGTGGCACTCTACTACGGAAGTGTGGGCATACGTAATACGCGCTACACGGTTCAGTGTTCATTGTTGGCCGATTTGGCAGGAGCTGTCGCAGCCGTGATTATGACTTATTTGTTTTTTGCCTGATTCCTCGATGTGGAAGAGGGCGGCTTTTAACTTTTTATGTATATACTTGTCTGATAATAAACGAATATGGCAATAGCATTTTATGCAGAAGATACCCGGTTGCCGGTCTTGAAAAAACGGCTGGTCGGGACTTGGATCAAGGAAGTGGCTGCCCTGTATGGAAAAAAAGTGGGGAATATCAGTTATATTTTTTGTTCTGATGAGAAAATATTGGAGGTAAACCGTCAATACCTTCAACACGACTATTATACCGACATCATTACGTTCGATTATACGGAAGGCGATACGATATCGGGAGACTTGTTCATCAGTGTAGATACCGTCCGGACTAATGCGGAAACATTCCGCACCGAATACCGCGAAGAGCTTTATCGGACAATCATTCACGGGGTTCTTCACCTGTGCGGCATCAACGACAAAGGACCGGGCGAACGGGAGATCATGGAGCAGAACGAAAACAGCGCATTGGCCATGCTTCCCGAAGCGTGCAGGAACTTTTAAGATTCCTGCAGTTTTTCTTTCAGATATCGGCCGGTATAGGAGGTCTCACACCGGGCAACCTCTTCGGGAGTTCCGCAACAAACCAGATTTCCTCCCGCTTTTCCTCCCTCCGGACCGAGGTCGATCAGGTAGTCGGCACATTTGATCACATCCATGTTATGCTCGATGATTACGACAGTGTGTCCTTTTGCAATCAGTGCTTCAAATGCTTTCAGCAATGTCTTGATATCGTGGAAATGAAGGCCGGTAGTCGGTTCGTCGAAGACGAACATGGTCGCTTCCTGTTTTTCCTGCCCTAAGTAATAGGCTAATTTAACCCGCTGATTCTCACCTCCGGATAATGTGGAAGAGGCCTGCCCGAGTTTGATATAGCCCAATCCTACATCTTGTAACGGCTTTAGTTTTTTTACAATTTTCTTTTCTTGAGCACCGGAATAGTTGTCAAAAAATTCAATCGCTTGATTAACGGTCATATTCAGCATGTCGTAGATGTTTACGCCATGATATTCGACATCCAATACTTCCGCTTTGAAACGTTTTCCATGGCAGGCTTCACATTCGAGGGTGATGTCGGCCATAAATTGCATTTCGACCGTGATTTTTCCTTCTCCTTTACATTCTTCGCAGCGTCCTCCCTCTTTATTAAAAGAAAAATAGGCCGGCGTATATTTCATCTGTTTGGAGAGTGGCAATTCGCCGTATAATTTACGGATTTCGTCGTAGGCACCGATATAGGTTACCGGATTGGAACGGGAACTTTTGCCGATGGAATTTTGGTCAACAAATTCAATACCCTTGATCATCCGGATATCGCCGGTCAGTTCCGAACACTCTACGGTCAGCCGGGCAGCCTCATCCAATGCATGCTTCAGTCCTTCGTAAAAAATATCCCGTACCAGCGAACTTTTCCCCGAACCGCTGACGCCGGTTACGACCGTCATGACGTTCAACGGAAATTTTACATCGATCCCTTTCAGGTTGTTCTTGCGTGCCCCTTTAATTTCAATATAGTTGTTCCAAGTGCGCCGGAAAGCGGGAATCTCTATTTTTTCTCTTCCGGTCAGATACCCGACGGTATAGCTGTCGGCCTCTTTCTTCAGTCGGTCGACCGGTCCCTGGTAGACGACTTCTCCTCCGAGCCGACCGGCGGCCGGTCCGATATCGATGATGTAATCGGCTGCCCGTATGATTTCTTCATCGTGTTCGACGACTACGACTGTATTACCCAATTGCTGCAATTGCCGGAGAACACCGATCAACAGTTCCGTATCCCGCGAATGTAATCCGATGCTCGGTTCGTCTAAAATGTATAGCGATCCGACCAGACTGCTTCCTAACGAAGTAGCTAAGTTGATACGTTGGCTTTCACCGCCCGAGAGTGTTGAAGAAAGACGGTCTAATGTAAGGTAATCCAGGCCGACATCCAATAAGAATTGAATCCTGTTCTTTATTTCGATCAATAAACGGCGGGCTATCGTGCGATCGTTTTCGTCTAATTCAAGCCGGTCAAAAAAACGTTTGAGTTCGGATACCGGCATAGCCACCAGTTCGGCGATGTTTTTCCCTCCGACTTGGACATACAGCGCTTGTGGCCGAAGGCGTGTCCCTTTGCAGGTAGGGCATGTCGTTTTCCCCCGGTAACGTGCCTGCATGACGCGGTATTGAATTTTGTACAGGTTTTCTTCAACGAATTTGAAAAAGTCGTCGATGCCGTTAAGGCCTTTTGCACCGTGCCAGAGCAACTCTTTCTCGCTTTCTGTCAGGGCATAATAGGGACGATGAATCGGAAATCCGTATTTTTCACTACCACGGATAAATTCGCGGAGCCATTCGCCCATGACCTCTCCTTTCCAACAAACGACGGCCCCTTGATAGACGGACAGACTTTTGTCGGGTATGACCAGGTTTTCGTCGATGCCCAATACTTTCCTGAATCCTTCACAGGTCGGACAAGCGCCTAATGGGTTGTTGAAGCTGAACATCAGATCATTAGGTTCTTCAAAAGAGATGCCGTCCGCTTCGAATTTTTTTGAAAATTCTTTGACGATCGTCTGTTCTGCTGTATAGATACGTATGATGCAGGTACCATGCCCCTCGAAAAAAGCGGTTTCTGCCGAGTCGGCAAGACGGCTTTTCAACGTTTTATCGTCCGAAACCGTCAGGCGGTCGACCAATAGTTCGATACCGGGTGAAGAGAGCAATGCGGGGTCGTCGATCACTTCTCCGATCCGGAAAGGCGAATCGGCAATAGACACACGAGTGTAGCCCTCTTTTCGGAGTATCTCCAATTGCTCTTTCATCGTTCGATCTTGTGGAAGAATAACCGGGGCATAAACGGCAAAACGTGTGCCGTCGGGATATTCAAATACTTCCCTGACGATGTCGCTGGCTTGGTGCTTTTTTACTTCTGTCCCGGAAATGGGGGAGAACGTTTTTCCGATCCGGGCATACAGCAGGCGCAGATATTCGTAAATTTCGGTCGATGTGCCTACGGTTGAGCGGGGATTTCGGGTATTGACCTTCTGTTCAATGGCGATGGCAGGTGGAATTCCCTTGATATAATCACATTCCGGTTTGCTCATACGTCCGAGAAATTGTCGGGCATAAGCAGACAAGCTTTCTACATACCGGCGTTGTCCTTCGGCGTACAGCGTGTCGAATGCCAACGACGACTTACCACTACCGGAAAGACCGGTAATGACGACCAATTGGTCGCGTGGGATTTCGACATTGATGTTTTTTAAATTGTTGACACGGGCCCCTTTTATGAATATCGAATTGTTTTGAGTCATTTTTTCTTTCTCTTTTTTCGGTTGTCTGGCAGGAGAAACGGGAATTTGTTCGCCTGCCGTTGAAATCCGATCATGTGCCGGATTTCAACCATTTTGCAAAGATACGAAAGTAATCGTAATTAAATATCCCGGAGCCTCTTTTGATGTACCCGAGGCGGTGGTTTCTTGTGGAGCAATCGGCTGGAACGGTTTTCCGGATAAAAGGATGTATCTTTGCAACATGGACAAACAGATTTTCCGGTTGGCAATACCGAATATAATATCCAATATTACCGTTCCGTTGTTAGGAATGGTCGATCTGGCAATTGCGGGCCATTTGGATTCCTCCCTGTATATCGGGGCGATTGCGTTAGGTGTAACGGTTTTTAATTTGATTTATTGGAATTTCGGATTTCTCCGGATGAGTACGAGCGGATTTACTTCGCAAGCCTTGGGGGCGCGGAATCCGGCAGAATGCATGCATGTTTTGTTGCGTTCGCTGATTGGTGCAGGGGCGATCGGGTTGCTTATTTTGTGCCTGCAATATCCGATCGGGCAGATAGCTTTCCGGCTGATGCATCCCGGCGAGAGGATGCAGTTCTATGTGGAGGTCTATTTCCGGATCTGTGTGTGGGGAGCTCCTGCCGTACTGATGATGTATGTATTCAACGGTTGGTTTGTCGGCATGCAGAACACGAAAACCCCGATGTTTATTGCGTTGTTCAATAACCTGCTGAACATGTTGCTGAGTTTTACTTTCGTTTATCTGTTCGACATGGATGTCGATGGCATTGCGCTTGGTACGGCCCTTTCTCAACTGGTCACGCTTTCGCTGACCATTGCGGTTTGGTTCCGCCTGTACGGCAGACTGCGGAAATATATCCGGCGTGAGGCGATTTTTGAGAGAAAAGCACTCCGGTTGCTTTTCAGCGTGAATGGCGATGTCTTTATCCGGACATTTCTGCTGACGGCCGTTACAGCCTTTTTTACCTTTTCTTCCACCCGCATGGGCGATTTGATATTGGCCGTTAATACGCTGTTGATGCAGTTTTTTATGCTTTTTTCTTACTTTATGGATGGCTTTGCCTATGCAGGTGAAGCGCTTACAGGAAAATTTATCGGGGCAGGACGGAACGATTTGTTGCGTAAGATGCTTCGACGGTTATTTTTCTGGGGAGGCGTAGTCAGTGTCTTCACATCGGTAATTTATCTGACTTTTTCAAAACCGCTTTTGCAGTTGTTGACTGATAAAGCGGAAGTCATTGTAGGGGCATCCGATTATCGCTTTTGGACCGTTTTGATTCCGATTGCGGGCTTCGCCGCATTCCTTTGGGACGGAGTTTTTGTGGGAGCCACAGCCTCAAAAGAGATGCGCAATGCCATGATTCTCTCGACTGTCACTTTTGCCGGATGTTATTTCCTGACCATTTCGTGGATGGGAAATAACGGCCTGTG
>JBHCAZ010000064.1:0-4185 GCA_041798765.1 Parabacteroides sp. | reverse complement strand
GGTATGCTGTCGGAGGAGGTCTTTTTATAATCGGCCTGTTTTTTATTTTTTCCTGTATTACGAATGATATCCCTTACCCTTATCAGCCGGGAGATATTCTCTCGATAGAGGTGGAAGGGCAAGAGCGTGCGTCGGATGATGGAAGTGCAGCTACGATCATTGATAATGATAAAAAAACGGTTTCTCTTTTTGTGAATGATTCCGTGAATATTTCGCGGTTAAAAATCACGAGATTGACGGTTTCACCGAATGTTACCCTGTTTCCCGACTCGGCGGCATGCGTGGATTATGCGCTTTTCCCACGAAAGGGATTTCCCTCTTTGGATAGTCTCCCCCAATCATCGAATACCCGGATGAATTTTTCTGTTCCGGTGAAAATGCGTTTGAAGACATATCAAGAGTATGATTGGACGATTTCGGTGAAACAGGTTATTCATCGGGAAATCGATGTGGAGCATATGGTTCGATACGAAATCGATCCGGAGGCCCGGAATGTCATTATTTATGTAGCTAAAAATCAATCGTTGAGTACTATAAAAGTACATAAAATGACATTGGGGGGAAGATATGGAAAAGTATATCCCGATCCTGCTTCCGTATTCGATTTCTCTTCACCGCGTACCTTTATGGTATATTCGGCAGGAGATGATGAAAAGGGAACCCGATGGACGGTCTCTGTTTTTCAGACTGACGAGGTCGTTAAAGAGATTTCTTCTGTTTTCCCTATGGTCAATAAGGCGATTTTGTCGGGAGTAAATCCGACAAAAGGATCGCTTTCAATCGCGTATAAACAACAGGGAACAGCTACTTGGATAACCTTGAATCCCGCTTCTGTTTCGGAAGATGGAACGGCCTTCTCAGCAACCATCGAAGGTTTGTCTCCTGCAACGAGCTATCTCTATCGCGTTTCTGTGGATGGACAACCGGGCGAAGAACTTCTTTTTACGACTGTAAAAGCACTCCCGTTGCCCAATGGGAGCTTAGATAATTGGTCGCAAGATGTAGTTAACCCTCGTCTGTTTTATCCATGGGGAAGCGGAGAGGCTCCTTTTTGGGATACAGGTAATCGAGGAGCGACAACGATCGGGAACAGCAATTCGGTTTCTACGACAGAAACAGCCACGGGAATGGGATTAGCGGCCAAATTGGAATCGAGATTCCTGCTGATTAAATTTGCGGCAGGCAATATCTTTACGGGATCTTATGTGAGAACAGACGGTACAAACGGGGTATTGAGTTTTGGACGCCCGTTTACCTCATTTCCGACAAAACTGCGTTTCCATTATAAATATAAACCGGAAAAGATCAATCGGATAGGTGATGAACAGTGGCTTTCGTTGAAAGGAAAGCCGGATACCTGTTTAGTATACATTGCATTGACCGATTGGGATGGGCCGAAAGAAATACGGACACGCCCTTCCGATCGTTCGGAATTTAATAAAAACGACCCGCGAATAATTGCGTATGCCGAGATGATCAGCGGAGAGACGACAACCGCTTATCAACAGATTGAACTGACGTTGCAATATCGTTTTTTGAATCGTATTCCTAAGTATCTGCTGATTGTGGCAACCTCCAGCAAATACGGCGATTATTTTGTCGGAGGGGAAGGGAGTACACTCTGGTTGGATAATTTGGAATTGTTGTACGATTGATCGTTGTTTGATGGAGGTAGTCTAATGTGATATCGGTAATTCTTCGATTCTCAGGCCAATCCGTAAAATATCCATACGTATACAGAAAAAGGCGAATGCATCAAAACTTTCATTTTGAGGCATCGCCTTGTCATCATTATTATTCATTTTCGAATAGAACGTCTATCCGTTTTTCAGAATTTGATAAACGGACGGACTGTATTGGTGTTATCTTTATTTGCCCGTCCCCATTGTGACATATCCTGTTGTTGGGTAGTTACAAAAACAGCACCGGTATTATCGCACTCCGTACTCAGCCAATAACGAAGAACAGGCGCTGTGCCTTCTACTTGTGTAAAAGCGATTTTCATCAGATTCGAGTTCCAAGGAACGTTTGCCTCAAAATAGTTCAAACTGCCTGCATTTCCTCCTCCCAAATTGGCAAAGAAAGATTTCCATTCTCCGGCACTTGGCAAATGCCATTTCTTTCCGGCTAAAGTTCCGCTTGCTGGTACGTCCGGATTATAATTTCCGGCTAATGTAAAAGCTGGATAAAGGATTTGATTATTCAATTTTTTGCCGACTTTGACATAATTACCGACTGTTCCTCCCGGTTCCCATGTCCATTTATACCCCTCTATATCATTATATACCGTTGCGCCGGGGTAGATGGTCGTATTCGATTGTTTTTGCACTTCCGAATTGATCCCGACCCATTGAGCATTTCCGGCATCATGCAGCGCAATGGCTAAATGAGTGTTTGTGTCTACAACTACACCGACAGGCGTTTTTTCTCCTCCGCCGTAAGTCGTTGCGGAAAAACGTCCGGTAGTTCCATCGCTCATGAGATAAATGAATTTGTCGTATATCAATCTCACATTTATAATATACGAACCGTTAGCCGTCATTTCAAGGGCCGGTTTCGGATTGAAAGTCAATCCTTTTCCATTCATCTCTTTATCGTAAATACGACCGCCTGTAAAAGTCAGTTTCAGATGAGCGCCATTAGTGGTAGGAACAAAATATCGGTATTCGTTACAGATACTGGTGGGAGCACCCGCCGGAAAAGA
Source organism: Parabacteroides sp. (assembly GCA_041798765.1). Classification (GTDB taxonomy): domain Bacteria; phylum Bacteroidota; class Bacteroidia; order Bacteroidales; family Tannerellaceae; genus Parabacteroides. The sequence goes on along the minus strand of JBHCAZ010000064.1, from coordinate 1,481 downwards.
ACAAAATTCGTTCATTACAGTTTTGTTTTTTACACGCCAGGTATCTTCCGGTACATTATAAACAGCAGAGGCCGGGATGTTGTTCTCAGTAGATTCAAGACGGGCTGTGACATTTCCCGATAAAGCCATATACCCTGTCAGTTTTACTTTCATTCGTGCTCCGGCATGTTTCATCTGAAAGACAACCAGTTGTTTATCTCCATTTACGCTTACATCAGAAGCTCTGCCGATCAAGGCTGTTTCTGCTTCAGAACGATTAAGAGTAAGATTATTTTCACTACGTCCGACATCTCCATTGTAGCATACAAAATCATATACCCCAGGAGTCAGGTGTAGCAAAGGTTTTCCATCTGTCGGAGTCCAGATTCCATCCGAGACCGTTCCTGCCATTTCGCCAACAAGCGTACCGCCGGAATAAGCAAGCATTGTATAAGTTCCATTATTTAGCGCCCGTGTTTCCTTTTTTGGATCGTTTTCTTTTCCCCCCGGTTCTTTTTGAAGACTCACCTGTGCAAGTAATCCGTCACCCATATCGACGGTTTGTAACAGTATATGATCTGGATTATTTCCCGAACGTGTTCCAGCCACCTCTTTATCGCTTCCGAATTCAGAAAAATCCATTTTGAATGCAATGGTTTGTATTACATCGATTTTCCCCCGATCATCAGGCGTATCTTTGGTACAAGCTGCTGCCAGCCACAATACTCCCATAATCCATAAAATCATTTTTGCTTTTGTTCTCATATCATCTTTTCTTTTTGTTTTTATTGTATCTCTTTATTCCCTTATTGTCAATTGGTTAATATCCTTCATGCCCAAAGCAGACGGCCCCTCCTTCGTGAGAAGTATCGGCATCCCACGCTTCTGTAGAGGAATTTTGAGCATCAGGACTGACCGATGTACAAAAAAAACTCTCGACCTTTATTCTAATAGGTTCGAATACAGGTTGTTGATAAGGTTTCTTTTCCCTTTTTTCTTCTTTTTCTTTTTCTTTTCGTGTTGTTACCGTACGAAATAAATTTTGTCGTTTCATGTTTTTTTCTCTCTTTATGTACATATTAGGTGCAATTTTTAGTTCACAAAGCATTTTTATTTTCCACCTCTTGCCAAGAGGAAAATAAAAAGCACATAAAGACTTGTTAGGAGATAGAATAGGGTATGGTATCTTTTTGTTATTTAGCTTATTGCGTTTGTTTATGAATAAGCGAAAAATAGCCGTTGTAAAAAGACAAACGAATCTTTTTTTCTAAAAAAATTTGACAAGACAGATTAAATACATACCTTTGCAAGGCCTTAGAACAAAAAGAATACACCTCTTGGCAAGAGGTGGGAAGAATAACTCACCGAGCAGCCTGCCATTCGCTTCTGCAATTTTCCGGTCGTTGATTTCATTAATATATGTAAGTGTGGTTTTTGTATCGGTATGCCCGAGCGCTTTGGCGATCACCGGCAGTCCGACTTCCCGTTCATAGGCGATGCTT
>JBHCAZ010000063.1:0-30002 GCA_041798765.1 Parabacteroides sp. | reverse complement strand
ATAGGAAGAAAAGAGTTGTTCGTCGCATCAGAACAGAATCTTTGCATATGGATAAAAATATTGATTGTTTCAGCTGTTTCATTCGCGCCGCTGTACACGCTGAAAGACCTTATCATGAAGAATGATGCTATTGTACAGCAATCTGCTGGAACAGTTTTTGATATGTGGCAAAAACTGGCTTTTACATTGGTGCTTGTTGCATCTTTTGTTATTCTGTATCAGGACAAGACGTTCAGAACGCTGGTAAGCAATCTGAGGTTCTACGGGAAAATGAGTCTTACGAACTATATTACACAATCCATTATCGGAGCTATCATATACTTTCCTTTTGGCCTGTATCTTGCTCCTTATTGTGGATATACAGCCAGCCTGTTAATCGGTTTGTTTACGTTCTTCCTGCAAGTCCTCTTCTGCAAATGGTGGCTTGGAAAGCACAAACAGGGACCCTTAGAATATGTCTGGCACAAATGGACTTGGATAGGCACTGATAAATAAAAGAAAGAAGCCTCCGGCAGCGATACTGTTGGAGGTTTTTTGTTTTTTGCCATAATTTAAAGGTTCTTTTTAATGAATTTTATTGAGGGCATCGATGCATGGTCGTTGCACATCGATGCATTGATAATACGCGATAGGGATGGTTCTGTATAGGTGTGATAGGGAAAATCTATTTTGCAATAGATTTTGTCAGTTGGAGGATTTTTCCATACAGCCTATCTTTGTAGCGTAAACAAAAAGAAAAAGAAAATTTTTAATAGACGAAATATTGCAAAGAAAAGTCTATCTGTATTTAGATTGAAAAGGAATATTCATAACCGGGATATTCCTTTTTTTATTGGGACTATTTCATTTCTTAGACCTCGATCTGCCGAAGGTGTTGGAGGATGTAGTCAATGTGTTTATAATCAATGAAATAAATGGGTATAAGGCCGTTTTAGAAAAAGATCCGGTACCGGGAAAACGTTTTTTATTGCTTGCTTGTGACAGGGGCGTTTGTCACAACTGTGACAATACGCTGTCACAACTGTGCCAATACGACGTCACAACTGTGCCAAAGGCTTGTCACAACTGTGACAGCGGGAGCGTTTTTTAAAAAACTCCCGACTGACATTTTGCCAGTTCTTTTCGGGGTGGAAAAAGGCGATTTTTCTGTAGCAAAAATCAAGAGGATTCGAAGGAATCGGAAGAGGATGTATCCGATTTGTATACGGTTGGGATTTTTATATACAAAAAAAGAGATGTGCCATCCAAATGGCACATCTCTTTTCGTTATGTGGCTCAGTAGGATTTTTACAAAGCACCTACCTCTTTTAATGCTGCATTTGTTTTATGAACAGCTTCTGCACTTTTTGCAAACAGTTCTTTTTCTTCTGCATTCAGTTCAAGTTCGACGATTTCTTCGATACCGTTCTTTCCTAAGATGACCGGAACACCGATGCAAAGGTCTGACTGTCCGTATTCGCCTTCCAAATAAACAGAGCAGGGAACCATCTTCTTCTGGTTGTGGATAATCGATTCTACTACATAAGCTCCTGCTGCACCCGGTGCATACCAAGCGGATGTTCCTAACAATTTAGTAAGGGTGGCTCCTCCTACCATTGTAGAAGAAACTACTTCCTGTAATTTTTCGGCACTCAACAGGTTACTAACCGGAATACCTTTGTAGGTAGCTAAGCGAGCCAACGGAATCATGGTCGTATCGCCGTGGCCACCGATAACCATGCCTTCTACTTCATTGGCATTGCATCCTAATGCTTGAGACAGGAAATATTTGAAACGAGAGCTGTCCAGGGCACCACCCATACCGATGATACGGTTTTTAGGAATACCTAATGATTTCAGAGACAAATAAGTCATGGTATCCATCGGATTGGAGATAACTACCAATATGGCATTGGGAGAATATTTCAGAATATTCTGGGCAACACTCTTTACGATACCGGCATTTACACCGATCAATTCTTCGCGAGTCATACCCGGTTTACGAGGTATACCGGAGGTAATGACAACTACGTCTGAATCGGCTGTCTGGGCATAGTCGTTTGTGCAGCCTGTTATTACGGTGTCAAAACCGAGCAGCTGAGCAGTCTGCATCATATCCATTGCTTTTCCTTCGGAAACACCTTCCTTTACGTCAAGCATTACAACTTCGTCTGCCACTTCATTGAAGGCAAGAACATTTGCGCAAGTAGCACCTACATTACCGGCGCCGACAACTGTTACTTTAGACATAATAATACGTTTTTTATGTTTTACTTATACGAGTATTTTTCTCTCGATCTTGTAACAAAGGTACGATGTATTATGGAATAAAGAAATATTTCCGTATATATTTTTCCCTTTATTCCTTAATTATTTCTAATTCGTTTTTATTCTACATATAAAACCAATCCTTTCAGGTATTCTCCTTCCGGATGGTAGATATTGACCGGGTGATCGGCGGGCTGGGTAAGCTGATGTAAGATGCGTACTTTCCTGCCGGATTGTGCGGCTGCGCTGAATACCGCCAACCGGAAATTGTCTTTACTGACGACTTGCGAACAGGAGAATGTAAACAGAATACCCCCGGGACGGATTTTTTCGAATGCGATTGCATTCAGTTTGCGATAACCTTGTAATGCATTGCGTAATACATTCTTATGTTTTGCAAATGCCGGTGGGTCCAATATGATGAGGTCGTAGTTTTCGCCCATTTTCTCCAGATATTTGAACGCATCTTCGGCGTATGCCTCGTGACGCGGGTCGTTCGGGAAATTCAATGCTACGTTTTGTTTGGTCAGCATAATGGCCTTGGCAGAGCTGTCTACCGAATGTACGATCCGGGCGCCTCCTCTCATGGCGTAGAACGAAAAGCCGCCGGTATAACAGAACATATTCAGTACGGAACGGCCTTTTGAATACTGCTCCAACAATTTGCGGTTTTCACGCTGATCGACAAAAAAGCCGGTTTTCTGTCCTTTTTGCCAGTCGACGTGAAATTGCAGTCCGTTTTCGAGGGCAATGTGTTCCACTTCCCCTCCATACAGATACCCGTCTTCGTTATCGACATTGGCTTTGTAGGGGAGGGTCGTTTCCGATTTATAATAGATGTTTTGCAACGTTTCGCCCAGGACCCGTTTCAATGCTTCGGCAATATCGTGGCGGGCATGGTGCATGCCTACCGAATGTGCCTGTATAACGGCCGTATGGGCATACATGTCGATCACTAAACCCGGCAGGAGGTCTCCTTCTCCGTGAATCAGCCGGTAGGTATTGTTGTCGGCCACTCCGGCAAGTCCTAATTCCTGACGGAGCGTATAGGCCACACGGATCCGTTTTTCCCAGAAAGCGATATCTATCACTGTAGGAGTGAACGACAGGATGCGGACGGCAATACTGCCGATCTGATAATGCCCGATTCCGAGAAAACGTTCTCCTTGTGCAAAAACTTCAACCAAATCGCCTTCTTCGGGGGTGCCCGTCATCGATTGGATTGCTCCGGAAAAGACCCAGGGATGGAACCGCAATAAAGACTCTTCCTTTTTAGGTTTTAGGTATATACGATGTATGTTCATAAACTGTTGTTCAAATGATTATATATTTTCAGACATGCCCAGGCATCAATGGCGGCATATTTTTTCTGCGCATCGGATAATACATCGGCTTCCCAATTTGTCAGCCGTTGCCCTTTGGATATTTTCTTTTGGAAAAGAATGGCATAGATTTTTTGCAGACTGGCATCGTCGATACCGAATTTTCCGACATAGTTCTGTAAATCTAAGAAATGGACCGGTTGTACGTCTGTTCGTTTGCGTATGGACATAAAGTCGTCGCGTAGCGAAAGGCCGATTTTCAAAATCCGGGGATCGGTCAGAAACTGCTTTAACGATTCGGGGACATTGATCAAATTCAGCCGGAAAAGAAAACAGGTGTCTTCGGTCGATATCTGCATGAGGGCCACTTTGTTGTTTCTCCCTTTCTGAAAACTGGGGCGGGTTTCCGTATCGAAGCCTACCGCCTTGAAATCCGATAAATACCGGACGGCCTTATCGGCCGATTCCGGCGTGTCGATTGTAAAAATACGCCCCGTAAAATCTTCTATGGGGAGTTCTGCAATTTCCTCTTTGGTGATCGTATGTAAGTAGGGCTGTATCATTATTCCGTATCCTCTTCGTTTATGTCTGAGAAATCAATGGTATAACGTACCGTATGGAGTGCTTTCAACGCATTTAAGGCTTGTTGCCCCCAAAATTCTCGGAATTGTATCTTGCATAATGCGATAGCGGCTTCCATCACCTCCTCGTATCCTTGCCGGAAGAGTGCGATGAAATTGCCGGTATCTTGATACACATCGGCTAAATTTTCGGAAATAAAGGCTGCAATAGGCGTATCGCTGTATTGCATGTCTGTATGAAAAGTTTCCAAATAAGAATCTTTATCTCCGAGTAAGGCTGCGATACGCGTGCGTACGGATTCATACATCTCTTCGGTGACCGTCGTTTCCAAGTCGACCTCTTCTTCCATCTCTATTTCCGGCAGGAGAGACGCCTTCAGATACAACAAGGGTAACATTTTGATGGCTTTGTCGGTAAAATCAAACCAATCGGTTTGCCCGGCGTTTTCTACAAAGGTGCAGAACTCCAATGCGACTGTTACGAATTCGAGTGTGTTGTGTGCGTATATCGGACTTTTTTCTTTTTCCATGCTTTTTATTAATATAGGACAAAGATACAAAAGATATTCTGTTTATTTCTTATTTTTGCGCCTTGAAATCATTCGGTTGCTGGTAGAGAATGTGGCTGCTATCAACCTCAAAATATGTTATTATGTCCTGTTTGTTGAATATTGAAACTTCTACTTCCGTATGTTCGGTTGCGTTGTCGTCGGAGGGTACGGTTCTTTTTGAAAAAACGGCGTTCGAAGGGCCTTCGCATGCCGCCTTATTGGGCGTTTTTGTTGAGGAAGCACTCGGAGCGCTGCCAGGAAAAGCGTTGGATGCCGTGGCGGTCAGCAGCGGACCGGGTTCATACACCGGTTTGCGTATCGGAGTTTCGTTGGCTAAAGGGTTGTGTTTCGGTTTCGGAATACCATTGATCAGTATACCTACTTTAAAGATAATGGCTGCTTCGGCCATCGAAAAACACGGTGATCCGGATGCTTTATACTGTGCGATGTTGGATGCCAGAAGGATGGAGGTATATGCGGCTGTTTTCGATGCCCGTTTGCATACTGTACGCGAAACAAAAGCCGATATTGTAGACCGCGATACCTATGCGGCACTGTTGGATACGAAAAAAGTCTGTTTTTTCGGAAACGGAGCAGAGAAGTGTAAACCGGTCATTTCGTCTCCGAATGCCTCTTTTATCGATGCGGTTTATCCTTCGGCTGTATCCATGATCCCTTTTGCGGAAGAGGTTTTTGCAAAAGGAATTTTTGAAGATACGGCTTATTTCGAACCTTTTTATCTGAAAGAATTTCAAGCAACCGTTGCCCGAAATAAAGTGCTGGGAGGAGAAAAAAAATAAATACAGAACTTATATAAACAAAAAACTCCGGAATCATCAGATCCGGAGTTTTTTTGTTTATGTTTCAGTCGGCTTTATCCCAAGAATCCTAACAGGATACCTGCTGCAACGGCAGAACCGATTACACCGGCCACGTTCGGGCCCATTGCATGCATCAGCAAGTAATTGGTCGGATCATATTCCAGACCTACTATTTGAGAGATACGGGCTGAATCGGGTACGGCAGATACACCGGCATTTCCGATCAACGGATTAATCTTGTTACCTTCTTTTAAGAACAGGTTGAAGAATTTCACGAATAACACACCGGCACAAGTGGCAATCACAAACGATAAGGCCCCTAATGCAAAGATCTTGATCGAATTGAGTGTCAGAAACTGTGTTGCCTGTGTGGAAGCTCCTACTGTTACACCTAATAAGATGGTAATTGTATCGATCAGCGGACCACGGGCTGTTTCGGCCAAACGACGGGTAACACCGCTTTCTTTCAATAAGTTTCCGAAGAACAACATGCCTAACAGCGGCAGACCGGAAGGTACTAAGAAGCAAGTAAGCAACAAACCGATAATCGGAAAAATGATCTTTTCGGTCGATGATACGGCTCTCGGCGGTTTCATACGGATCAGACGTTCTTTAGAGGTCGTCAACAGACGCATGAACGGGGGCTGAATAATCGGAACCAATGCCATGTAGGAGTAGGCCGATACAGCGATCGCACCCATAAGGTTCGGCGCCAGTTTTGATGAAAGGAAGATGGCGGTCGGACCGTCGGCACCACCGATAATACCGATTGCACCGGCTTGGTTCGGCTCAAAACCCATTTGCAAAGCGATCGTATAAGCTCCGAAAATTCCGAACTGAGCTGCTGCTCCGATCAACATCAATTTCGGATTGGAAATCAATGCCGAGAAGTCGGTCATAGCCCCGATTCCCAAGAAGATCAGAGGCGGATACCAGCCAGAGGTTACACCCTGATAGAGGATGTTGAGTACAGAACCTTGTTCGTAAATACCTACCTGAAGTCCTGCATCTTTAAACGGGATATTACCGATTAAGATACCGAATCCGATAGGGATCAGAAGCATCGGTTCGAATTCATATCTAATGGCCAGGAAGATAAACAACAGTCCGACCAGAATCATAATCAAATGACCTGGCGTAGCGTTGTATACTCCGGTGTAGGTAAGGAACAATTGCAGATTTTCTCCTAAAAATTGAAGAAAACTACCTTGTGCTCCTGCCGCTTGTAATAAAATTGATCCTAACATACGCTTATCCGATTACGACGAGATCGGCACCTTCCAGTACGGAATCCCCTTTGTTTACCTTTATTTCTACAATCTTACCGTCTCGATCGGCATTGATGTTGTTTTCCATTTTCATGGCTTCAAGCACGATCAATGTTTGCCCTCTTTTTACGGTATCGCCAACTTTGCAATTCAATTGCAGGATAACACCGGGTAGCGGAGATTTGACAGCACCTTGTGACGAAGAAGCAGGACGGGCCACAACCGGTTCTCCACTTGCGGTTGTCGGAGCCTGTGCCGGACGTTTGATGGGAATAATCTGTTTCTTGGCAGGTTTCTCCATCTGTACTTGATACGGAGTACCGTTCACTTCTACTTCTGCAATGTCGTCAATTACGGAATTGATATGTACTTTGTATACGTTTCCGTTAATTGTATATTTAAAACTTTTCATTCTTGTTTGATTTAAAGGATAATTACTTTTTAGGAACTTCTCGCAATCCGTAGATTTTTGAACTCCACGGTGAATAAGCACGTTGTACTTTACGGATGGTCAGAACGGTATTTTCTATATCGTGGTTATCGTCACTCATTTCATAGAGTGCCGCTCCGATCGCTGCAAATATTTCGCCGGATTCTTCACCGATGTTGGCTGCAACTGCTGCTCCCGCTGCTTTTTGGGCATTGCGTTTACTTGCTGCGATAGACAGTTTTCCGGTTTGTTTGAAGATGATATACAACAAGAACAAACCAAGGAACACGACAGCCATGGCCGTAACTGTCATACCGATACCTAACGAATCGTTTTCCTTAAAATTATCGATCTTTTCATTCGAATCTAACGTTACGTTATTCGTGCTTGGAGTGACTTTTGTCAATGCTTTCCAGATACCGGCTCCGTCTTCTGAACGTCCGAAACTGATGTCCGGGCTTTGGGAGGCCGGGATGGTAATTTCATCGATTAACGTCTTTCCATCGGCATCGTAAAGCGCAATGTAATTTTCCTGTGAAGGATCGAGCATGAAGTTTACGTGGAATGTTCCGCGATTGGGTTCTCCATCAGCCCAAAACAACGTGTGTTGGCGAGGAGGAATGATCGTCAGTACATCTCCTTTAGGGATCGGATATTTTTTCGGATTGTTTTTCTCATTCGTTAAAAAACATCCGGCAATGTTGACCTGTCCTGCCGAACTGTTGAACAGTTCTATCCAGGCGTGGCGTTTACCGTAGTCGTCAACGAAGTTATCTTCATTGATGACCAACACCTCATTTATTCGCATAGAAGTAGCCCGCTGTGCTTTTGCCCCGAAAGAGAACAAAAGGACCATCAGTAAGCATACTCCGATTTTTTTATTCATCATATTCTTTCCGTTTTTAACATTAGAGAGGCAGATTGTCATGTTTCTTGGCAGGGTTGCTGAGCTTTTTCGTCTGCAACTGCTGCAAAGCACGGATTACGCGGAAACGAGTATTACGCGGCTCGATCACATCGTCGATGTAACCATATTGTGCGGCATTATACGGGTTTGCAAACGCTTTTTTGTATTCTGCCTCTTTTTCTGCAGCGCAAGCGGCCGGATCTTCTGCAGCGGCAACTTCTTTGGCAAAAATAACTTCTACAGCGCCGCTCGGACCCATTACGGCGATTTCGGCTGTCGGCCAAGCGTAGTTCATATCACCGCGCAGGTGTTTCGAGCTCATCACGCAGTATGCACCTCCGTATGATTTACGCAGTGTAACCGTTACTTTAGGAACAGTGGCTTCTCCGTAGGCGTAGAGCAGCTTGGCTCCATGCAGGATGACGCCGTTGTATTCCTGTCCTGTACCCGGCAAGAAGCCCGGAACGTCGACCAATGTTACCAGCGGGATATTGAATGCGTCGCAGAAACGTACGAAACGTCCGGCTTTACGAGACGCGTTGCTGTCCAGACAACCTGCCATTACTTTCGGCTGGTTGGCTACGATACCGACAGACTGGCCGTTGAAACGGGCGAATCCTACGATGATGTTTTTAGCATAGTCGGCATGTACTTCCAAAAATTCTCCGTTGTCGATGATTGTACCGATCACTTCATACATGTCGTATGCCTGGTTGGGGTTGTCCGGAATGATTTCGTTCAGGTTGTCGTCCAAACGGTCGATCGGATCCGAACATTCGACGAACGGGGTTTCTTCCAAGTTGTTTTGCGGCAGGAAGCTGATTAATTTGCGGATCAGTTGCAAACCGTCTTCTTCCGTATCAACAGCGAAATGGGCAACGCCCGATTTGGTTGTATGTACGCTGGCTCCACCTAATTGTTCTTGTGTTACATCTTCGCCGGTAACGGTCTTTACTACTTTCGGACCGGTGAGGAACATGTAGCTTGTCCCGCGTGTCATGATGTTGAAGTCGGTCAGGGCAGGAGAGTATACGGCTCCACCGGCACACGGACCGAAGATCCCTGAAATCTGCGGAATCACTCCCGAAGCAAGAATGTTACGCTGGAAAATTTCAGCATAACCTGCCAACGCATTTACTCCTTCCTGAATACGGGCTCCTCCGGAGTCGTTTAATCCGATTACCGGTGCACCCATTTTCATGGCCTGGTCCATCACTTTGCAGATCTTAAGCGCCAACGATTCGGAAAGTGCTCCCCCGAACACTGTGAAATCTTGGGCGTAGATATATACTAAGCGACCGTCGATCGTTCCGTATCCGGTAACGATACCGTCTCCCAGAAATTTAGTTTTCTCGATTCCGAAATTCGTACAACGATGTTGAACGAACATGTCGAATTCTTCGAAACTTCCTTCGTCTAATAGCATGGCAATACGTTCGCGGGCTGTGTATTTGCCTTTCTTGTGCTGGGATTCGATTCTTTTTTCTCCTCCACCCAGACGAGCTGTTTCACGCAGGGCGATCAACTCCTTTACTTTTTCAAGCTGGTTACTCATTGTATCTTGATTTGTTATTAAAAATAAATGTTCGTGTTTTCTGAAAAGAGATTATTTACCCGGCATGCATAATTCAGTAAGAACGCTGCATGTCGATTTCGGGTGAAGGAATGCGATGTCCAAACCTTCTGCACCGCGGCGGGGAGCCTGGTCGATCAGTTTCACACCCTTTGCATCTGCTTCTTCAAGAGCGGATTTTACATCCGGAACAGCAAAGGCAATATGATGGATACCTTCACCTTTTTTCTCGATAAATTTGGCGATGGTGCTGTCTTCGCTTGTCGGTTCCAACAGTTCGATTTTCGTTTGTCCTACTTTGAAAAAGGCTGTTTTTACTTTTTGGTCGGCAACTTCTTCGATGTTGTAGCATTTTAAACCTAATACGCCTTCATAATACGGAAGACAAGCTTCGATGCTTTTCACAGCAATTCCCAGATGTTCGATATGTGTAAGTTCCATGTCTATAAATATTTAATAGTTAATAATGTCTTTTTCGAAATATCGAAATGTTACTTTGGCACAAAGGTACATTCTTTTTGAAAATAAAGAAATAATTCATTAATATTTCTATACTTTCTTTTTTGTGATACAAGGTGTCGGGCCGGCAATTTATCCAATGATCGAAAACAATGGACGGTTTTGGCTTGTTTTATAATGAAAAGAGAGGAGGAGCGTATGGGAATAAAACCGGTTTTATATGGATTCGGCCTATTGTTGATAGGAGTTGCTGTATGGATGATTGTGCCGATGCAGGCCGCAAAGCCCGATACGGTTTTCGAACATCTCTCGATGCATGGACAGACGGTTGTCATAGAAAAGACAGAAAGGAAGAATCGACAAATGAAAGATAATAATAAGATAATGAAAGAAATTTATTTTGCCGGAGGATGTTTTTGGGGAACGGAACATTTTTTCAAACAGATACGGGGTGTGAAGGCTACAGAAACGGGATATGCCAACGGACATATGGCCAACCCTACCTACGAAGATGTGTGTACGGATACGACCGGTTTTGCTGAAACGGTCAAAGTAACCTATGATCCTGCACTGATCTCTTTGGAGAGGCTGATCGAACTCTATTTTAAAACCATCGATCCGCTTAGTTTGAACCAACAGGGGCATGATCGGGGTACACAATACCGGACGGGAATTTATTACTCCGACCAGGAGGATGCCCGGGTGGTAGAGGTGGCTTTAAAAGATTTGTCCGCCCGATATGCAGCTCCGGTTGTAGTGGAAAATGAACCGTTGAAAAATTTTTATTCGGCGGAAGCGTATCACCAGGATTATTTGGACAAACATCCGGATGGTTATTGCCATTTACGGCCGGAACTGTTTGATTTGGCCCGGCAAGCGAATGCAGAGCCCGAAAAACGGTTTAAAAAACAGGCGGATGCCGTTTTGGAGCGTTCGTTGACTCCGCTTCAATATCAGGTGACACGTAAAAATGGTACGGAACGGCCGTTTGCCAATGAATACTGGAACGAATTCAGGGAAGGCATCTATGTAGATATTACGACCGGTGAACCGTTGTTCGTCTCTTCCGACAAGTTTGAATCAGGATGCGGATGGCCGAGTTTTTCCAAACCGATCGACAGTTCGCTGATTGTCGAAAAAGAAGACCGTAGCCATGGGATGGAACGGATGGAGGTGCGCAGTAAAACGGGCGACGCTCATTTGGGACATGTATTTGCCGATGGACCGAAAGAAAGTGGCGGGTTACGTTATTGTATCAACAGTGCTTCACTCCGTTTTATTCCGAAAGAACAGATGGGGAAAGAAGGCTATGAAGCCTATCTGCCTTTGTTGAAGAAATAACCGTTCCGTTTCAGAAATCGACAATCAGGCGTGCATTCAATTGTCTTCCTGTAAGATAGTTCGGGATCGCGTATTGCTGGTTGTCGATATTGGTGATCCAATAATAAGAGCTGGTGTTTTTGATATCAAAAAGGTTGAATACATCTATGCCGATCCAGATATTTTTCAGGTGGCGTAAAGCACCACGCTCCATCATCGGGTCCGTACCGCTTGCCAACTGATACGAAAAACCGAGATCTACCCGTTTGTAAGCCGGAGTACGAAGCCAATTGTCGTTCTTGTACCCTTGCCGGGGAGGAATAACGGGGAGGCCGCCGGATAAAACACCTTTTAAATTCAGTTTTACCCGTTTGTATCCAGGGAAATAATCCTGGAAGAAAACCGACAGGTTGTATCCTTGGCTATTCGGCATGGGGACTGTAATCTGCTTGTCGATTGTCTGTTCGGCTTTCATCAACGAAAAACTGATCCATGAGTCTGTACCCGGTACAAATTCGCCGAAAAACTTGACATCCATTCCCAAAGCATGGCCCGTTGCCGAATTATTCCCGTAGTAACGGATCTTTACGTTGTCGATGGTATACGGATTAATGTTGTTCAACTTCTTATAATACATATCCGCACTGATTTTGAAATTCCGCCCTGATGCACGAAAGGTGTAATCTCCTCCTAAAATGGCATGGATGGAGCGTTGGGATTTCAATTGTTTGTTCAACTGGATGATGTCGTTGCCGTATTCATCGGATTGTGTAGTCCGTAATTCTTTGTAAAAAGGAGGCTGGTAGTATATACCTGAAGCCAAGCGGAATGTCAGATTTTGATCAAAATTCGGGATGAACCCAAGGGAGGCACGCGGACTGAAAATAAACTCTTTGTTATAACTCCAATAACTTCCTCTTATCCCGCCTATCAAGGTAAACAGCCCTTGTTTGGTACGGAATTTGAAAACATCTTGTATATATCCGGAGGTACGTGTGCTGCTCAATCGGTTGTCGGAAAATAAATTGGCAATGACATTGACTGTTTTCCCGTTTTGTGGAAGCGAATATCCGGCCGAATCTCTCTTTTCCCATTCGCTGATTTTATCGTTTATTTTTTCTCCCAGTAGTGTTATTCCCCATTTGATGGTGTTGTTTGTCAGCCGCCAACTGCCATAATGCCCGATATTCAGCACGGAAGCGTGGAGACGGTTTTGGGCATGTTCGTGGTATCGGGCGACTGATAAGCCGGAAGTCTCTTCTTCCTGCTTATTTTCCGCGGCATCTCCCAACCAATACTCTCCGCTGATGTCATACCCTTCTTCCTCTTTGCTGTTGAATGCAGATGCCTGAATCCCGATTTCGGCATTTTCGTTCGGCGTATGTTTGAGGGTAAGCGCACCGAATAAAGTCTGGAACCGGTCTTTTTCTTTTCCGTCGAAATAGACGGTGAATTTTTTTGCATTGTTCAGGGTCCCGAAAGAGGTTTCTCTACTGTGGGGAGTGAAATGGAAGTTATTCACCGCCATATTGCCCAAGAAATTCACTTCCCATTTTTGAGCGGGTTTGTATGTAATATACGATTGTAAATCAATGAAATTAGGATCGTATTCGGCATCGGTATCGGTTGTTTTCAGCAGCGAACGGCCGGTCTTGTATCGAAATCCGGTCACTTGGGTGAATTTGCCGGTGGAACTGCCTATATAGGCCGTTGTTCCGAGCAGGCTCGCTGAGGCAGACCCCTCGAATGCTTTCGGCTTTTTATAGGTGATATCCAATACAGAACTCATTTTATCGCCGTAACGTGCTTCGAATCCTCCGGCGGAGAAATTGACGGATTCGGTCAGGTCCGGATTGATGAAACTGAGGCCCTCCTGTTGTCCGGAACGGATCAGCAACGGCCGGAATACTTCGAGCCCGTTGACATATACGATGTTTTCATCGTAGCTGCCGCCTCTTACGGAATATTGGGAACTGAGTTCGTTATTGGAAGATACGCCGGCAAAAGTTACGACCAAGCTTTCGATGCTTCCGCCTGCCGGATCAGGGAGGAGCTTTACCTGTTCGGCATGCAATGTTTCGAGCGTACTGGTTTGTTTCCGGATGGCAGTAGCTACGACTTCGCCTAATTCGAGTGTCGTATAATTCATCCGGACATTCAGGCGCATGTCTTGCTCTAATAGGGGAATGATACGTTCCGCCTTATTATATCCTATACAAGAATAAATGATAGATACAGAGTCGCCGGATGCGACGGTCAGCGAATAAAACCCTTTTTCATTACTGACTGTACCTAATAGCGTGTTTTTGACCCGGACATTGACCAAATCGAGCGGGTTTCCTTCGGCATCCCGTATGTATCCGGTTACCGTGACCTGTTTTTGTGCAAAAACAGAGGTCGAAAATAATATAAATAGCAGTGCGGCTATAGCACGAATCTTCATCTTGTAATAAAATAATTAGATACATTTTATAACGTAAAATTAGTGGAAAACGTATATATAAAGGAAAAAGTTCTTATTTTTGCCACTTATTAAAGAATTTTACAAATTTTAGAGATCGATATGAAACATGGCATATTGTGGGTGGTAATAGTCGTTTTGTTCTTCCCGGTCGGATGTATCTCTTTGAAAAACAGTTCGTCGGGTATCGTATCTACATTACGGGTGGCCAGCTATAATGTACGGAATGGAGGTGGAATGGATGATGTGTACGATTATCGGCGGACAGCCGATGTCTTGCTCCGTATCGATCCGGATGTGATTGCCATCCAAGAACTTGATAGCGCCACGGAACGGAGTGGTGGCAAGGATGTCTTGCAAGAACTGGCAACGCGGACCCGTCTGCATGCGGTATATGCTCCGGCGATTGCTTATAAGGGCGGAAAGTACGGCATTGGTGTGCTGAGTAAGGAGAAGCCGCTGTCTCATCGTTATTTGCCGCTTCCGGGAAGGGAAGAGCAACGGGCGTTGCTGATTGTCGAGTTTGAACGATATGTGTTTGCCTGCACACATTTATCGCTGACGGAAGCAGACCGGATGGCTTCGCTTGCTGTGATTCGGGGAGCGGCGACTGCGGTCCGGAAACCTTTTTTTCTTGCCGGAGATATGAATGCCCATCCTGATTCGGATTTTATCACCACACTACAACATGATTTTGTGTTATTGAGCGATACAGCCCAGCATACATTCCCGGCAAATAAACCGAACCGGACCATCGATTACATTGCTTTGCTGAAAAACAACGGATTTTCTGTCGAAACCAAAAAACGGTATGTAGAAGAAGAACCGGCGGCTTCTGATCATCGTCCGGTAGTGGTCGATTTGGAATTCGTAAAGTAATCCGTGCTGTATTTGCTTTTTGATCGCTTGAAAGTGAGAATATTAAATATATAAATAATACTTACAGATATGAAAATTGATGCAAAAGAGCTGGAAGAAACACTTGAACCTTTCAAGAAAACGGACTTGATCTATGGAATAGAAGACAAACCTCCATTTAAAGATGCCCTATTTGCTGCATTGCAGCATTTGTTGGCTATCTTTGTAGCCATTATTACCCCTCCGTTGATTATTGCCGGGGCTTTGAAATTGGATTTGGAAACGACCGGTTTTTTGGTGTCGATGGCCCTTTTCGCTTCCGGAATCTCTACGTTTATCCAGTGTCGCCGGATTGGTCCGGTAGGAGCCGGATTGCTTTGTATACAAGGAACCAGTTTCTCCTTTATCGGACCGATTATTTCGGCCGGATTGGCAGGAGGGCTGCCGTTGATTTTCGGAGCTTGTATTGCCGCTGCTCCCATTGAGATGGTGATTAGCCGGACATTCCGCTATATGCGTTCCATTATTACACCGTTAGTGTCTGGTATTGTGGTGTTGTTGATCGGATTAAGTCTTATTAAGGTCGGTATTGTTTCTTGCGGGGGCGGTTACGGAGCAATGGATAATGGCACATTCGGTAGTTTTAAAAACATGGGAGTGGCAGCAGTCGTTCTGTTGAGTGTCTTGTTCTTCAACCGTTGTAAAAACAAATACCTCCGGATGAGTTCGATCGTTTTGGGGCTTTGTGTCGGATATGTATTGGCCTATTTTTTAGGCATGGTCGATTTGACGGCCGCTTCTTCCCAAAATCTGATGGGCTTTAATATTCCGTTACCTTTCAAATATGGTTTGGATCTGAATATCTCTGCATTTATTGCTATCGGGTTGGTATATTTGATTACAGCGATAGAGGCCACCGGTGATGTAACGGCCAATTCGATGATTTCAGGAAAATCGATAGAGGGTGAAAGTTATCTGAAACGTGTTTCGGGAGGAGTATTGGCAGATGGTCTCAACTCTTTGTTGGCCGGTGTTTTCAACTCGTTCCCCAATTCTATTTTTGCCCAAAATAACGGAATTATCCAGTTGACCGGTGTAGCGAGCCGCTATGTCGGCTATTATATCGCAGCCATGTTGATTTTATTGGGATTGTTTCCGGTGGTCGGGATTATCTTTTCGTTGATGCCCGATCCGGTTTTGGGAGGAGCGACCCTGCTGATGTTCGGAACGGTTGCTGCTGCCGGTATCCGTATCATTGCCTCTCAGGAAATTAATCGGAAAGCCACGCTGGTATTGGCTGTCAGCCTTTCGTTAGGATTGGGAGTCGAATTGATGCCGGATATTCTGAGTACAGCTCCTGAGGCTATTAAAGGGATTTTTGCTTCCGGAATTACCACCGGCGGTTTGGCTGCTATTTTTTCCAATATGTTGATTCAAGTAAAAGAGGAGAAAGCAAACTAATATGGAATTATTAAAACGACGTATTTTACAGGATGGCAGATGTTATCCGGGCGGTATTCTGAAGGTGGACAGTTTTATCAACCATCAGATGGATCCGATGTTGCTGTATAAAGTGGCGGAAGAATTTGCCCTCCGGTTTCGGGATGCGCATATCAACAAAATCATAACCGTGGAGGCAAGTGGAATCGCACCTGCTATCATGGTGGGATATATCATGCACCTGCCGGTTGTTTTTATCAAGAAAAAGCAGCCGAAAACAATGGAAAATATGCTGACGACCGTAGTTCATTCCTTTACGAAAGATCGCGACTATACCGTCTGTATCAGTAATAATTACCTGACTTCGGAGGATCATGTGCTCTTTATCGACGATTTCCTGGCTTACGGGAATGCGGCCCTCGGAGTTCTCGATTTAATCAAACAGGCGGGAGCTACGCTTGAAGGAATGGGCTTTATTATCGAAAAAGCTTTCCAACACGGGCGGGATGTACTTACCGAGGCGCAGGTCCGGGTAGAAAGTCTGGCCATTATAGACAGTTTGGAGAATTGTACCATCACGGTGCGATGATAAACTGAAAGATAACTCAAAAGGGAGCTTGCTCCTGAACAACAGAGGAGGATGTACCGATACAAATTTGGCCGGTACATCCTCTTTTTTATATGCAGCAGGTCATTCTTTTTTCTGATTTCCGATAAAGAAATTTCAAATCTCCTTTTTGTGTCGTATCTTTGAAAGCTAAATCGGTTTTGAATATGACAGGAAAAATGATACACAAGGCTGTTGGAATGCTTGTCTGTTTTTCTATCTGCGTTTCGATGAGGGCGCAGCAATACACTGTTGCTGGTGGACAGGGTACTCCTTTGTTGGCAAAAAATGAAACGAGCGAAAAATTGGAAGTTTATCTGTTGAACGGTATGGAACGTGCAACGATCAGCTACACCTCTTCTTCTTCCAACCACCAATGGTTTAAATACAAAGGGAAAGCATTGGAGGCAGAACCGATACCCTGCGAACAGTCCGGAAATACATCTACGATCCGGAATCCGGAAGAGGGATGCGGCTATTTTGTTCGCGAATCGGATCGGATGACCCGCTATGTCTGGATCATCGATTATAGCCGCCATGCATTTCAGGCGGAAAAAATAGACGTTGAGGGCGATTGTTCGGGTTTTTGGCTGAAAGGTTCGCCGCAGGTGTTGCCGATTTATTATGTATTGCCTGCCTCCGGCAGGCAACAAGAACTGAAAAGGCAATTCGAGGTGGCCTTTAATACGCTGGTATGGTCGGATGCCGACAAACGGTTTACCCCGGTAGCTGTATCGCGGATCATAGAGGGCGATCCCTACAAAGTATGGATAAACCAAAAAGATACCTTGCCCCTGACTGATACGGAGGTGACGTTGCGGGGAGATCTGTTTGCCCGTCATTTCGGACAAGAAAAAGCGATCACGAGCGAAACGTTTCGTGCAGTAGCGGTCGAACTGCATACCGATACGGTGCTGGTGATGGATGATGCGCCCAATATGGTTTTAGGAGAAGGCGATCAATTATCCGCTCCTGCGAAAATTACCTTCCGGGCCTATGCGAACGATCCGGTTGCCACCCTGTTTACGTGGAAAATATACCGGAAAGAGGCGGATGGAGCAACTGATAATCCGTTGGTTCAATATACGGGAGAAGAGGTCGATTATCTCTTTACTGAAGCCGGCGATTACATAGCCGAAGCCAAAGCGAGCGATCGTACCGGAACCTGCGAAGCGACATCTCAGCAATATGTGATTGCCATCACCGAATCATTTTTAGATGTTCCGAATGCTTTTTCACCCGGTACGACTCCCGGAATCAATGATGAATTTAGAGTTGCTTACAAATCGCTGGTCTCTTATAAATGTTGGATTTTTAACCGGTGGGGTGTCCAGCTTTTTTATTCGGACAATCCTGCTGTAGGATGGGACGGCAAATCGAAAGGAAAATATGTGGCTCCGGGTGTCTATTTTTATGTGATAGAGGCAACGGGGTCGAAAGGAGAAAAATACAACAAAAAAGGATCTATAAATGTTCTTAGACCAAAAACAATTCAAGATGAAATTATTGAATAATAAATCGATCGTAGGCCTATCGGCAGGCTGTTTGCTTTGTTTGGTTGCCTGCTTGACACTCGGTTCCGACGATGCAGAGAAAGTAAAGGAGGAGCGGCCACTTGTACCATCGATGACGATGTCGCCGGGAGTACCGGCTTCCGTCTCGTTTTGTGGAAAAACAATCGATCTGACACGGTATCATATGCACGAAGGATTTGATCGGGAAATCAGTAGTTTTACCTATTTTCACGCCACAACCATGTTGTTGTTTAAACGGGCAAACCGCTATTTCCCGGTGATAGAGCCTATTCTGAGAGAACAGGGCGTACCGGACGATTTTAAATACCTGGCAGTGATAGAAAGTATGCTGGATCCGCGGGTGGTTTCGCCTGCACGTGCTGTCGGTATGTGGCAGTTGTTGGAAGGGACGGCCAAACAATACGGTCTGACGGTTTCGCCGACCGTCGATGAGCGTTGTCATGTGGAAAAAGCAACGGTTGCCGCTTGCAGGTATCTGAAAGAGGCCTATGCCAAATATGGCAACTGGGAAACGGTTGCCGCTTCCTATAATGCAGGAATGGGACGTATTTCGGGAGAGTTGCAGAAACAGTATGCCGAAACGGCATTCGACCTATGGCTGGTCGAAGAAACTTCCCGCTATGTTTTCCGAATGATGGCTATCAAACAGATTTTTGAAGCTCCCTATAAATACGGATTTGTGTTTCGCAGTCAGGATTTATACAAGCCGATTACATGCAAAGCAGTCACTGTCTCTTCGGATGTGGAGAATTTAGCCGATCTTGCACGCAAAAACGGTGTATCTTATGCCGATCTGAAGCGTTTTAATCCTTGGCTGCGCGATCGTAAGTTGCAAACAGCAGGTAAGACCTATGTCTTGCAGATTCCGGACGAGAAAGAAATGTACTATACACAGCCTAACACCTATGTGCATAATGCCAAATGGGTGGTTGAATAAACCGGAGGCCAACTATACGAAGATAACGTAATCATGAAGAATAAAGAGTCTGTAGAAGGCGGGCGTATCTCTGTTTTGGGCGCACGCGTTCATAATTTGAAAAATATAGATGTCGATATACCGCGCAACAAACTGACGGTGATAACCGGTATGAGTGGAAGCGGTAAGTCGTCGTTGGCTTTCGATACCCTGTTTGCGGAAGGACAACGTAGGTATGTGGAAACGTTTTCGGCCTATGCCCGCAATTTTCTCGGGAATATGGACCGTCCGGATGTCGATAAAATAACCGGCTTAAGTCCTGTCATTTCCATCGAACAGAAAACGACCAATAAGAATCCTCGTTCTACGGTCGGAACCACGACCGAGGTATACGATTTTTTTCGGTTGCTTTATGCTCGGGCAGGAGAGGCTTATTCATATCTGAGTGGCGAAAAGATGGTCAAGTATACCGAAGAGCAGATCTTAAAACTGATTTTGGATAAATACCGGAATCGGAAAACCTATATGCTGGCACCGTTGATCCGTAACCGGAAAGGGCATTATAAGGAACTGTTCGAACAGATGCGTAAAAAAGGATACTTGAATGTGCGGGTCGACGGAGAGATGAAAGAGATCTTTCATGGCATGAAATTAGACCGCTATAAAATGCATAGTATCGAAGTGGTGATCGACAAACTGGTTGTATCTGAAACGGATGAACGCCGACTGAAAGATAGTTTGCGTATCGCCATGAAACAGGGAGACGGACTTGTACTTTTGCTGGATGCCGAAACGGGCGAAGTCCGCCATTACAGCCGGCGTTTGATGGACCCGGTTACCGGCCTCTCGTACAGTGAACCGGCTCCGCACAATTTTTCGTTCAATTCACCGCACGGTGCTTGCCCGAAATGTAAAGGCATCGGACAAGTGAACTTGTTAGACATGGAGAAAATTGTGCCCGATCCTTCCTTGAGTATTTACAATGGAGGTATCGTTGCATTAGGAAAATATAAAAACACCTTGATTTTTTGGCAGATAGAGGCGATTTGCGAAAAATACGGTGTTACACTGAAAACACCGATACAGGCAATCCCGGAGGAGGCTATGGACGAGATTATGAATGGGACGGACGATCATCTTTCCATTAAAAACGATTCATTGGGAGCTTCCAATTATTTCTTGTCATACGAAGGGGTAGCCAAATATATCTTGATGCAGCAGGAGAGTGAGGCATCGGCTTCTGCACAGAAATGGGCGGAACAGTTTATCAAAATGACGGTTTGTCCGGAATGTAACGGGCAACGGCTGAATAAAGAGGCCCTGCATTATCGGATTGCCGGTAAAAATATCGCAGAACTGTCGTTGATGGATATTTCCGAATTATATGCGTGGGTTCAACAAATTGACACGGTTTTGACTGATAAGCAGCGGCAGATTGCCGTCGAGATTTTGAAAGAGATCCGGTTTCGCTTGAAATTCCTTTTAGATGTCGGATTGGATTATTTGTCGCTCAACAGGGCATCGGCTACGCTTTCGGGTGGAGAAAGCCAACGTATACGATTGGCCACTCAAATCGGAAGTCAATTGGTGAACGTGTTGTATATTTTAGACGAACCGAGCATCGGCCTGCACCAGCGGGATAATACCCGTTTGATTCACTCGTTGAAAGAATTGCGGGATACGGGAAATTCGGTTGTGGTAGTGGAGCACGACAAAGAGATGATGCTGAATGCCGATTATGTGGTGGACATGGGGCCGAAAGCCGGCCGTTTAGGAGGAGAAGTCGTTTTTGCCGGTACGCCGGAAGAGATGTTGAAGACCGATACACTGACTTCTGCCTATTTGAACGGTAATGCCGAAATTGCCATCCCGCGAGAACGGCGTAAAGGAAACGGCCAGTTCATAACATTGAAAGGTGCCTGCGGAAATAATCTGAAAAATGTGGATGTATCCTTTCCGTTGGGAATGCTTATTTGTGTGACAGGAGTTTCCGGAAGCGGAAAGTCTACACTGATCAATCGGACTCTACAACCGATATTAAGCCGGAAATTCTACCATTCGATTGAAGATCCGTTACCCTATGATTCGATAGAGGGGATTGATTTTATCGATAAGATTGTCAACGTGGATCAATCGCCGATCGGTCGTTCTCCTCGGAGTAATCCGGCTACTTATACTGGAATATTTTCCGACATACGGAACCTGTATGTCGAATTGCCGGAAGCGAAAGTGAGGGGGTATAAGCCGGGGCGTTTTTCGTTCAATGTGGCGGGAGGCCGTTGCGAAACCTGCAAAGGAAACGGTTATAAAACAATCGAAATGAATTTTTTGCCGGATGTATTGGTTCCTTGTGAAACTTGCCATGGAAAACGGTATAACCGGGAAACACTGGAAGTGCGCTATCGCGGAAAATCAATCGCCGATGTATTGGATATGACCATCAATATGGCGGTCGATTTTTTTGAAAATATTCCGTCTATCCGGTCGAAAGTAAAAGTGCTTCAAGATGTTGGATTGGGATATATTAAATTAGGACAACCGTCCACAACGTTATCGGGTGGAGAAAGCCAACGGGTGAAATTAGCGACCGAATTATCGAAGAAAGACACCGGAAAGACCTTGTATGTGTTGGACGAACCGACTACCGGACTGCACTTTGAAGATATCCGGGTACTGTTGGATGTGTTGAATAAATTGGTCGATAAAGGGAATACGATTATCGTTATCGAGCATAATCTGGATGTCATTAAGTCGGCCGATTATTTGATCGATATGGGACCGGAAGGAGGGCGAAATGGCGGACAGTTGCTTTTTGCCGGTACACCGGAAGAAATGGCGGTTCGTGCAGATACCGGAAGTTATACAGCTCCATTTGTAAAAGAAGAATTAAAAATATAAGCGATGAAGAATCCGATTCAGATGATTAAACAGTGCGTGGAAAAAGAAGAACCCTATTTTTTACTGCGTGGACAGGATATTTGTGCTTTGAGAGCCATAGAAACTTATTATGAGGAGGTGAAAAGGCATGTGAAAGATCCCTATTTCATTGAAGAAATAGAGGAAATCATGAAAGATTTCAAAGCATTTAGAGACGAACAGCAAACGCATATCCCCGACTGATATGACGGATGATAGCTATAAAACCATTCGAGAGGTTTCCAAAGGGTATTATACCGAAAAACGCAGCCGGTTTATTTCGTATGCGATCCCGGTACGTACGGTCGAAGAGGTAAAGGAGCATATCGAACGCTATCGGAAAGAATATTACGATGCCCGGCACGTTTGTTGGGCTTATATGATCGGTGCGGAACGGACAATTTTCAGGGCAAACGACGACGGCGAACCGTCCTCTACGGCAGGAAAACCGATTTTAGGACAAATCAATTCGAATGAATTGACCGACATATTGGTGTTGGTTATCCGGTATTTCGGCGGGATAGAGTTGGGAACAAGCGGTCTGATCGTCGCCTACCGCACGGCGGCTGCCGAGGCGATTGCCGCCGCCGAGATCGAAGAACGTACCGTAGACGAGGAAATTACCGTCCTTTTTGAATACCCATTCTTAAACGGAGTCATGCGTATTGTCAAGGAGGAAAACCCGACAGTCGTCTCCCAACAATTCGATATGGATTGCAAAATGACCTTGCGGATCCGTAAAGGAGCAGCCGAACGTTTGAAAGCCCGGCTGCTGAAAGTGGAAACCGCCCGGCTGGCAGACGGTTGATCGTCATTTGACGATCTCGTCTGCTATCAAACGATACCCATTGTCGTTCGGATGTAATCCGTCTCCTATGAAGAGGCTTTCATCTATTGTTCCGTCTTTTTGCAGCAAAGCAACTCCGGGATCGGAAAACAGAAATCCGGCCTGTTCGGCTATCGACCGGATGGTCTGATTGATCTGTTTCACCCAATTTTCTTTATTCCGGCGCGGAAGAATCCCGATTACTTTGATGGCGGCTTTCGGTTGTCGGTCGCGGATAGCTGCTAGCAGGGTACGTAATCCGGTGATGATTTCTTCGTCGGTATTCAGTCCCTCGTTGTTCGTTCCGATCATCAAGACGACCTTTTCGGCCTGATAGCCATCTAATTCTCCGTGGTATACCCGCCATAAAACATTTTCTATCCGATCCCAGCCGCAACCTAAGTTTTGAAATCCGGCAGGCCGCATGACCTTTTCCCACGTTTCCCGTCCGTTTTTCAACCGGTGCTCCGGTTCGCCCCCCCAATAATGCGTAATTGAATTTCCGATGATGACCGCTTTGGGTGGATATGCCCGTACGTGTTCAAGAAAAGCCCGATGACGTTCTAACCATTCATACAGAGGCGGTTCGCGGCGTTGGGTTACCGGTCGGGTTGTCGACAATGTCCCTTGCGGAATCCGAAGAATCTCACGTACTTTACTTTCTACTACGTCGGCCTGCTGTTGCATACCGAAATCGGAGGGATGTACATAGTCTACCCAACCATCGGAAGGAAAATCCAATGCTTCGAAAGAGAGATAATGCATATTTTCGATCCCTTCAGCCTGTAGTTGTGCATAACCTTTGCGAGACGCACGGTTCACCTTCTCGATCAGCGAGAATTGTACCGAGTCGGTATACATGTTACTATATCCGATGTGCTCGATCAGGAGGACAGGGGTTGTCGGGTGGAGTTTCCGGATCTGTTTGACGGCGGCTATTTCCCGTCGGGTTACCTCCTCTTCCTCCATTCCCGTCAGATTAGGCAGGCAGTCGAGTATGTATAATCTGGCATCTATCTCGTTGATGTATTGGAGTACGTTTTCTTCCAACCTGCCGTTTCCTGAAAAACCGAGGTTGATCAACGGGTAGTCGACAGCACGTTGCAGTATCGTACCCCAGGCCATGCCCGGACGGGAAGCACACGCGCCTTGTGCAATGGATGTCCCGTACAGTACGATCGGTTTTTCCAGTGAAACCGGGATAAACTTCAGTTCCGAAGTTTCGGGTATACCGATTTCCAGCCAGTTGACACTGTTGTATAGCGGGAGATATAGGCGGTATTCATAACCTTTGTCGTGAAAACGGTCTTTTCCGATATGCCCATACCGGTAGGTAATTGTATCGCGAAAAGCGTAACTTCCGAAACAAAAATTCCACGCTCCCTCGCCGTTTATCTGATATAAATCGACCCCGGAAACACCGGTAGATGGCATGTGGGGCATATTGAATGCTCCGGAAACGGTATACCGTATTCGAATTTCGGGGGCATTGCTGTAAAAATGGATGGCCAGGCCGGACGAATTTCGGGAAAGATTCCATACAGCTTGCCGGACGTGTGCCTTTGCCCGGTCGGGCAGGCGGGTGTACGATTTACCTATTTCGTCGGTAAATCCTTGATTCTGAATTACCGGAAAATCCGTTTCTGCCGGATTATACCATTTCCATTGCGCCATCAGCGGAAGGCCTGCCAGCCAAAACAAGGCGATATACATTAGTTTTTTCATGGATATTATTTTAAAATTTCAAACAAATATAGAGATAAATCCCGGAAAATGTGTTTCTGTACGGTATATAAACGGATGCCGTCGTTTGTTTTTTGCGGTTATTCCCTTACCTTTGTTCTGGGTTAACAACAAGAAAATTGTTTATGAATCGATATTTCATTTATCTGAGTTATAATGGTAAACCGTTCTGTGGGTGGCAGATACAACCGAATGGCATTTCGGTTCAGCAAACGATTGAAGAGGCATTGGCGACGTTGTTGAGGCATCAGGTCCCGATTGTGGGGGCCGGCCGTACAGATGCCGGCGTGCATGCACGCCGGATGGTTGCCCATTTCGATGCGGACGCCCGGCTGATTGATCCGCTTTTTTTGGTGGATAAGCTGAACCGGTTGCTTCCGAAAGAAATTGCCATTGAACAAATTGTTCCGGTGCATCCGGAAGCACATGCCCGTTTTGATGCCGTCTCGCGTACCTATCAATATTACATTACATGCCGGAAAGATCCTTTTCTTCACGAACAACAGTACCGTATCAACGGGCATTTGGATGTGGAGGCGATGAACAGGGCTTGTTCGTTGCTGTCCGAATATACTGATTTTACCAGCTTCAGTAAATTACATACGGATGTAAAGACAAACAATTGCCGGATTTACGCCGCTGGTTGGCAGCCGGAAGGCGATTGCTGGGTATTTACGATACAGGCCGACCGTTTTTTGCGGAATATGGTGCGTGCAATTGTCGGTACACTGTTGGAAGTCGGGCGCGGAAAGCTCTCGATGGAGGGTTTTCGCGAGGTCATCGAGGCGAAAGACAGGGGGAGGGCAGGGATGTCGGTTCCCGGACATGCCTTGTTTTTGGTCGACGTCGCTTATCCGGCAGAACTGTTTCTTACAAAATAAACAAATAAAAAAGAGATGTGGTTAGCATTGGCATTCGTTTCAGCCTTTTTGTTAGGATGTTACGAAATAAATAAAAAAATGTCTCTGGACGGCAATGCCGTGATTCCGGTCCTGTTTTTCAACACGTTGGTTAGCAGCCTGATTTTTCTTCCGTTCATTCTGCTCTCTTTCCATACCCATTTGCTGGACCATACGATGTTTTATGTCCCTTCCGTACCGTTAAAAACGCATTTCGCCGTATTTATCAAAGCGATTATCGTCTTGTCTTCGTGGATGTCCGGGTATTTTGCCCTGAAACATTTGCCGCTGACGATTACCGGACCTATTAAAGCCACTCAGCCGGTCGTTACGTTGCTCGGTGCTTTATTGCTTTTCGGAGAACGGCTGAATATTTATCAATGGATCGGCGTGCTGCTTTCCATCGCTTCTTTCTACCTGCTATCCTCTTCCGGAAAAAGAGAAGGGATCCGTTTTACCCATAATAAATGGATCTTTTTTACCATACTGTCCATTCTGGTCGGAGCGGCAAGCGGTTTGTACGACAAGCACCTGATGGGCCATTTAGACGTGATGACCGTCCAAGTCTGGTTCAATATCTACCAGTGTCTGATGATGCTGCCCATTCTGTTTTTGTTGTGGTATCCGCGCCGGAAACACGCTACCCCTTTTGAGTGGCGATGGAACATCCTTTTTATTTCTGTATTTATATGTATTGCCGATTGGATCTATTTTTATGCACTCACATTGCCGGGAGCGATGATTTCAATCGTCTCCATGGTACGCCGGAGCAATGTGTTGGTCACGTTTGTGGCCGGAGCGCTTTTCTTTCATGAAAAAAACTTGAAAAGCAAAGCGATCGACCTGTTTTTAGTATTATTAGGAATGATATTTTTGTGTATAGGTACCCGTTAAGCGAGTTTCTATTATATTTGTGACGTGTGATTAGAAAAAAGGAAAATAAAATGAAACGAATTTTACTGATATTGTTTTTTTGTGTCATGTTGGCCGGTGTGAAAGCGCAAGACATGGGAGCGCTTTTTACCGCTATGCCGGATACCTATATCCTCCAATTGGAAAGCGCCTGGAAAAAAGATTTGGTCGACTTGTATACGGCCGGAAAAGAGGCGCGACTGAAAAATACGATGGAGGGCACATCGGTCTTGAAAAAACTGACGTCTGATTATCTCTTTCTACAGGTTTCCGAACGTAGTACGTTGGAAATGAAGTTGTTGCCTTTGGTAAACAACACACATGTGATCTGCATGGTCACAACTGTTTCGGCTCCGATTCCGGACAGCCGAATCGAATTTTTCTCCACCGATTGGACACCTCTGGTGAACAGCGACTTATATACGCCCGTCGGTGCAGACTGGTTTGTGAAGGAAGAGGCCGACCGGAACAGCATCGGTTTTATGGAAACGATGACTCTGTTAGACATGGATTTGCGTAAAATGTCGCTCCATCCCGACCAACTGACGCTGACGGTTGAATATACGACTCCGCAGTACTTGAGCGAACCGGATCGTAAAAAAGCGATGCTTTATGTAAAAGATCAGCCGAAAGTCTATACATGGGAGAAGTCGCATTTTAAAGATTAACTATAAAAGTTGCTATGAAAACGCGTATTATTGAAATTTGTGCCAATTCTGCCCGCAGTTGTGTGGAGGCGGAAGCCGGTGGAGCCAAGCGAGTCGAACTATGTGCTGCCATCCCCGAAGGAGGTACGACCCCGAGTTATGGCGAAATCCGTGTGGCGCAGATGTTGACGTCGAGAATAGATATCAATGTCATTATTCGTCCGCGAGGCGGAGACTTCTTGTACACCGAAGAGGAGGTGCAGGCGATGTTGTTGGACATAGAGATGTGCAAACAACTGAAGGTGCACGGGGTGGTATTCGGCTGCCTGACGAAAGAGGGGGCTATCGATGTGCCGTTGATGCGGCGGTTGATAACGGCTGCCCGTCCGCTTTCGGTTACGTGCCATCGCGCGTTTGATGTCTGCCGCGACCCCTTTGAAGCATTGGAGCAGCTGATCGAATTGGGATGTGACCGGATTTTGACTTCCGGACAGGAGAAAGAGGCCGTTTTAGGTATTCCGTTGCTTGCCGAACTGGTAAAACAGGCAGCCGGACGCATCATTATCATGCCCGGTTGCGGTGTACGGGAAGACAATATCGCCCGGATCGAAGCTGAAACCGGCGCGAAAGAATTCCATACTTCGGCCCGCAGCGTGGTCTACAGCCGGATGGAATACCGTAAAGAACGGGTGCCGATGGGTAGCTGTGCTGTTTCGTCTGAATTCGAAACGGTGGAAACCGATCGGGCAAAAGTGGCAAAATACCTGTAAAAAACGTTCTTTGAACGTTTTTTTGTATATTTACATCAGAATCAAATATCACGAATTGTATATGGAAACAACGAATAAGCTGTATCGGTCGCCTAACGGGATGATTGCAGGTATATGCGCAGGAATCGCCGAGCATTTCGGCTGGGATCCGACATGGGTGCGGATCGGATATATTTTGTTGGGTATTTTTGTGTTCTTTTCCGGGATTCTTTTGTATTTGATTCTTTGGCTGGTTATTCCGAAACGCCCTTTGTAACAGAGAAATGGATTTTGAATTATCTTCCCCTTACAGTCCAACCGGCGATCAGCCGGAAGCCATAGCCGCCTTGGCCGATGGTGTTCGGAGCGGCGTGCCGTTTCAAACGTTGCTCGGAGTTACCGGATCAGGAAAGACCTTTACGATTGCGAATGTGATTAAAGAGATCAAGCGCCCGACACTGATCCTTAGCCATAACAAAACGCTTGCTGCTCAATTGTATAGTGAATTTAAAGCGTTTTTTCCGAATAATGCCGTCGAATATTTCGTTTCGTATTACGACTATTACCAGCCCGAAGCCTATTTGCCGGCTACCGATACCTATATCGAAAAAGATTTGGCGATTAACGACGAGATTGACAAACTGCGTTTGAGGGCGACGGCCTCGTTGCTCTCCGGCAGAAAAGATGTCATCGTGGTCTCCTCCGTTTCGTGCTTGTACGGTATGGCAGATCCGACGGCTTTTGCCGAGAAAGTGACACATATAGAGACGGGTATGCAGATCAACCGGGATGTCTTGTTACGTCGTTTTGTGGATGCCCTTTATGTGAATAATAAGTTGGAATTCAATAGCGGTTGTTTTCGGGTAAATGGAGATACGGTGGATATTTTTCCTGCGATAGAAACCTTTGAAGGGGTGGCATACCGTATCGAATTTTGGGGCGATGAAATAGAGCGTATCGTCTCTTTTGATCCGCAGAGCGGGCATGAACTGTCGGAACAGGATGCGCTGAATATTTATCCGACCAACCTGTTTGTGACTACGCAAGACCGGATTAACACCGCGATCGGCCAGATCGATGTCGATTTGGGTACGCAGGTGAATTTCCTGCGTGAGATAGGCAAACCCTATGAAGCCAAACGCTTGTATGAGCGCGTAACCTTTGATCTGGAAATGATCCGCGAACTGGGGCATTGTGCCGGCATTGAGAATTATTCCCGCTATTTTGACGGCAGACAGGCCGGCGAACGTCCTTTCTGCCTGTTGGATTATTTTCCGAAAGATTTTTTATTGGTAGTGGATGAGAGCCATGTGACCATCCCGCAAATTCGTGCCATGTATGGCGGAGATGCTTCACGGAAGAAGAATTTAGTGGAGTACGGTTTCCGTTTGCCGGCAGCCATGGATAACCGTCCGCTGACATTCGACGAATTCGAGTCGCTGACGCCGTTGGCCATTTATGTGAGTGCCACGCCGGCCGATTATGAACTGGCAAAAAGCGAAGGAGTCGTGGTCGATCAGGTAATTCGCCCGACCGGTTTGCTGGATCCGGTCATCGAAGTGCGCCCGACGCTGAACCAGATCGACGACTTGATGGAGGAGATCGCCCGCCGGTCGGCCATAGACGAACGGATACTAGTCACCACCTTGACAAAACGCATGGCGGAGGAACTGACAACCTATCTGACGCGTATGGGGGTACGCTGCAATTATATTCATAGCGACGTAGATACGTTGGAGCGTATCCAGATCATGGATGATTTGAGGAAGGGACTTTTCGACGTATTGATAGGGGTGAATCTGCTACGTGAAGGTTTGGATTTGCCGGAAGTTTCGTTGGTGGCGATTTTAGATGCGGATAAAGAGGGCTTTTTGAGGTCGCACCGGTCGCTGACTCAGACTGCCGGACGAGCGGCCCGTAATGTGAACGGCCGGGTAATCTTTTATGCCGACAAGATTACCGACAGCATGAAACAGACAATGGATGAAACGAATAGGCGTAGAGAGAAACAGTT
>JBHCAZ010000062.1:0-3027 GCA_041798765.1 Parabacteroides sp. | reverse complement strand
GACGATCGCCTGAACGAAATTATAGACGGAAACGGCTATACGGCCTTTTATCTCCCGAAAGGAAAACCGGAACTGACGCTCCGTATCGAAGGAGATCCGGTCCAAATCGCCGGATTCAGATACACGCCCAATCAAAAGCGGGACGCCACGGGGCATATCACCCACTACGCGCTGTTTATCGATAACCGAAAAGTTGCCGAAGGTGAATTTTCGAACATCAAGGCCAACCCAATCGAACAAACGGTTCGTTTTCAGGCTGTAAAAGGATCGGTGATACGTTTGGTTGCCAAACACATCACCGATAATTATCCGCAAGCCGGTATCGGAGAATTTTCCGTCATAACCGACTAATCCGTTTGATCAGTCGATTACGACCAATTTATATTTCGGCACTAATATTTTCATGATACACCAACCGAGCAGGTAGGCTACTGCACAGATACAGAAAATGATGAAGTAGCCTGCCGGCTTCCCGGTAAAACCCATAAACTGCATCTGTACAGTATCGGCATACACGAAGAGATTGCCGGCCACTTTCTGAAGGATCATCGATCCGATTCCTCCTGCCATTCCACCGATTCCGGTAATACTTGCTATCGCCGATTTGGGAAACATGTCGCCAACCGTAGAGAAAATATTGGCGGACCACGACTGATGGGCAGCACACCCGATTCCGATGACAATTACCGGAAACCAAGGAGAAATAGTCCCCAAGGGTTGTGCTAAAAGCACCAAAAGCGGGAAAAAGGCAAAAATCAGCATCGCTTTCATCCGGGCCGCATACGGATTCATTCCACTTTTATTAATAAAAATAGTAGGAAGTTTTCCTCCATAGATAGAGAGCATGGTTATGGCATATAACGTAAAAATCAACGCCATACCTAACGGATCGGACGTTTTTATATTGAATTGCGTATTCAAGTAAGAGGGCGTCCAGAAAAGGAAAAACCACCAGACACCATCGGTCATGAATTTCCCGACGATAAAAGCCCATGTTTGCCGGAAAGAGAAGCACTGCCAAAATCCGATCCTTTTACCTTCGTCTATCTTATTTTCCTGGTGTTCAAACTCTTCTTTATCCTGCTCTATATACGCCAGCTCCGCTTTATTGACATAGCGGCTTTCTTCGGGAGTCGTATACATAAATATCCATAACCCCATCCAGATGAAACCTAATGCACCGATCACGATAAAGGCCATCTCCCAGCCCCAAACCTTTGCCAATAACGGGATGGACAACGGAGCAATTAATGCCCCGATAGATGCCCCGGCATTGAAAATGGAGGTTGCATAAGCCCGGTCCTTCTTAGGAAAATATTCGGCCGTAACTTTGATGGCAGCAGGAAAGTTTCCGGCCTCTCCGATCGCCAGGATACAACGGGCCACCAGAAAGAAATACATGCTGACGGTTGCCAATACCACCACGACATCACCGGTAGCAGCAATTAACTCAGCAGCGCTATGCATGCCCACATAATATTGCGTCGCAATTCCACATCCAGCATGCATACAAGCGCCGAACGACCAGATACCGATCGCCCACAAATACCCTTTTTTAGTACCCATCCAGTCGACAAAACGACCGGCAAACAACATGCCTAATGCATAAACAAAGGAGAAAACAGATGTAATATTTCCGTAATGCGCTTCATTCCAATGGAATTCAGGTTTAATAAATTCGTCCCAGGTCAATGACAAGACCTGTCTGTCCAAATAATTTACGGTAGTTGCAAAAAAAAGCATGGCACAAATCGTCCATCGATAGTTTGTCATTTCATTTCCTGTCTTTTGGAGTGTTTTCATGATTATTTAACTATTTGTCTTCCATAATATGGAGCAAATATAACTCTTTTCTATTTATGTGCGCGAAAACACGCAAGAAAAAGATATAAAAATCGGCAAACACTATTATGAACATAAGACGTTTTTATGTTTAACAAGCGTTTTAACTAAAAACAATGTGTAACACCGTTATTTTATACGACCTTTAGTTAATAACAAAAAAAAGGCTTTCCGGATAAAAGCAATTCGGAAAGCCTTTTGAGAATAAATAGAATCGTTTTCTTATCAAAAAACGACATCGATCATGACAGGACAGTGGTCGGAAGGAAAACGACCGTATAAAACATCCGTTAATACGCCATATTTCAAGACTCGTATTCCTTTTGTCAGAAAAATATAATCGATTCTTTTTTTCATCGGGGCATCCAATTTGAAACTTTGAAATGTACCTTCCGGTCCGTAAGGTGTTTTTTCCGATAAACTTCTCGAATCTTTCAGTAATCCGTCTTTTAAGATAATTTGTATAGGCTCTGATTCCGGATAAGCATTGAAATCTCCTGTGCAAAAGACCGGAGATTTTCCTGCAATTTCTTTGATTTTACGGAGTAACAGTTTTGAGGATTCTCTCCTGGCTGTTATTCCTTGATGATCAAAATGGGAATTGAACACATAAAAAACTTGTCCTGATTTCTTATCTTTCAATTTTGCCCATGAACAAATTCGATTACAGCATATGGCATCCCATCCTTTTCCCGGAATATCCGGAGTTTCGGAATACCAAAAGTCTCCACATTCTTTTAATTCAAAACGATCTGTTTTGTATAAAATCGCAGAATGTTCACCAGCCTCCTCTCCATTATCACGTCCTTTCCCAACATAGGCATATCCTCCGCCAACCAAAATATCGTCTAACATCTCCTTAAACCCTTCTTGCGTTCCTACGATATCAAAATCGTGGAAACGAATCAGTTTGGCAACGGTTTGACTACGATTCGGCCAGGCATTATCGCCATCATGCGGGGTGTTCATTCTTAAATTATAAGATGCAATACGTAAATCGCATTTATTCTTGGCGGACACGGTATAAATGCATCCGAACAAGAAAAGAGCTACTGCTAAAAAATATCCGTTTTTCATATCTTTTTTAATTACCGTCATTTGATGCTCCGTTTTCCCAACCTTTATTTTGCTTGATATTCGGATTTTTCACCATAACCAGTGATGGGATCGGATATAAATATTGTT
>JBHCAZ010000061.1:0-16066 GCA_041798765.1 Parabacteroides sp. | reverse complement strand
ATTAACTTCATCTTCCTGTGATAACCGTAAAGCAGAAATATATTCTTCTCTATCTTCCTTAAATATCTTAGTTGGAAAAAGGTTGTAGCAGAACTGAATATAATTCATCAGCAGGCGAGCGGTTCTTCCGTTGCCATCGACTCACGAAGTGAATTTGAAGCGGGAATCAAAGCAATTGATCTATTGACGGAAAAAGCCGCCGTCTTCCCCTCGAAAGGAGAAATGCGGAAATTGGTACAGAGCGGTGGCGTCAGCCTTAATAAAGAAAAACTGACCGATCAGGATCTGCTCATCGGCACTTCTTTCTTGTTAGACGGAAAATATCTGCTGGTACAACGGGGGAAAAAGAACTATTATCTTTTAATTGCGAGGTAAATACCTCCTTAAAGAAATCATGGTACAACAGTTTGATTTTTTAGTCATCGGATCCGGTATTGCCGGCATGAGTTTTGCACTGAAAGTGGCAGATAAAGGAAAAGTGGCTATTATCTGCAAAACAGATCTGGAAGAGGCAAATACCTATTTTGCCCAAGGAGGAATCGCTTCGGTGACAAATCTGAAAGTCGATAACTTTGAAAAACATATCGAAGATACGATGATCGCCGGCGATTGGATCAACGATCGGGAAGCCGTCGAAATGGTGGTCCGAAATGCTCCTTCGCAGATTCAGGAACTGATCAAATGGGGAGTCAACTTCGATAAGAAAGAGGACGGGGAGTTCGATCTGCACAAGGAAGGAGGACATTCCGAGTTCAGAATCCTGCACCACAAAGACAATACCGGGGCGGAAATCCAACTGAGCCTGATAGAAGCCATTAAAAATCATCCCAACATAACGATTTTCAACCATCATTATGCGGTGGAAATCATTACCCAGCACCATCAAGGTATTATTGTCACCCGGCATACGCCGGGAATCAAATGCTACGGAGCGTATATACTGAATGAAGCCTCCGGAAAAGTAGATACATTCCTATCGAAAATTACCGTAATGGCAACCGGAGGGTGTGAAGCTGTATACCGTAACACAACCAATCCGCTGGTTGCCACCGGAGACGGTATTGCCATGGTATACCGGGCAAAAGGAAGCGTAAAGGATATGGAATTCATCCAGTTTCATCCGACCGCCTTATTCCATCCTGGAGACCGCCCCTGCTACTTGATTACGGAAGCGATGCGTGGATATGGAGGTGTTTTACGGACGTTGGACGGACAAGAGTTCATGCAGAAATATGACAGCCGGCTGTCGCTTGCTCCGCGAGACATCGTGGCGCGTGCGATCGACAATGAAATGAAAACGCGGGGAGACGATCATGTGTTTCTTGATGTGACCCATAAAGATCCTGAAGAAACGAAAAAACATTTTCCCAATATCTACAAGAAGTGTTTAAGTATCGGTATCGACATCACGAAAGAATACATTCCTGTAGCACCTGCCGCCCATTACCTTTGTGGCGGCATCAGCGTAGATCTGCACGGACAATCCAGTATCCGCAGGCTATATGCCATCGGAGAGTGTTCATGCACCGGTCTGCACGGTGGTAATCGGCTTGCATCCAACTCGTTGATTGAAGCTGTCGTATATGCGGATGCTGCTGCAAAACAGGCAGTCGAAACATTTCAACGGTATGAATTCAATCAGGATATTCCGGAATGGAATGATGAAGGCACCATAACCACCGAAGAACGGGTACTGATCACCCAAAGCATGCGGGAAGTCAACCAGATTATGGAATCTTATGTAGGTATTGTAAGAAGCAATACCCGATTGACCCGCGCCTGGAACCGGTTGGACATTCTATACGAAGAAACCGAAAGCCTCTTCAAACGCACAAAAGCCTCTAAGGAATTGTGCGAATTGCGAAACATGATCAATGTCGGTTATTTGATTACCCGTCAGGCAATGGAACGGAAAGAAAGTCGCGGATTACATTATACAATCGATTATCCTCCCGAGCAAAAGGGAAAATGATCCTCTCTCTTATATTTTTCAGGGATGCAGCCGTATTTATTAGCCGGCTGCATCCCTGAAAAATAAAGTAACTATTCATAAAACAGACACCTGCCCATCTTTACTATACCATATCTTGTTTTAGAAATTAAAGTAACGTTTTGCGTTCCAATAACTGATGTCTTCCACCATACGTCCGATAAAGGAAAGTTCGGATACCGGTAATTCGCCACGCTCAATCTCTTCTCCCAAGATATTACATAGAATCCGGCGGAAATATTCATGCCGCGGATAAGACAGAAAACTGCGCGAATCGGTCAGCATACCTACAAAACGACTTAACAGGCCTAAATCGGACAAGGTATCCAACTGTTTCTTCATCCCATGTATCTGATCTAAAAACCACCAGCCCGATCCATATTGCATTTTCCCGGGAACCGATCCGTCGTTGAAACTGTAAATCGTCGAGAGAATCACGTCGTTATCTTTCGGATTCAAATTGTAAAAAATCGATTTGGCCAAAACGTCATCCGCATCCAACCGATCCAGAAAACGCGAAAGCGCCTGCGCAACTTCAGCATCTCCAATGGCATCATAACCGGAATCCGGTCCTAAACGTTTAAACATCCGGGAGTTATTATTCCGTGTTGCTCCGATATGAAATTGTTGTACCCAATTGCTGCGTGCATTCATGGCGGCCAATTCGTAAAGCATAGCCGAACGGAATTGGTCGATCTCTTCGGCAGTCAAAACTTTGTTCATCCGGGCTTTTAAGAAAATCGCCTCCACTGCCGTCTCGGTATACGGAACAAAAGTGAATACCGACAGTCCGTGATCGGACAGGCGGCAACCTTGCGATTCGAAAAAGTCATGCCTTTTCTGCAAAGCACTGATCAGATCTTTAAAAGAAAAGATCGATAAATCGGCTGTCGCCTCCAATTTTTCGAGGTATTCGTTGAACAAAAACGTATTTTCGATAGCCATGGCCTTATCCGGTCGCCATGTCGGCAATACATTTGTCTTCAAGTTGCCTTCCCGTATTTCTTTGTGATAACAAAGGGTATCTATCGGGTCGTCGGTCGTACAAACCACCTCTACATGCATTTGCTCCATAATAGCCTGTGCCCGAAATGCAGGCGTCTGCAATTTAGCCGTACAAACCTCGTATATTTCACGCGCCGTAGAGGGATTTAACACCTTTTCTATGCCAAAAATACGATTCAATTCCAAATGCGTCCAATGGTATAACGGATTACGCATGGCGTGCTGCAGGGTATCAGCCCATTTCTCAAACTTTTCGTAGGCCGGTTTATCTCCGGTAATGTAATCCTCCTGCACGCCATTTGCACGCATGGCACGCCACTTGTAATGGTCTCCGCCCAACCATATTTCCGTCAGATCGGCAAACTGATGGTTTTCGGCAATCTGTTGAGGTATCAAATGGCAATGATAATCGATAATCGGCATCTTTTCGGCATGTTCGTGATACAACTGCTTGGCTGTATCCGACTGCAACAAGAAATCTGCATCAAGAAATGTTTTCATGGTTTTCTTTTTTATGAACGGTATTTTCGGATAATTGTCAATACTTCTTTACAAAGAGCCGAAATCTGCTCCCAGTTTTCGGCGGCCAACACCTCCTTCGGGAACAGTTTGGACCCCATTCCCACACAGGTAACACCGGCTTTAAACCAGGCAGACAGGTTCTCTTCCGTAGGTTCGACAGCACCAGTAGCCATAATCATCGCCCACGGCATCGGGGCCTTGATATTTTTCACAAAAGAAGGGCCTCCGACATTTCCGGCCGGAAAGATTTTACACAAATCGCAACCGGCTTCTTGGGCAAACCCGATTTCCGAGACAGAACCGCATCCGGGCGTATAAGGGATTAAACGCCGGTTGCAGGCTTTGGCGATGTCGGGATTGAATAAAGGCCCCACGATAAAATTGGCTCCCAATTGTAAATAGAGAGAGGCCGTTCCGGCGTCGACAATGGAACCGACCCCCAAAATTAAATCCGGACATGCTTTTGCCGCAAATTTAACAACTTCGGCAAAAACTTCGTGGGCAAAATCGCCGCGATTAGTGAATTCAAACGCCCTGACGCCTCCTTCGTAACAGGCTTTTACAACCTGTTTGGCGATGGCTGCATCTGCATGATAAAAAACCGGAACCATCCCTGTTTCGATGATGGCTTCCAACACCTGTATTTTTGTAAATCGTGCCATTTTTCTGAAAATTAAAATACATTGTTACCGCGATACACGCCCGGAGGCATCCCCCCCCATCAGTTTCTCAACCTCTTCGACAGTCACCTGATTAAAATCGCCATATATCGTGTGTTTCAAACAAGAAGCAGCGACTGCAAAATCGAGTGCTTTCTGGTCATCCGGATAGGTCAGCAGCCCATAAATCAGTCCGCCCATAAAAGAATCGCCACCACCAACACGATCTACAATATGCGTGATATCGTATCGCCGCGACTGATATAACTTTCCATCCGTATACAAAACGCCTCCCCACGTGTTATGGTTTGCATTGATCGAGCCACGTAAGGTAATGATCACCTTTTTAGCCTTCGGAAAACGGGCCATCAGTTGCGTGCATACCGATTCAAATGCGGTAGCATCGACTGCCCCTTCCGTCCGGGCAACATCAAAACCTTCGGGCTTGATACCGAACACTTTTTCTGCATCCTCTTCATTTCCTAACAGAACGTCGCAACCGGCAACCAGTTCCGGCATCACCTCTGCGGCTTTTTTTCCGTATTTCCACAAGTTTTTACGATAATTCAAATCACATGAAACCGTAATACCCATGCGGTTGGCCATTTGAATTGCTTCCAAGCAAGCATCTGCCGCCCCTTGTGAGATTGCCGGCGTGATACCGGTCCAATGGAACCAGCCTGCCCCTTCAAACACGCTTTCCCAATCTACCATCCCCGGTTTGATTTCGGATATGGCCGAATGGGCGCGATCATAAACCACCTTACTGGCCCGTGCAACAGCCCCGGTTTCCAAAAAGTAGATGCCCATCCGTTCGCCACCGTAGATAATCCGGGAAGTTCCTACCCCATATTTTTGCAAATCCATCACACAGGCACGTGCGATATCATTTTGAGGCAATCGGGTTACGAATTCAGTCGGAATTCCATAATTGGCCAACGATACGGCCACATTTGCCTCGCCTCCTCCGAAAGTTGCATTCAGTTTATCTGTCTGGCAAAAACGCAGGTAATCCGGTGTTGCCAGCCGGAGCATGATTTCTCCGAAGCTCACTACTTTTTTATTCATAATTTGGATATTAGCATTTATGATACAAAAATAGCGGATTATTTTTACATATAGCCCTATGTGTGCGAAAACATATTATAGAAAAAGTTTTTTTAAGTTCATTTCTTGACTAATTCGATCTCTCAAAATCATATTTTATACCGAATTAAAAACAGCAAAAGGAGTCGTCCTCCCAAAAATCGGACAACCCCTTTTGCTCTGTCAGGAAAATCGGTTCCCACTATCTGTTATAACGCTCGTATTTCCCCGCTAACATGACATCGCGGACGGCATCCAAATAGGCATATCCATATTTCATATCCGGTAACAGATAAGCTCCTTCCACCCATTCGTTCATGGCATAGATCGTAATCAATTTCGGTTGTTCGGGGTGCTGATCACAATAATCTTTTGCTCGTTGCAAATAAGCTGCAAAAGCGGTCGGCGTTTTATGCAGATGAACGAGGTCTTGCGCCCCCTTATCCGGAAATCGAGGCGAATCGTCGTATCCTATCGAGGCATTCGGAAAGAAAGGAATATCCAGTACCTTGTCCCATTTTCCGATACGATCCCACGCTTCTTCTCCCCATTGTAAATAATCTTCACGAATCGGGCTGCTCCAATTGTATTGTGTCACGCTGTTTATACCCAGCACGTTGATCTGTTCAAGCATTTCCTGCCGGGGTTCTCCCGAAGCAATCACCTGAAAATGAACACCCTTAAAACCAGCTTTTCGGGCTTCATCCGAGAAATAATCCAATCCTTTTCTTGCCTCCTCTGGAGAGCCGAACGTTT
The DNA here is from genome assembly GCA_041798765.1 of Parabacteroides sp. Taxonomy (GTDB): domain Bacteria; phylum Bacteroidota; class Bacteroidia; order Bacteroidales; family Tannerellaceae; genus Parabacteroides. The sequence continues at coordinate 10,048 of JBHCAZ010000061.1, read as the reverse complement.
GAATCAGATTATTGAGATTAAAAACAGAAAATACAGGTTTGCCGTCAAATTGCAAATAATTCGATTGCTTAAAGTATTGATCGATCACCCGTTTGACAACAATTTTCCAATTTGGCCAGTCGATACTTCCGTTCCACAAACGGGCATTATCGTCTTTATAACGGTGCACATTCCAATAATTACGGGCTACATCATGATCGGCCCACATGATATAAAAATTCATTTTCTTATTATTGGCGGCTTTCAAAAAACCATTATTCAGGCAACCTTCCAGAAAAGGACCGTTGTTAAACCAATACCAATCAAAAATAAAGGTATTGATACCATTGTCGGTAGCCGCATTAATCCATTTTTCCATCACCTTCGGGTCGTCGTCCAATTCATATCCCCACAAAGGAACTTTCGGCTGATAATGCCCTTCAAAGCGGGGATTTCCTTTTTTAATCACCTCCCACTCGCCTGTTTTTTCAGGCCACAGCACCTCTTCGCCCATCGGATCATTATGGCATGAAGGCCATATATAAGCCGCGACAATATAGTCGGATACTGTTTTCTTTTCAGGTTCATTCGCGGTCGGTTTCGAAGAACAACCCTGAAAAAGTCCAATGGCTGCAATAATACAATAAACAATCTGTTTCATTTTCGTAATATTAATAATTAAAGTTAATTCCAACCCGGATTTTGTGTCAAGTTCGGATTCAGTGTCAATTCATCTTGTGGAATAGAAAACAAATAATCCCGATTATCTTTAAATTGATAACCATCGGGGATAATCGATTTATAATAATCCAGCAATCCGTTTTCATCTATTTTAGAGGCAAAGTCGGGATAAACCGATAAATCGACCGGATATCCTTTGGGACGTTTCCCTTTAAATAGAGCAGAAGCCGCCCATCTCATATTATCTTCATCCCGCTGGCCTTCCAAAGCCATTTCCACATGTCTTTCCCTCCGGATTTCATACAGTTCGTCGGATATTTCATACCCATAATGTGCCTTATGCTTATCCGAGGTTTGCGGATTTACGGTAAAATCCGGCATACCGGCACGTTTCCGGAGTACATTCAAGACTTCATAAACAACCGAATTATCCAACTCGCATTTGGCTTCTGCATAGTTCAATAACACTTCGCCATAACGAAGCAGAATAAGTCCGGTTTCTCCTGCATTTTCCCATGTTTTACCGGCCGCGGGAGATTCCGGATTCGCTGATTTTTTAGGTCTGAATCCCGTAGGACATAATTGTAATGCCCCAGCATTAATCCCGGGATCGGTAAATATTGCGCCGGTCCCGACCGAGATCAAATCTCCGGGAATATAAATGGTCGATTTCAGCCGGGGATCACAATCCGCCGCGATTTTCGTCAGAAAAGCATTTCCTTTAAAAGAATCAGCTATATCCTGATAATTGTACGGCTTGCCATCTCTCCCTAAATAGGAAGAAATCAGATCCCACGTGACTCCTTTTCCCGAATTATCATAAGAGATATAGCCCTGCGTTGTATTTCCGGCACCATCCGCCGCATTAAAGGCTTTATAAAGCAAGACCTCATTGATGTCCGTCATATTATCGAATCCGAACAATTTAAAATAGTCTTTATCCGGATTTCCGGTACTGTAAATACCGACATAATAATCTCCTTTCATTAATTCCTCGGCAGCCTCTATACATTTATTAAAATACTTCACCGGATCCGCTTGCTTACTCGCAAAAGAAGAATTGGCATGATATTTCTCCCAAGTTCCCTCATAAAGAGAAACCCTTGTCATAAAAGCTAATGCAGCCTCTTTATTGATCTTCGTATTTCCCACCGCTTTTCTCGGTTCCAAGTGCATAACCGCTTTATCCAGATCGGCTAAAATAGAATCGGCGATGAGCGATCGGGAATCTCTTCCCTTCATAAGCGCAATTTCATCGTCCATTTCTATCGGATGAGCATACCAGGGTACATCTCCGTATTTTTTTAATAACTCGAAATAAAACCATGCACGGAAGAAATAGGCTTCACCGAGATATTGTTTATAAGAATTATAATCACTTTGGCACTTGCCGTAATTATCGAAAAAGATATTCACATTGCGGATATTGCTCCATTCATGTTTCCAATCTCCTCTCGTAACTACCCGGGAGCCATTCAGGATATCACTCGGATTAATGACGATCATATCATCGCTATTGACGGCTGTTTCGGCAACCATGGCCGTGTATGGACAAAATACCGGATAAAATTGCCGGGTATAATACTCCAATTCTTTAGAAGAACTCCAATACTCTTCGGATGTTATTTGATCCAAAGGATCTAAATCTATAAAAGACTCGCAAGCATTAAAAAACAATATAATTGAGCTTATAATGAAATAGTATCGTTTCATGGCTTTAAAATTAATTGATTAATAAGTAATGGTCACTCCTAAAGAATATATTCTGTCAGCTCCATACGTTAAACGCCCTAAGCCGCCTGCACCATCGTACATCGGGAAACCGACCGGAGCTACCGGATCAATGCCATTTGGAAGTTTTGTTATGGTAAACAAATTTTCTCCTGACAAATAGATACGAATTTTTTCCAAATGTATTTTTGAAGTTATGTTTTTCGGCAAACTATAACCTATTTGCATATTTTGTAGCCTCAAAAAGGAAGCATCCTGCAAGTAACGGGTGTTTGGATGATCTTTATTTTTTATTTCTTGCGTATAACTCAGATAAGGCCTTGGCCAATAAGCATCTGTATTGATGTTTTTCTCCCCTTCATATAATCCGCTATATTTAGTCCCGGGTTGATCTCGAAAATAATCCAGATGGTTCGGAGTCAGACAAGATTCCCACCAACCATTTGCAAACCCCCAAAAAGGCGTAGCATACCGGTAAAAATAGACATCTTTTTTTGCCACTCCTTTCCATAACATGGAAAAATCCAATCCTTTATACGAAAAACCTCCATTGATAGCATATTGTAAGTGAGGTTCACTATTTCCTATCACCTTCATATCACCAGGATCATTGATCGTATTTTTCCCGTTATTCACTTTTCCGTCATGATTTATGTCTTCATATCTGACATCTCCTGTATTCCAGGTAGATGCGATGAAAGACATATCTACGTCGGATAAATAGGAATCCAGCTCTTGCGGGGTACGAAACAGATCGTGTACGGTATATCCCCAAATTTCTCCGACTTCGGCTCCTTCATACCAGGTGGATAATGTTCCTGTCGGGTTATAGTATTTTTCGACAACCGACTTATAATCATATAAACTTGCACCGATATGATAGGATAATCCACTTTGCAAAGTTTGCTTCCAATTGGCACTGATTTCCCATCCCCGTGTTTTTAAGGTAGAATTATTCTCTTTAGGAACGTTTGCCCCTAAAACTCCCGGTAAAGCTTTCGAAGGGCCTATCATATCTGTAGTGCGTCTTTCAAACCAATCGCCTGTAACAGATAGTTTATTGTTAAAGAAAGACATGTCTATCCCGATATTTGTGGTGGAGGCTGTTTCCCAAGTTAAATTCCGATTGATTATATGAGGAGCGTTGGTATAACCCGTCGGACGCGAAGAGCCGTAGTTGAATATCCAATTGACTTTATTTGACGAGATAGGAATTAACATTAAGTCGCTATAAGGAGCAATATTCTGATTTCCCAACTGCCCCCAGGAAGCCCTGATTTTCATGGTATTGACGACAGGTTCAATCACATTCCAAAAAGGTTCGTTATATAAGTTCCAACCAACGGAAAAAGAAGGGAATGTCCCCCAGCGTTTTCCTTCGCGGAAAACATAAGAACCGTCGTGGCGGATATTGGCTTCGAGCAGCCATCTTTCTTTATAATTATAATTTAATCGACCGAAAAAGCCCTCTGTTGCATTGTGGGCCAATGCCTCGGTTAAAACAGCATCGCCGGTTGAGGTTCCAAAGGATTCTATTTTATCGGAAATCATATCTGTTTTATAACCTTGTATCCACGAATTAGATCCTTTTTCAAATTGCATACCGACCAAAAAGGTGAAATTATGGCTGTTTTTTATACTAAAATCGTACGAAGAAAAGATATTGGAAGACCAATATTTTCCGATATACTTTCTCCGGGTCAGGTTATTCGGAATACTAACTCCGTTCGGATGCGGTTTATTATCCGTCCCGTAGATATAGATGTATTTTTTCGCTCTTCTTGTTTCTACAGGGTTTACTTCATAAGCAAAATCGATATTAATTTTCCATCCTTTTAAGGGCCTGATTTCCGTTTTGAAATTATGCCATAGATTTAATGTTTCCTCTTTATCTGTTCCTGCCTGTATGGACGGGATGTGCGATTCGAACATATAATTGCCGAACCCGTCATAGATGGGAGTAATCGGATAATTTCTGGATATATGACGGAACATAAAAGAGTAATCACCTTCTTTTGTCATATTGGGTTTTTCCCTCTCCCGTTTCGTAAATCTGGTCTCAAAACCGAAGTCCCACCATTTGGTAATCGCAATATTTACCTTCCCTAATGCATTGAAACGGCTGAATGTGTCATGCCCGTAATTGAGGACACTGCTGTCGTCAATATATCCTCCGGAAACATAATAGTTCACTTTATCCGTTCCGCCTTGCAAAGAAAGGTCATGTTTCTGATTGATACTATGCCCGTAATAAACATCCCACCAGTCCGTATTGGCATAACTTAAATTTGCATTGTTCCATACATCTCCTTCCGGATATGCCCCATAAATAGTTGCTCCTTCAGGCCATTCGGGTATTGAATTCCGGATAAATTCAAAGTCGCCTTTCTGATAAGCAATAATACGATCGATCGTGATATCGTTAATCGGGTGACCTCCTTGATTATCGCCTGCTTCATTTAACATCCGGGCCCATGTGTAAGAATCTAATCCTTCAGGCAATCTTTGAGGTGTTTTATAGATGACATTTCCGGAATAAGTAACATGTACTTTTTCATTTCTTTTTCCTTTTTTGGTTGTAACCAAAATCACACCATAGGGTGCTCTCGCACCATAAATGGCTGAAGCTGCGGCGTCTTTCAAAACAGATATGGACTCAATGTCGTTCGGATTCAAATCATCCAAATTTCCGGGAAATCCATCAATGACCACATAAGGTGAACCTCCATTTAAAGACCCCATACCTCGTATCGTGATATTCATCGAAGCTCCCGGTTCAAATCCATTTTGCGTTCCAATACTGAAATTAAATCCGGGAGCAGCTCCTTGCAACATCTGAGAGACCGAAGAAACCTCCCGATTTTTAAAAGTTTCATCGGTAATTACATCAATAGCGCCGGTTAAATTGACCTTTTTTTGGGTTCCATAGCCGACTACAACGACTTCGTCCAATATTTCCGTATCTTCAAGTAGCTTAATCGTTATATGCTGCTGGCTTCCTATTGTAATCTCGGACGAGGTATATCCGATATAACTGATAAGCAAGGAGCTGCCTGCTGATACATCTAACGTGAAATAACCGTTCAAATCTGTGATAGTTCCATTGGCCGTTCCTTTTTCTACAACATTCGCACCGGCAATGGCCTCCCCATTCACATCGAGAATCTGCCCGGAGATCTGATGCCGTTTTTCTATTTGAGGCTTTTGTTGCGTAAAGATAATAACATGTTTATTTTCAATCTTAAATGAATAACCCGTGTTTTTCAACAGTTTTTCAAGCGTGTCGGATATCTTCTGATTAGATACGGAAAAGTTGATCCGCTTGTTTAAAATCATATCCGTTTCTTCATAATCGATCGAATACCCGGTTTGCTTTTCGATCTCATTAAAAACATCTTTTAATGAAGTGTTTTGTACTTGAAGCGTAACTTTTTGATTTTCGGCCATACAAGGCTGCGGATAAGAGAAAATCAAACAGATCAAGGCAAAGCAGCAATAATACCTGTAAAATTGTGATTTATTGAATATTTTCATACTTTTGTGAATTAGATTTCGTAAATGAATACTTTGAATAAGAGCTTGATAATGATCAAGTAAGGTATTTTCTTATGATTTCTCTGATTTCAATTCCGGGGAGGGTGATGGGTGTCAGCTCCCCGGTCTCTTTTTTACATACGCTTTTCAGTTATAAATGACTACTGTATTATTCCTAATTTTATACTCTAAACCGATCATTTTTCGCAAAAGTTCGAAAACAGAGAAAACGTCTTCTTCGGGAGTGAATTTAATGGTAAATGTCCGCCCTTTATACTTTTCCTCTTCATAATTGATCGATATGCTGAATCTTCTTTCCAAGGTTTGCATAATTTCCCTGAATGTTGCTCCTTGAAAAATAAGATATCCCTGTATCCATTGTGCATTTTTTGCCGCATCAACCTGCCGGAATGAATATGTGCCCAACAAATGGTTGTATATGACTTGTTCGTTGGGACTTAAAACAACATCTGCCAGCAAACTGTCTGTCAATGATTTTACACATATTTTCCCCTCTTCTAACGTCGCGATGGTCTGTTCGGCATCCGGATATGAGCGTACATTGAATATCGTACCCAAAGCTTCCGCTTGTATATATTTCGTTTTAACGATAAAAGGTTTTTCCGGGTTTTTAGCAACCTTAAAATTAGCCTCTCCACTTAAAAACAGCGTACGTGTATGTCCTTTAAATTCTTTTTCATAAATCAGAAACGAACCCGAATTCAGCCAAGCTTTACTGCCATCCGGCAATTCGATTTCTTTATACTCTCCATAAGGAACTATACATTGTGTTAAAGAAGGCTCGTCGACAACGGGGTGTATACGCGTCAAATAATAAAAACAACCGAATGCTCCCAATAACGGCAAAAGCAAGATCGCAGCAATTCGTCCGAGATAGCGCCTCCAGATGGAAATCGAAGAGGTTTCGGCCTTTGTTATTCTCTTTTGCAACGCCTCCAAAGTTTGCAACATAGAACTGTCGGCATGTACAACTTCCGTTTCCCAAAGTCTTTGCATCGCTGACTCTTTTTCTGTTTGTGCCGTTTCGTCGAGCAACCACCACTGAAATCGTTGACAGATTTCAGGCGAATGGTCATTCTTAAAAAACAATTCGATAAGCTTCTGTATATAATTTCTTTCCATTTTCAGCCATTACTTGTTAGGTTATGACGAATGAAAGGCCTCATACACACAGATTGCACAGCTTTTATTCTTGTAAATTATGTTAAAAACAATGTGCTGGCAAACAGATAAATAACTTTGCGCAAATCGGAAAGTGCTGCAGTCAAATGGTTTTCCACCGTACGTTTATTAATATTTAGCCGATCGGCAATTTCTTCGTTACTGAGGCTCTCTTTTCTACTTAAAAGAAAGATTTTCCGGCGCTGTTCGGGCATTTTATCGACAACGGCATCAATTAGCAGGAGCAGTTCTTTTGCGTATAATTCTTCTTCGATGAGATCGCTATAAAACGGTTTTCCCAACTGTTTCTGCGAATAATTCGCTTTTACAGTCGTATGTTCATAATAGTCGTAGACGATGTTCCGGGCCATACGAAACAAATAGGCTTGAAAAGAATGCACTTGGGCTATTGATTGACGGTTTGTCCAGATTTTGAAAAATAACTCCTGAACCATATCATCCACCTCTTCCTGGTTCTTAATAAAACCAAGCAGAAAATGTTTTACCTTAGGACTATATTGCAGATAAAGAAGATTAAATGCATTATGATCGCCTTTTCCTAATTTATCCAGATATACCGATTCAATGCCAACTTCCATATTTGTGTGTTTTTACAGGTACACAAATATAAAAAACATTCCGTGATTGCAAAGAGGCAAATAGTCCGATTTCGGCTTTTTTTAATAAACCGTGTGCAATATTAAAAAATCATGCACACGGTCTATTCCATTTGAAAGTTATTTAATTGAATTCTTTACCATATTTTATCTGGACATCGGCAACATATTGTTTGATCCGCTGCTCGTCTTCTTTTTTGCAAATCAAAAGAACATTTCCCGACTCTGCAATGATACAGTCGTTTATGCCTTGTACAACCGCCAAGCGTTTCGGATTATCTAATGCAACAATATTACCGCTACTTTCGTACATCTCCGCCTTGCTTTTCAGAAATGCATTATTTTGTTCGTCTTTCGGAGCCAATTCGAATAAAGATCCCCATGTACCTAAATCAGCCCATCCGAAATCGACGCATAGCATGTAAACATTGTCAGCTTTCTCCATAATGCCGTAATCGATCGAGATATTCAGACAATAAGGGAAATTTTCCTCAATGAACGCCTGTTCGGCTTCGGTATTGAATTTTGAAATACCTAAATCGAATCGGGAGGAAATCTCAGGCAAATATTTAGAAAAAGCATCTAATATCGTTTGTACATTCCAAACAAAAAGCCCGGAATTCCAGAAAAACTCACCACTTTCCATAAAAACCTGAGCCAATTCCAAATTCGGTTTTTCCGTAAACGTTTTGACTTTTGCAAATTCACCTAACGCCGTATCACCACTCTGAATATATCCGTAACCAGTCTCCGGACGACTCGGCTTAATACCTAAGGTAACTAAGGCTTTATGGTTTCGAACAAAATCCAGGCCTTTTTGAACATCCGTCAAAAACTGTTCTTCTTTCAAAATCAAGTGATCGGAAGGAGCTACTACAATGTTGGCATTTGGATTACATGCTCTGATATGATAAGCGCCATAAGCAACACATGGCGCAGTATTACGACGTGCCGGTTCTAATAAAATCTGCTTTTGGGTTAATTCAGGAAGTTGTTTTTGTACCAAATCGGCATAGGCCTCATTTGTCACAATATAAATATTTTCGACCGGGATAATTTTTGAAAAACGGTCGAAAGTCATTTGTAGTAACGAGCGACCTGTTCCGAAGAAATCCAAAAATTGTTTCGGATAACTCTCTCTGCTAAATGGCCAGAAGCGGCTTCCGATCCCACCGCCCATGATTACGCAATAATTATCGTTCATGATCTGTCTTTTTTTGTATTTGTGTTTACAAAGTAAACGAAATAAATCGGGATTTCGTCTGTAGGAAAAAGCAAAGAAAATATAAAACAAAAAAAATGAGAAAATGCTTGTCTAATTAAAAATATTGCGTACTTTTGCAACGCATTTAGAACAAATGCCCAGATGGCGGAATTGGTAGACGCGCTGGTCTCAAACACCAGTGGATTCACTTCCATGCCGGTTCGATCCCGGCTCTGGGTACAAAGCAAAAGTCTAAGTAATTGATAATTCATTACTTAGACTTTTTGCTTGTTTGATTCTTCCTCACATTTTCCCCACAAGTGCAAAAATATAGTAGTAAGTCATTATTTTCTTTGGCTACGCAATACAAATACATTACCTTTGAAAAGAAATAAATCCAATTAAATAAAAGTCAATGGAACAAGGTGTTTGGCAAGAGACTGAACAGTTATACCAGAAGTTTCAGCAGCTTGGTATTAGTGAAGCGGTGGACTATGAAAAGTACTACCTCTATTCTCTTATTACCCATTCTACAGCAATTGAGGGTTCTACACTCACCGAAACGGAGGCACAAATGCTTTTCGATGAGGGATTAACAGCTAAAGGAAAACCTTTGGTGTATCATTTGATGAATGAGGACTTAAAGAAGGCATATGAGCTTGCCAAAGAGGAAGCCAAAAGTAAGGAACCTATTAATTCAGCATTCTTGCAAAAGTTGAATTCGACATTGATGCGTACGACAGGCTATATTTATAACGTTATGGGTGGCTCTTTTGATTCTTCAAAAGGTGAATTCCGCTTGTGTGGCGTGACGGCTGGTATTGGTGGACGTTCTTATATGAGTTATCAGAAAGTCCCTGCCAAAGTAGAGGAACTTTGCGCTTTATTACAGGAAAAGCAAAAGGCTGTGGGAACATTCCGGGAACAATACGAACTAAGCTTCAATGCCCATCTTAACTTAGTAACTATTCATCCGTGGGTCGATGGCAACGGAAGAACCGCTCGCCTGCTGATGAATTATATTCAGTTCTGCTACAACCTTTTTCCAACTAAGATATTTAAGGAAGATAGAGAAGAATATATTTCTGCTTTACGGTTATCACAGGAAGATGAAGTTAAT
>JBHCAZ010000060.1:0-35198 GCA_041798765.1 Parabacteroides sp. | reverse complement strand
TTGACGGACGAACAAAATTATCCGCTGATCAGTCCGCATTTATATCGTGTTCAGAAATTCTCAACCAAAGATTATGTTTTTAGACATCATTTGGAAACACAAGTAATCGATCAGGCATCGCTACACAATACAACGATTCCACGTAAAATAGCATATCCATAATTCAACAAATTATTAGGAGGGGTCTCATCTCTTCCACGCACAAATCCGGGTATTTCCGGAAAGAAACTTTTCCAATAATAGGCAGCAGCACGTCCTTCCAAATTCATAACATCATCGCTACGCACTTCGTCCACCCAGGCCAACATGTTACCGATCTCGGTGGCGGGCTCTATTTTTTTGAGTATAGTAGCTTGATTGAATATTTTAGCCTGTACCGTCTGTTGCCAAAGTTGTTTACGCAATGGCCTGGAGCTTTCAATCTGCGACATAAAACGTTCATGCTGTATCGAATGTCCATCTAACGGAAGAAAAAGTCCGGTGGGCATTCGATTGCTATCGCATGTAATGATCGCACACTTATTTTCAAGGAGCTTCTCCAAAAGTCCCTGTGTAATTGTAATACGTTTATGGTCGAGGATGACAACCCCGATATCTTCAACGGGGAAAGTCCGTTCTGCTGTTTTCCGAAATTTTTCAGGAATAGATGCATTCTGCTCTACTTCAGGCAACCGTAGCACCATTTGTTCATCTTTCAGACTCAAATAAGCGGGATTTCCAAAATATAACGTCCTCTTTATCATGCTTTAATACTCTCCTACCTGTACGATTTTCCCGAGATGATTCACTCTTACTTTGACAAAACCTTTTAAGTTATTTATGCTCTTAATGCGGATCCACGTTGTATTGTGTAGCGATGCCTGATCGATTACTTGTGTTTCCAAATGATGTCTAAAAACATAATCTTTGGTTGAGAATTTCTGAACACGATATAAATGCGGACTGATCAGCGGATAATTTTGTTCGTCCGTCAAATCGAGTTCCTCCGGATTAAAATCGTTTTTCTCGTCAGGAACCACAAAAAATTCATTCTGTTTCATGGTAAAAAGAAACTTCCATCCCAAGCTTTCATTATACTCTCGATCAATTACCGGAAGATGATTATTCAAACATGTCATCGCTTCAAAGAAAGAGACGATGTGTTCCTGCAAATTACCATCTTCATCTTCAAAAATCGCCACATGATGATTATTTCCAGTAGAAACAAAATCACTCGGACGTCGTTTCCCATATTCGTCCTCCACGATCCGTCCCTCTTTATCTTTCTTGTCGTGCAACGCAATCGCCACATTCACTCCTTTTACGGCAACCCGTTTGATCGCAATCCCTTTGTCTTTATTCAACCATATCGGGTTTTCGTCGATGTTGGAAAAAGCTTTTCCGGCGTCTCCTCCGTATGCAGTCAACCGATCCTGTAAAATTTGCCGAATGCGGGAATCAACCACTTTTTCAAGATTCAGATTAGAATCAACCGGCTTCCGAACCGTATAAAAAGTTTCCATCGTAACTGTTTTTACTTTGGAAGGAACCTTTATCGTTTGAGCAGCATAGATAAACAACGGATTTTTTTCGAGCGCATTTTTGCCAGTAAAGGCATTCCGGGCATCGCCAAACTGCTGAAGCCTTTTTAATAGTGCTTCCCTGTAATCGCGCCTGCATACAGTCAAAATTTTACTCTCATCGAATGCCGAACCTATTTTTTCTTCTTTCGTCGCATACCGCAAACGTTCGCCATATACCGTTTCATTATGCATTTGTCCACGCGGAGTTAAAGCGATTTGCTTGATTGAAGCGCCTTTGATTTTATTCGTATTTCGGGTCGCCACCTTATTTTTAGCCTTTATAGAGATCAAAATCATCTCTATGTGTCTTTTTACCTCTTCCCGAAATTCTTCGAGTGGAATCGGAGATTTGAATCTTCCCCCTTCAATCAGTTCGTTTTTCAAAATACCAGATACGCTATTAGCCATTTTATCATTATTTCCGGCATTGAGATTATTCAACAACTGAATATGTTGCAGACGCGTAAAAGCAATCGTCAATGCATCCATCGCATGATGACGTTGATCATTACGTTTGGTCCAATCCTTTATCCGACGAATTTCATGCCCTTCTCTGTTTCTATACGTCTCTGTCAACCCTAATTTATCATATTTATTCCAATTCAACTCTTTCATTACGTCTACCAATTGCCAATCTTCACGTAATCGTGCTGTGATCGATCCGACCGTGGGAATTACAACTTTCGAAATCCGCATCAACATCTTTCTGGCTTCTCTGGCTATATATTGAGAATCCGACAAGTCCCGATTCAAGAAATCGCTTGGGATCTCCTCCTCTGTCATCAATAAATGTTTCTTTTTCTTTTCATTGCCTTTGCCAAAAAGCGCCGTTACCCGAGAACGATATGCAGCCGCCTCGCTGTCTCCCCATTTCCTTTTCACAAAATCAAAGGCTGTCATGTTTGATTTTTCTAAATTCACCGAACGAAGTTCAAGTGTCTTGTTAGAAAAAGAATCATCAAACAATTTGGCTTGCGGGATAATATGCTCAATATCGAATTCCCGACTAAATAGTTTTTCCTGCGGGATATAAGTCTGAGAATACAACGTTTTATACCCGTTAGGAGCCAATTCCTGATATAGACGATAACGGATAATATCATTTCTGCTCGGACGGTTTATACCGAAAGTCGACTGTAGAATTTCTACGATTTTTTCCGTTTCTCTCGTTTGTACATTCAACCTACGAGTTGCATCTTCACGTTGTTGCTGAGATTGTTTCAATTCCCTGGCTAATTCGATGTGAATTTCATCAAAAGGCCCGTAATGCTCTGAACAAGCATTCACGACATGAATCATTTGATTGAGAATTTTTTCAACAACCGGATTTCTCAAACTATTTTTAGGCAGCAAATCCAATTTTTCAACAAGTACCTTATTTTCGATCTTCTCTTTCGTCAACGACTCTTTGGAATGTGTATAACCGGCAAGTTCACAAGCATCACTATATAGATAACCCTCTTTTAGATAAGGAAGTATTTTTTTTATTGCTTTGCTGCTCAAAGATCCATAATCCGGTTTGAAACTGACTTGCGCAAATGCTTCTGCATACTCACGGGGCAATCCGGTCAGGCCTGCAATTTTGTCGAGTAACCCGGCTGATCCTGTTTCAGAATTATCCCCTTCATAGGAATACAACAGATGCCATAAATGAAACAAGGTACTATTCTCGAAATCGTTATCGTCAAAATCCAATAAATCGGTTCGAGCTCCTAAAAGCCCAAAGACAGATTGTATATATTGCAGTTTTTCGTCGGCCTTTAACTTGTCAAAAAGATCTACTTCATGACCACTCCATGCTACAATCTCTTTGCAGGCATTCACCAGCATTGCAGTTGTGGTATTACCTTGCACTTTCTCATAATTTATGGCGTATCCGTTGGCTTTTAATCCGAGCCTTTTCAAAATATCCGATTTGGACATTTCTTTATTTACCAAAAGTTCTTTATATAATACCTGTTTTTGTTCCGCAGTTAAAGAGGCCGCCTGTCCTCCCAATAAAGCATTGTCGTTTTTGCTCGAAATTTTCAAGAGATTCAGTACTTGCCAGATCTTGAACTCCTGATAGAGCGGTGAACTTTTAGGGCAGACTCTCGCACCTGTTTTCACGTGCTTTATGTGCCCATTCATGGGCACAGCTATTTCCTTCTGCTCAAATTCACAGAAAGCAATCAATCCTTTCTTCGATTTCAATCTCCTTTGATAAAAAATAACCGCATCGCGCACGTTTTCTTTCAATTCAGGAGTTAATTCAGGATGATATTTACGCTGGTTTTCCCAAATCTGTTCAAATTCGTCCAAATAATCCTGCCGATAAAACACATTATCTTTTATACGGAAATGAGGATTCTTTTCTATTTCCGACAGCAAATACTGTCCTACCGTCATACGATTAAAAAACAACACCTTGCTACGATCGCTGATTTGTCCTAAATATCCGCTGGACGCAGCTATCGCGGCATTGATTGAAGCAACAACTTGCACGATCTGCTCGATTTCCAATCGTTGTTTAAGTGCTTCCGATCTCCAACGGTAATAGACTTTCAAACGGATTTTTCGATCTTTCTCTTCAGCAGCAGAAACATGATGAAGGAGATAGAATGCCTTTTCCGTATCATTCTTGCCTTTTCCAAATATTCGTTCTTTCATTTCATTCGTCAAAATATCCGGATAGAACTGCCGTTGAAAAACCCAAATGGCATTTAATTCAGCCTCTAAATCAGAACGATAAAAAGCAGGTATAAAATTCTTCCCACTCATCAGTAGTCCATACGTATATTCTCCGGGAGTCAGACGATTCGTATAAAGTGTGCGTGCAATCGCCATTCCGTCTATCAGTTTCCCTTCATCTTGATTATCTGCTTTCCGATTACTTTTATACCCTCTTTTTTTATTGATCATCAGAAGAACCCGCGCCAATTCTTCCAACGTTATTTTTTCAACAACGGCTTTGGCTCTTAATCGATAGGTTTGAAACGTGGTTGCATTTCCATTTTCAGACAAAATGGTGTTCTCTGAAATAAATTCGGCCTTCTTTAACAGAGCGATTAAATGTTCGCGGCGCTGTTTATAGCGCTGCAGGTTTCGCCTCATGCCCCGTTTTAATGTCCTGTCAGCTGTAGTCGTAATACTACGTCCTTTCTTGAAATTAGACTTTTCGTCCGTAGTCAAAGGATTACATCTTACGCCTAATCGGATAATAGCCGACTTTTCTTCTTTACCAACAGCTTGATCGACAACCGCCCATCCTATACTGCTACTACCTAGATCCAAACCAAGTACACGTTTCATAATAAATTAGAGATGAAAATCGTTTATTTGCAAAAATAAAATAAAAAACGCATATTTAATATTTTTTACGCATTTTCCTTGCTTTTGAAATAAACGAATCGTATATTTGTATTCAAATTTGAAGCAATTCACAATAAGGATTATTCCGTTGTGAGAACATTAAGGGCGGGTTCTACTCGCTCTTCTTTTTATAGAGGATACGGCTCTACGCTCATTTAAGGATATAGGCATGTTTTTTTGCAAGTTAATATAAGAAGAACTTCTCATTCACCATACCTCTTTCCGGATAAAAAAACAACCGTATGCGATACATATAATATATATATACAAAAACAAATCAGGGGATATGCCACTTTAGGACATATCCCCTCACTTTTGAGCTCTCAAAGATACCCTCTCTGTGTTATCGTTCTCGATCTCTCTTTTTACAAGAAAACCATGCAAGGCATTGTATCAAGCCCGATTTTCGAAGCGCATTTGCTTATTTTTTATATCCGCACTTCGGACATACACCGTTTTTGTCCAATTCGACTCCACACAAGGGGCAGCGTTCAATCGTATGCCGCGTATCAAATTCAGCACTTGCAGCATTCACGCCACTGGTAAACGTAAGTTTTGCAATATTCAACTTGTCCTTCAACAGTTCATACACAATCTTGATCATCCCTTCAACGGTCAGCGTCTCTTTGGTTACGACCAGACGACAATCCGGATAGGCTGTTGCTAATTCTGTTTTGAAGGCAGTTCCCTTCATTGTATTTTGCGGATGCCCGTTTTTGATCCCTTGTTTTTCATATACCTCCAAAATAGCCGGCAGCAGCGGGTCATCTTGACGCAAAATCAAGGCATGATCGAAATTTTGCAATACGTCCCATGCTACTTTTTTAATTTCATTACAGGGATAAACCATGTTGACACCTTCATTCACGCTATCTTCCACTTCGATGGTCAATACGCCTGTGTGTCCATGCAAATACTGTGCTTCACCTTTAAAGCCATAAAAACGATGTGCATACTGCAAATCAAAAGATGTGATGCTTCTCATAAATCTGTTGTTAAAAAATGAATACTAATTATTTAATTGCATTACAAATATACGAGTGGGAACACGATATTACAACTGCTATTTTCTATATCGCATTGAAAGTATCTATCACTCCTACAAGGGGCTACGCGACGGAGATCAGACAGAAAAAAAGGACTCCTCTCTCAAAAAGCAGTAGCACTATTACCGTTTTTCATACGCATCGCTTAATGAATCCGAACAGAAAAAAAAGAACACCTGCCAGAATACCGGTCGGCAGGGTTAAAAAAAACACTCCCGATGTCACACTTGTGACGTGCCTTTGTCACACTTGTGACAGCGTATTGGCACACTTGTGACAAACGGCCCTGTCACAAGCAAACATCGAAAACCCTTTTGCCCGATACCGGTCTGTTTTTTCACAAGATAGCCTCAAACCAAATACACCGCTGATAATTAGTACATTACTTCTAAAAAACACAAGCAAAAAACACAAAAAAAGCATCCGGAAAACCGAATGCTTTTTTTCTACGAGGGGTGAAAGATGGGGTTCGAACCCACGACCCTTGGAACCACAATCCAATGCTCTAACCAACTGAGCTACATTCACCATGTCTGTCTTTTCAAAAAACTCTTTCTGACTAAGACGGTGCAAAGATAGATGCTTTATTTGAATATACAAAAAAAATTGCCTTTTTTTATTCAAAGATATACTCTTCTACCCCTATATTCATCCGTTTTAACAGCAAACGGGTGTGATCGACAAAACGAAGCAGCTTTTGATTTGCCGGAAGCGAGTCCGTTTGGCTACGTTCAACCTCCAAAGCTGCCGGCAACAGACGTAAATCCTGCTTTCCGTCATTTTTCTGATAACGATCACAAAAGACAAGCCCATATTTGGCTGAAGCAATCGAACGTTTCAACCCTTTTCTACACAATACGGCCTTTACCAATGCTCCTCCATAGGTATTCTCGGCCGTCATATTCGATATAAAATTCCCCAACGAATAGACGATCAGCCGGTCTTTATCCCCACCTTCTCCCGATTTTCTCAATTCCATCGGTTGAATGACATGTGGATGACTGCCGATGATTAGGTCGACCCCTTGATCGATCAACCAGTCGGCCAAGGCCTTTTGCTCGTGCGAGGGCTTCTGCTTGTATTCTTCTCCCCAATGCATGTGAGCAATAATAAAATCAGGGTTAAACAGCTTTGCTTCAGCAATATCGGCCGCCATAACCGATTTATCCATATAATTGACGATACGGGGACTGTCTACACGCAGGCCGTTGGTCGCATAGGTATAATTCAGCATAATGAGGCGAAAGCCTTTCTTGCGGAGCAACATAGGATATCTTCTGCTTCGATGAAGGGAATCTAAAAAAACACCCGTATGGGAAATCTGAAGCGAATCCAATTGCCGGACGGTACGCACCAATCCGCGCGTGCTCCGATCCAAACAATGGTTATTCGCCAATAAAAAGAAATCGAATCCGGCCTCCTGCAAGGTTCTGGCAAATGCATCGGGCGCGCTGAAGGCCGGGTATCCGCGATAGGGTGCTCCGCCCAAAGGCGCTTCCAGGTTGACAACAGCCAAATCGGCCGAACGAATTTCCTTTTCTATGTGAGAAAAATAGCCGCTCAGGTCGAACGTATCCCCCGAACGGCCATTTTCGATCTGCGCCCGATGCATCATGGCATCTCCGGCAAACAAAATGGTCAATGTATCCTGTGCTACCAAAGTAAAATGACAACAGAGAAACAGGATCATATAACGCATAAAATTATTGATAAATTTCTTTTTTTCCAGCCAATAGCGTATTTCGCATCAATGAGATAATCGTCATCGGTCCCACACCTCCGGGAACCGGTGTAATATAGGAACATTTCGGGGCTACCTCGTCGAACTTCACATCGCCCACCAATTTAAAGCCGCTCTTAGTCACGCTGCTCGGCATGCGGGTCGTTCCAACATCCACAATGACAGCACCTTCTTTCACCATATCGGCCTTCAGAAATTCGGGAACACCTAAAGCGACAATGATGATATCGGCATGCTGGCACATCTCCCGCAAATTTTCAGATCGGCTGTGGCAGACAGTCACCGTGCAGTCGCCCGGATAATTCTTCTGCATCATCAACGTTGCCATCGGTTTTCCGACGATGTTGCTGCGTCCCAACACGACGCAATGCTTGCCACGCGTCTGGATATCATAACGTTTTAAAAGCTCCAGAATACCGGCCGGCGTAGCTGAAACGAAACAGGGCAACCCGATAGACATACGTCCGACGTTTATCGGATGGAATCCATCTACATCTTTCCGATAATCGATTGCTTCAATAATCTTTTGCTCAGAAATATGTTCCGGCAGAGGGAGTTGAACAATAAAACCATCTATATCCGGATCATTGTTCAATTCTTCTACTTTACGGAGAAGTTCAGCTTCGGTCACATCCTCTTCGTAGTGGATCAAGGTCGATTTAAAACCGATCTCTTTACATGTTTTCACTTTACTGGCGACATATGTTTCACTTCCGCCATCGTGTCCCACCAATATCGCAGCCAAATGCGGGATTTTACCTCCTGCAGCTTTGATCTGAGCAACTTCCTCGGCCATCTCCTTTTTCATTTGAGCGGCCACTGCTTTTCCATCTAATAGCTGATAATGCTGTTCTTCCATAATTATTTCTTTTTATATTTATCTTCTGAATGAGGGGAATTTCCGGCCTCCGGGCTTTGCGGTAGCCACCATACGCATCATTTTGCGGGTTTCATCAAACTGTTTCAGCAATTTATTAACTTCCTGAATAGAGGTACCGCTTCCTTTTGCGATCCGCTGACGGCGCGATCCGTTCAATATGGCCGGATTGGAGCGTTCCGCCGGAGTCATCGAATAAATAATCGCCTCTATACCTTTAAATGCATTATCGTCGATATCTATGTCTTTCAAGGCTTTACCTACTCCGGGGATCATCGAAGCAAGCTCTTTCAGATTTCCCATCTTTTTGATCTGCTGTATCTGGGCTATAAAATCGTTGAAATCGAACTGATTTTTGGCAATTTTTTTCTGCAGTCTCTTGGCTTCTTCTTCGTCAAACTGTTCTTGTGCCCGTTCTACCAACGAAACGATATCACCCATTCCGAGGATACGATCAGCCATACGTTCGGGATGGAAAATATCCAAGGCATCCATTTTTTCTCCGGTTCCGACAAATTTAATCGGTTTGTCTACTACCGTACGAATGGACAGGGCAGCACCACCACGGGTATCTCCATCTAATTTGGTAAGGACAACACCATCAAAATTCAGCCGGTCATTGAATTCTTTTGCCGTATTGACCGCATCCTGACCCGTCATGGCATCTACCACGAATAATGTTTCATCGGGCGATATGGCGCTTTTGATGGCAGCGATTTCATGCATCATCTGTTCATCGATCGCCAAACGGCCGGCCGTATCGACAATCAGCACGTCGTATCCTTTCGAACGGGCTTCAGCAATTGCATTTTTGGCGATTTCAACCGGATTCTTATTTTCCAATTCCATATACACCGGCACCCCGATCTGTTCGCCTACTACACGAAGCTGCTCGATAGCAGCCGGTCGGTATACGTCGCAGGCCGCCAACAACGGTTTTTTATGTTTCTTGTTTTTTAACAAGTTGGCGAGTTTTCCTGAAAAGGTAGTCTTTCCGGAACCTTGCAATCCGGACATCAGTATGATAGCAGGCGAATTTTTCAATTCTAATTCCGAAGCCTTTCCTCCCATCAAATCGGCCAACTCGTCATGGACGATCTTAACCATCAACTGCCCCGGTTTAACCGAAGTCAAGACATTCTGCCCCAGCGCTTTTGCCTTAACCGTATCCGTGAAATTTTTCGCAACCTTATAATTCACATCGGCGTCAAGCAGTGCTTTCCGTACATCTTTCAATGTTTCGGCCACATTTATTTCGGTAATTTTACCTTCACCTTTCAATAGCTTGAACGACCTGTCCAACCGTTCGCTTAAGTTTTCAAACATAATCCGTGTATATCTTTTATTTGATAATCGTTTAAATGAGAGGCAAAGATACGAAAAAACAGCGAAGAATACAACCGGCTTTTTTTTCGGCTTATAGCGTTTATCCGGTTTTAAATCCGGATTATTTCATCGCACCGGTTGGCAACTTCTACATGATGCGTGATAAAAAGAACGATCCGGTCGCCGATCTTTTCTCTAAGATGCTGTAAAAAACGGTTTTCGGTCTCCACATCCAATGCGGAAGTCGCCTCATCCAACAAAAGGATTTTTCCCGGACGAAGTAGCGAACGGGCAATCGCAATCCGCTGTGCCTGACCTTCCGACAAGCCTGCTCCGTTTTCGCCGATAAGGGTATCCAAGCCCAACGGAAAATCAAAAACAAACGATGCCGATGCCGTTTCCAGCACATCGCGCAATTGTCGATCGTCGGCCGCCTCGTCTCCTACAAGCAGGTTTTCCCGGATTGTCCCGCTGAAAAGCGATTTTCCTTGGGGAACATACACGAAATTAGATCGGGTCGTTTCATCAATCTGTACTTTTTCCCGACCGTTGTTTAGATACAGCCCACCGGCATCCGGCTTCAACAATGCCAGCAACAGACGGATCAGCGTCGTCTTTCCGGCACCCGTTTCTCCCATCACGGCAATCATGCTCCCCGGATGGACCGTCAATGAAAAATCGCGCAACACGGAGGGTGTCTCTACACTATATGAAAAAGAGAGGTTTTCGATCGAGAGCGAAAGCGGTCCGGCAAGAAAGCGCGGTTTCAGATGCCCTTCCTGTTCAAAGTTCATCAACTGTTGAAGCCGTTCGGAGGCCGTCTTGGTCGCAATGGCCACGGGCAACAGGCGCATCAGGTCGGCCAACGGGCGCTGAATACGGGCCACTAACTGCAAATAGGCCGTCACTGTCCCGAACGTAATGATATTTTTAGCCAATCCGAAAGTACTCCACAAAAAAGCGGTAATATATCCTCCATTAAAAGCAACCGACATCATGGCATTGGCAAAAACTGAAACGTTGGTCTTTTTACGCACACGGCTATGCAATTCGTCTTGCAACGAGTCCAAACGCCCGAGATTTCCCTCCTGCCGTTCGAATGTTCGGATAACCAACTGATTAAGCAAACTTTCTTCCATAAGCGTAGTCACGCGGCTTTCGCTCTCTTTTACCTCGTGTGTGTATCGGCGCATACGGGTATAATAGGATTTGCTAAAAAAAGCAAGCAAAGGCATGGCAATGCCCAGAATAACTGCAAGTATGGGGTCGAGGAAGAAAAGCAAAGTCAAGGCGCCGATAAGCTGAAACGAAGCGGAAAAGAGCAAAGGGAATGCCGAAACGAGCGTCCGCACCACATCATCGGTATCGCGAATCATCCGGGTCAGCATATCACCACTGTGAAGGGTCGGCAATTGTTCCCAACGGGCGTACATGAGCCGTGAAAAAACCATCCGGCGGATATGGTTGCTTAACCTCACTTCGGTCAAGTTTCTCAAATGCACATCCACAATGCGGAACAGGATTTGCGCAGCTATCAGAAGCACCAGCAGTATGGCCAAAACAGACAACGAAGCCTCCTTTACGCCGGTTGCCACATCTATGATTTCTTTCGAAAAATAGACAAACAGCAACGAGAGCAACACTTCGAAAACACCGATCGCGACAATGACGGCGAGCTGCTTTCGGTAACCGGCCGTAATCTGTTTAAAAAAATGCAACATCGTATGTCGGCATGTTTAAATCCATGTCCCAAAAATAGGCATTTTTCTCTATTTGTACCGCCAAATGCGGCAGATTTATCCGAAAAGGCTATGCCTTCCGGATAAAATCAGCAACCCAGTCTCCCACTTCATCGGTCGAACTGGCGCGACCGCCGTCGGCGATATCTTCCGTTACCACACCCGCTTCCATCGAAGCGTTGACCGCCCGACGAATCAAAAGGCCCTCTTCCTGCAAATCAAAAGCGTATTCGAACATCAAAGCGCCACTGAGTATCGTAGCGAGCGGATTGGCAATATTTTTGCCGGCAGCCTGCGGATATGACCCATGAATCGGTTCAAAAACAGAA
This sequence comes from Parabacteroides sp., assembly GCA_041798765.1. GTDB lineage: Bacteria > Bacteroidota > Bacteroidia > Bacteroidales > Tannerellaceae > Parabacteroides. The sequence continues at coordinate 23,227 of JBHCAZ010000060.1, read as the reverse complement.
GTATGCAACCCGATCGAAGCAGATGGCAACATACCTAACGAGCCTGTAATCACCGAGGCCTCATCCGTCAATATATCCCCGAACATATTTTCCGTGACCAACACATCAAAACTTTTCGGCCATTGAACCAGACGCATTGCTGCATTATCGACAAACATATATTCGGTTTCCACTGCCGGATACTCCCGCGCAATCTCCTGTGCCACCTGTCTCCACAAGCGGGAAGTAGCCAATATATTCGCTTTGTCGACGACGGTCAACTTCTTTCGGCGCTTGGAGGCATACTGATAAGCAAGCCGGACAATCCGTTCGATCTCCTCACGGGTATACACGCACGTATCATAGGCGGTATTTCCGTCTTCGCTACGCCCTTGCGGACGTCCAAAATATAAGCCTCCCGTCAACTCGCGGATACACATGAAATCAGCACCATCCACCAATTCCGAGCGCAACGGAGATTTATGCAACAACGATGGGAATGTCGTTACCGGACGGATATTGGCAAAAAGTCCCAATTGCTTGCGCATGGCCAGCAATCCCTGTTCCGGCCGTACTTTCGCCGACGGGTCATTATCGTATTTCGGAGAACCTATTGCCCCAAAATAAACAGCATCGCTCCGCATACACAAGTCGTGTGTCTCGGGCGGATACGGATTTCCCACAGCATCAATGGCACACGCTCCGACCAAAGCGGTTTCGTATGCCAACTCATGACCGAATTTATCGCAAACGGCTTTTACAACTTTCATCCCCTGTTTTATAATCTCCGGTCCGATACCATCGCCGGGCAGTAAGGCTATCTGTAATTTCATTTTGATTCTCTATTAAAAAATACATATTTCGGTTCGGAGGGGCAATACGACTCATCGTCCCACAATGAACTGGTAATCATCAAATCGGCACTATACCGGTTACACGCTATCGGCACATTATGCACCCTGCATTGGCGTAAAAGCATCTGAATATCCGCCTCATGCGGTTGCGGATTCAAATCGTCTATCAGAAAGACCGCCAAATCGATCTCTTTCCGAACCACTTTTGCAGCAATCTCAGCATCCCCTCCTAACGGTCCAGAATGCATGCAGGTAATATCAACCGCAACACCATTTTCCTCAAGGGCTTTTTTTACCAAATTGCCCGTAGTTCCGGTACATACCAGATGATGGTGAGATAAAAATTCGGCGTTATGTATCGCCCACTCTACCATATCGGCTTTCCGGTTGTCATGCGCAACCAACGCAATCGTTAACTCTTTCATACTCCATTTTCAATTTATAATTATCAGCCATATTCCCGGTTCAACTTTCAATTTTATTCAACATTTTCAGTGTTGCCTTTATGGCCGCCTCCGTCTGGTCGGCATCAAATCCGCGTGTTTTGAAATCAACACCTGCAAAATTCCAACTGATTACGGTCTGCACAAATGCATCTGTACGTCCTCCGGGCGGAATAGAGACCGAATAATTCGTCAACATCGGGAAAGGACGTCCGAGATCAGCATAAATCTTCCGCAAAGCACGTACAAAAGCGTCATACTGCCCGTCTCCCGAGGCAGACTGCTCGTAAGCCTCTCCATTGATTTCTATTTTCAAAGATGCCACCGGACGTAAACCTTGTGCCAAAGATAAAGAATAATTTAAAATACGTATCCGCTGATCGGCCATTGTATCATGATGCAGCACGTCACTTACGATATATGGCAGATCTTCGGCCGTCACCATCTCCTTTTTATCACCTAACTCGATAATTCGTTCGGTCACTTTCCGCATAGCTTGTTCGTCGATGTCAATGCCCAAAGCCTCCAAATTTTTCCGGATATTCGCTTTTCCGGACGTTTTTCCTAAAGCATATTCGCGGATGCGTCCAAAGCGTTCGGGCAGCAATTCGTTGCAATACAGATTGTTTTTACTATCTCCATCGGCATGCACCCCGGCGCATTGCGTAAAAACATGTTCTCCAATAACCGGTTTATTGGGTGGGATGTGAATTCCCGAAAACGTTTCCACCAAACGGCTGGCACTGTTTATTTTATCTTCCCGTATACCGGTCTCTACCCCCAATTGATCCCGCAAGACCGCCAAGACACTGCTCAAAGGGGCATTTCCGGCCCGTTCACCCAATCCGTTCAAGGTCGTATGCACCCCCTTTACACCGGCACGAACGGCCGAAAAGACATTGGCTACGGCCAAATCATAATCGTTGTGCGCATGAAAATCAAAGAAAAGATCGGGATATCGGGATAACATTTCCGAACAATAGACATAGGTATTGTCGGGATTCAGTATGCCAAGCGTATCCGGAAGCATAAAACGTCGTACCGGCAGCCCTTTCAACGAATCGACAAAATCAAAGACATACGCCGGATCATGCCGGATTCCATTCGACCAATCTTCCATGTATATATTGACAGCAATGTTTTTTTCTTCCGCCCGTTTTATTACCTCTTGTATATCCGCCAAATGTTGCTCCAGCGTCTTCCCCAACTGCTCTGTCACATGTTTGTAAGATCCTTTGCAAAGCAGATTGAGCACCCGGCATCCTGCCGATTCGATCCAATTCAGCGAAACATTTCCATCCACAAAACCGAGTACCTCCAATTTATCTAAATTTCCGGTACGTTTCGCCCAGGCAGCCACTTGTTTCACCCCTTCAAATTCGCCGTTTGAAACCCGGGCAGAAGCGATTTCTATACGAGTGACACCTAAATCGATCAAGGCCTGTGTTATACTCAATTTTTCGTGCGCAGCAAAAGAGACTCCAGAAGTTTGCTCTCCGTCACGCAGCGTTGTATCCATTATTTCGATCATCTTGCTATCGTTTTTCTTTCTCGCGATGTTGTTCAAAAGCCTCTATTTTCTGTCTGTTGGCGAGCAAATAGTCGATATCGTCCAAGCCCTCCATTAAACAAAGCTTTTTATATGCATTGATTTCAAAATGTTCACTTCTTCCGGTGGCTTTATTACAGACGGTCTGCTCGGGAAGGTTCACCACCACTTCCATCTTCGGATCGGCATAAATCGCATCAAACAATTCGGAAAGAAAAGATTCGCTCACCACTACCGGAAGCACAAAATTATTCAATTCATTATTTTTATGAATATCGGCAAAAAAACTTGAAATAACAACCCGGAAACCATAATCGGCAATAGCCCAGGCCGCATGTTCACGACTGGAACCGCTTCCGAAGTTTTTCCCGACTACGAGGATTTCCCCTTGAAAAGTCGGGTCATTCAAGACAAACGAGTCTACCTTACGTCCCTCCTTGTCATACCTCCAGTCGCGAAACAGATGATCGCCGAAGCCTTCTTTGTCGGTAGCTTTCAAAAACCGCGCCGGGATAATTTGATCGGTATCTATATTTTCCAAAGGAAGCGGTATGCAGGAAGATGTGATTATATTAAATTTTCGTTTCATTTTACTCTTGTTTTTAGGTTTGTACATTCAACGCTCATCAATGGATTCTTAACGGAACGTCCGCGGATCGGTTATCTGGCCGGTAACAGCAGCTGCGGCAGCCACTAAAGGACCGGCCAGGATTGTGCGTGCTCCCGGCCCCTGCCGGCCTTCGAAATTACGATTGCTTGTCGACACTGCGTATTTTCCGGCCGGGACCTTATCATCGTTCATCGCCAAACAGGCCGAACATCCCGGTTGCCGCAAACTGAAACCGGCATCTTCCAATATTTTATCTAACCCTTCTTCGCGAATCTGGGCGTCTACGGCCCACGATCCAGGCACCAACCAGGCCGTCACATGGGCTGCTTTTTTCCGTCCTTTCGCAACTGAAGCAAAGACTCGGAAATCTTCGATCCGGCCATTGGTGCAGGAACCGAGAAAGACATAGTCTATTTTCTTTCCCAAAAGCGATTCACCAGGTTCAAATCCCATATAATCCAATGATTTGACAAATGATTTAAACGCCACCTCATCCATATCGTCCGTTGTCGGAATCCGGTGGGTAATTCCCATACCCATTCCGGGATTCGTTCCGTAAGTAACCATCGGTTCAATATCGGCGGCATCAAAAACAAGTTCCTTGTCAAACACCGCATCGTCTTCGCTTTTCAACGTTTTCCAGAAAGCGACCGCTTTGTCCCATTCAGCACCTTTCGGACTGTTTTCCCGACCTTTCAGATAATTGAATGTCACCTCATCAGGAGCAATCATTCCACCACGTGCTCCCATTTCAATCGAGAGATTACATAAGGTAAAACGCCCCTCCATTGTCAAATTGCGCACAGCCGATCCTGCATATTCGACAAAATAACCGGTAGCCCCTCCTGTTGTCACTTTCGACAATAGATAAAGTGCCATATCCTTAGCCGTCACTCCTTCGTCCAGCATACCTTCTATGCGTATCCGCATATTTCGGGGCTTAGCCTGCAATACACACTGAGAGGCCATTACCATTTCCACTTCACTGGTACCAATACCGAATGCAACCGTACCGAGTGCTCCGTGAGTAGATGTGTGCGAGTCTCCGCAAACGACCGTCATACCCGGCAGCGTCAATGCTCGTTCCGGCCCTACCACGTGAATGATACCATTCCGAGCATCCATCATACCAAAGTGGGTCAATCCGAAATCGGCCGCATTTTTTGCCAAAGTATCTACTTGTGTCTTTGAAACCGGATCTTCAATCGGTTTATCCTGATCATGGGTGGGGGTATTATGGTCCGGCATACAATAAATCCGCTCCGGACGAAAGCATTTCAAACCACGCATCCGCATCCCCGCGAAAGCTTGCGGACTTGTCACTTCATGACAATACAGCCGGTCGATATATAACTGCGCAGGACCGTCTTCTATAGTCGCTACCACATGCGCATCCCAGATTTTATCAAATAACGTATTCATCTATCTCTCCTTTTTTTTATTTTACAAATTTATTAATCGCATCGATAAAAGCTTCTACCGAAGCGGCTATAATATCGGTATTGGCCGCAAATCCGTAGTATAGGTTTCCTTCATACGCTACCTGCATATGGACTTTACCCATATCATCGCTTCCTTTATTGATCGCTTGTATTAAGAATTCCTGAATTGTCATTGTGCGGTGAATGATCGATTTGACGGCTTTAATAGCGGCATCTACCGGTCCGTTTCCAGAAGCAGCCGCTTCAAATTTTTCGCCTGCAATATTCAAACAGACACTTGCCACCGACTGTAATCCGACTCCGGATGTAACTTGCAGGTATTCCAGTCGAATCCGATGCATGGCTGTCCGATCTTTACCGACAAGCATCAACACATCGTCATCGTTTATATCTTTTTTACGATCGGCTAATTTTAAAAATTCCTCGTATACGACATCCAATTTATCTTGCGACAGCTCAACCCCCAATACCTGTAACCGATGTTTCAGCGCTGCCCTGCCGCTCCGGGCCGTCAGAACAATGGCGCTATCGTCGATCCCTACCTCTTTTGGATCTATAATTTCATAGCTTTCTCTGTTTTTCAAAACCCCATCTTGATGAATTCCCGACGAATGCGCAAAAGCGTTCCGCCCCACAATCGCTTTATTCGGCTGAACGGGCATATTCATCAGGCTCGACACCATTCGGCTCACCCCGTAAATCCGGCGCGTATTGATATTGGTAACGATCTCCCGCTCCTTATGACTTTTAAAAATCATCGCAATCTCTTCAAGAGATGTATTCCCTGCGCGTTCCCCGATTCCGTTAATCGTCACTTCCACCTGTCGGGCACCGTTCAAAACACCTTGCACCGTATTTGCTGTTGCCATTCCCAAATCATTGTGGCAATGGGTTGAAATAATCGCTTTATCTATTCCATCGACATGCTCCATCAAATAACGGATTTTCGCTCCATATTCGTCCGGCAGGCAATATCCGGTCGTATCCGGAATATTCACGACCGTGGCACCTGCCTTAATAACAGCCTCAACCACACGGGCCAGATAGGCATTTTCCGTACGACCGGCATCTTCGCAATAAAACTCCACATCCTCCATATATCTCCGGGCATACCGGGTGGCTGCGACGGCCCGTTCAAGAATTTCGTCGCGGTTGGAATTGAATTTATAACGGATATGGTAGTCGGAAGTTCCTATACCAGTATGTATACGCCCCCGCTTGGCAAATTTCAACGCTTCGGCTGCCACGTCAATATCTTTTTCGACAGCTCGGGTAAGGGCACAAACCGTTGGCCAGGTTACAGCTTTCGATATTTCGACGATACTATTAAAATCGCCCGGGCTGGAAACCGGGAAACCGGCCTCTATCACATCTACTCCCAATCTTTCCAACGCTTTGGCTACTTGTATTTTTTCTACGCTGTTCAACTGACACCCGGGAACCTGTTCTCCATCCCGGAGTGTCGTGTCAAAAATAAACAATCTATCAGACATCTCTTTTATTTTTATTCTTTTTCCGTTTCATTGCAAAATCAATAAAAATAAAAAAGCCTCTCTCACCGGGAAGCGAGAAAGGCTTTTTTATTTTTGCCTCAGCATAACACACACAGTCTCACCTCCCATCCCATTTTCGGAATAGAATAATAGATAGAGAAATAATCAAACTGTGTTGTAAAAACCGAGTCATATTGTTTTCAACTTTTAATCGGTGCAAATATAGTATCTTTTTTGCACTTACAAAATAAAATTCATAGTTTATGTTTGTTTTTTATTACAAAATTTAATTAGGAAGCGCCAAAAGCTATTTTTTTCAATTACCGGCGTTTAACGACAAACGAATCGAGCATTTTGCCTTCTACATCAACCACCTTCACGTTCATATTTTCCGGACCGGCCTCAACCTGTACGACCGCCTTATTCGGATTTACCAAAATGGGAAATGGCGTCTGTGCCGTTGCCTTGTCATGCACCAACCGATGCAAATGGCCACAAAGCATCAAGTCCGGACCGGCCTCGCGCAGCAACGGCATAAATTTATTTTTCACCTCTTCTATGCCGTGCCAGTCTCCGATCGGAGGAATATGGGCAACAACCACTTTGTAGGGAGCTTCCTTATATTCCTTGCTCGACAGGATGTCTTTCAACCATGCTGCCTGTTCCGTCCGATAATCGTCATATACCGTAATTCCGGCATACTCGATATCCGAATCCGGTTTATCTTCGCCGGTATCCAGCAGGATAAAATAGACCGGACCTTGACGGAATGCAAAATAGAGATTTTTCTCTTTGGGAGAGAAATAACGTTGAAATTCCGTAGCAAAGGCTCCACGCGTTTCATGATTTCCACGCGCATAATACATAGGTATTTCAGCCGCAAAAAGAGAGGTCGCCCGATCCATAAAGCCTTCGAAAACCTGTGCCTCATTATGCGAAACCGATACCATATCGCCATTAAAAAAGAACAAATCGGTCTGTTTCAGATTGCATTTTCCGATCAATGTCTGGAGCAAATCGCTATCGCCATGTATATCATTCACCATGGCAAAAGAGACGGTAGATTTCTTCGGACTCAGCGTCTTGAATGTCAGCGGTTTTTTCGTATACACATCCGTCGATGCAAAATAACCGTATACGATCTTGTGGCCGATATGGCTCAATACTTCCTGGGCAAACACACGGTAACGGTAACGGGTATCAGGCTGTAAACCTTTCAATTTGACCGAGTGGACAGTCGATGTTTTTTTCACACCGTTCTCCGTATCGTAAAAACGGGGACGCTCGACGGCATAAAAACTTTCCGTACCTTCGGGGGCAAGTTCCACCCAACCAACCGACGGTTTATCGGCCACCCATACAATTGTCGCTTCATCCGGTCCGACATTTTGAAGATAAGGACCATGAATCAACTTAATTCCTTTTTCCTGTGCCCCGGTCAAAGCGACAAAAACCCATAAAAGAGTCAATACCCAGCATACTTTTCTTTTCATGATATCTATGTTATTTTCATATATTAAGGTTACGAAGGTACCCAAATACGGAAAAAAGTACAACATCCGATCCTTTTTTTTCGTTAAAAAGACGGAAAAACCGTTTTTTTCAAAAGGGATTGGTAAAACCATCCGGGTATAGGTTGTGTATTACAATAAAACACCGTATCTTTGCACCGCTTTTTAGCCCCGTACCCGTGTGATGGGAAATTAGAAGCACACAAAAACTAATTTTGAGTAACACAAAAAAAGAAAAAATGAAAACATTTCAATTAGAAGGAAAAGGAAGAGAAATTGCCGCTACTTCTGCCGATCAGAAAAGAGCGTTGAAAGCTATCCGTAAAAACAAAGAAATCCCCGCAGTTCTGTACGGAGGAGAAGAGGTAAAACACTTTACTGTCAAAACGGAAAGCGTTCGCAACCTTATTTACAGTCCGGAAATTTTTGTTGTAGAACTCTCTCTTGATGGCAAAACAACGAAAGCAATCTTGAAGGACATCCAATTCCAACCCGTAACCGATGCGATTCTGCACATCGACTTCCTCGAAGTTTCGGAAAACAAACCGGTTGTTATAGAAGTTCCGGTCGTATTGGAAGGTCACTCTGAAGGTGTAAAAGCAGGTGGTAAGTTGACCTTACAGATGAGAAAGCTGAAAGTAAAAGCTGTTTACACTGCTATTCCTGAAAAATTATTTATCAATGTAGACCATTTAGGTTTGGGCAAAACAATGCAGGTAGGTGCTTTGCATTTTGAAGGCCTCGAATTGATGAATGCCAAGAATGCTGTTGTTTGTGCCGTTCAATTGACTCGCGCAGCCCGCGGAGCTCAGGCAAAAGCACAATAATAGACTGTATACCCATATGTAAGGGGGGAATATTCTACAGAGTATTCTTCCCTTTTTATATATAAAATTTCTAACGCAAATCATTCCGAAAAATAAAACACGAATGAAATATCTGATAACCGGACTTGGAAATATAGGTCCCGAATATTGGGGAACACGCCACAATATCGGTTTTCGAGTCGTCAATGCACTGGTTGAAGACGGAGGTGCCCGTTTCGCAGAAGAACGGTACGGCGCCATTGCCAGGATGCGCGTAAAAAACTGCGAACTGATCGTCTTGAAACCAAATACATTCATGAACCTTAGCGGACATGCAGTCCGATATTGGTTGCAGAAAGAAAATATTCCCGTCGAAAATCTGCTGATTATAGTCGACGATCTTGCATTGCCTTTCGGGACGCTCCGTCTGAAACCTCAGGGAAGCGATGCCGGACATAACGGACTGAAAAACATACAGCAACTTCTAAATACACAAGTCTACAGCCGACTGAGATTCGGGATCGGGAACGACTTTCCGAAAGGTCGACAAGTAGATTATGTATTAAGCAAATTTCCGCAGGAAGAACTCGATCAGATGCCTGAAAAGATCAAACAGGCGGTCGAGATGATCAGAAGTTTTTGTCTGGCCGGCATACAAATAACCATGAATCAATATAATAATAAATAAAATGAATGAAGTCCGTATAGACAAATGGCTATGGGCAACCCGTATTTTCAAGACCAGAAGCATTGCCGCCGATGCCTGTAAGAAGAACAGGGTCATAATCAACGGAGTAAATGTCAAACCATCCCGCATGATCAAAGTTGGAGAAGTCATCCAGGTACGTAAGCCTCCGATTACGTTCTCATTCAAAGTATTAGGATTGATAGAAAACAGAGTGGGTGCTAAATTGGTTCCGGAGTATATGGAAAATGTAACAACACCCGACCAATATGAAATTTTAGAGATGAACCGTATTTCCGGTTTTATAAATCGGGCGCGAGGATTGGGACGACCCACCAAAAAAGACCGACGTGAATTGGAACAATTCACCGGCCATGAACAAAGCGACCTTGATTTTCTTTTCGATTGGGAAGACCTTGATAATGAAGAAAATGAAGATATGGAATAGACGAATTGTACACCCCGCTATTTTTTTGTACATTTGTAACATATAAACTGCTAATTAATTAGATATACCACTATGATAATGGTCAATAATCTGGACGTACAGTTCGGAAAACGTATCCTTTTTCAGGACGTAAACATGAAATTTACGTCGGGTAACTGCTATGGAATCATTGGAGCCAACGGAGCCGGCAAATCGACATTTCTCCGCGTAATAAGTCAACAACTTGATCCGACACGAGGAAGCGTTTCTTTAGGACCGGGAGAACGCCTTTCTGTTTTAAGCCAAGACCACTTTGCCTTCGACGAACATACAGTCATCGACACGGTTTTGATGGGACACAATACCCTTTGGGAAGTAATGAGCGAAAAAAATGCACTTTATGCCAAACCCGACTTCAGCGATGCAGATGGTATCCGGGTATCGGAATTGGAAGAAAAATTCGCCGAAATGGAAGGATGGAATGCCGAAAGTGATGCTGCTTCTCTGTTAAGTGGATTAGGTATCCAGGAAGAACTCCATTATATGCTGATGAAAGATATTAGCGGTAAACAGAAGGTACGTGTATTGCTTGCCCGTGCATTATTCGGACAACCGGACAATCTCTTGTTAGATGAGCCGACCAACGACCTTGACCTCGAAACGGTCATGTGGTTAGAAAACTATCTTGCCAATTTTGAACATACAGTACTGGTAGTGAGCCATGACCGCCACTTCCTCGACTCGGTTTGTACCCATACGGTCGATATCGACTTCGGAAAATTACAGATGTTTGCCGGCAATTACAGTTTCTGGTACGAGTCCAGCCAGTTAGCACTCAAACAGCAACAAAATCAGAATAAGAAAGCGGAAGAAAAAAAGAAAGAGTTGGAAGAGTTTATTCGTCGTTTCAGCGCGAATGTAGCGAAGTCCAAACAGACTACCAGTCGTAAAAAGATGCTTGAAAAACTCAATATCGAAGAGATCAAGCCTTCTTCACGCCGCTATCCGGGTATTTTATTCACGCCAAACCGGGAACCGGGTAATCAGATTTTGGAAGTCAAAGGTCTGACAAAGTCGATTGAAGGCAAAGTGCTGTTCCAAGACTTAAATTTCAATGTAGAGAAAGAGGATAAAATTGTATTTATCAGTCGTGATCCACGTGCAATGACTGCCCTTTTTCAAATCATTAATGGAAAAGAGAAGCCCGATGCCGGAAGTTTTCAATGGGGACAAACAATCACGACCACTTATCTGCCGTTAGATAACACGAAATATTTCAATTCCGACTACAACTTGATCGAATGGTTAAGCCAGTTTTCCCCGGATACAAACGACGTCTTCTTGAAAGGATTTCTTGGACGGATGCTCTTTTCGGGAGAGGAATTATTGAAAAAAGTCAGCGTGCTCTCCGGAGGAGAAAAAATGCGTTGCATGATTTCACGGATGATGTTGACGGATGCCAATTGTATCATTTTAGATACACCGACCAACCATCTCGATCTGGAATCGATTCAGGCTTTTAATAACACCCTACAGACATTCAAAGGGAACATCCTGTTCTCCAGCCATGACCATGAATTTATTCAAACGGTGGCAAACCGGATCATCGAATTGACACCTAACGGTATCATTGACCGGATCATGGAGTACGATGATTACATAACAGATCCGAAAGTTGCCGAATTACGGGAAAAACTCTACCGGTAATTTTTCCCCAACAACAGAAGTCCATGAGAAAAAGACTGACGTTTCTATGGGTTGTTTTTATGGCCTGGCTACCGGTTTTTGCCCTTCAAAAACCGGTCTTCATGCTATATCACCATGCCTTGGCAACGGATATCGGATGGACAGATTACCTGCAGGTTATCAGGCACGGTTTATTGCTTGATTGTACCATCTCCGGTTATCTGACCATCCTTCCTTTTTTCTGTATTGTATGTTCTGTCTGGTTTCCCAACCTGCCTTACCGTAATTTTCTGAAAGGGTATTTCATGTTATCGGCGATACTCATCGCAGCCATTTTTTCGATAGATGTCGCCTTGTACGGCTTTTGGGGATTCCGGTTAGACGCCACACTTTTTTTCTATTTAAAATCGCCGAAAGAGGCCATGGCGAGTGTGCCGGTCGGATTGTTTTTTGTACAGTTGGGTTTATTTGCCCTTTATACAGCCGGTATTTTCATGTTTTTGAGCCGGTTTGTCCTATCTCTCTTTCCATCAACCAAAGTAAAAAGGCGGTGGAAAAGCAGCATCGTGTGCCTGTTCATCGGCGGAATTCTTTTCATTCCGATACGGGGAGGTATCACCACATCTACAGCCAATGTCGGGATGGTCTATTTCAGTAATAACCAGTTTTTGAATCATGCAGCCATCAATCCCTGTTTCAGCCTGTCGGCTTCACTCAGCAAACAACAGGATTTTGCTTCTCAATTCAATTTTTTCTCCGAACACGAGCGACAGGAAATCGTCGACGAACTACTTCCGTCAACAGAGAAAGGAGCGGACGAAAATCCGCATCTTAAAATGCTCAAAAACAGCAGACCACATATTTTACTGATTTTGATGGAAAGTTTTTCGGCCAGTGTGGTAGGTGCTGTCGGCGGAGATTCGACTATCACGCCTCATTTAAACCGACTTTCGAAAGAGGGGATACTTTTCCGCAATATGTATGCCAATTCATTCCGGACCGACCGGGGCATCGTTTCCGTGCTGAACGGATACCTTGCACAACCCACCACCTCCATCATGAAATATCCCGCCAAAAGTCAGACCCTGCCATCGCTTGCCAAAAGTTTGGAACCGGAAGGTTATACAGCCGATATGGTATATGGAGGAGATATCAACTTTACCAATATGCAAAGCTATTTCTTCGGGTCAGGGTATAGCCGGATCACTTCCGATCGTAATTTTCCGATCTCAAGCCGGCTCAATAAATGGGGAGCCAACGACGATATTTCATTCCACTACCTCTATGAAGCGATTCGAAAACGGCCTGCAGAGCCACGGTGGCTGACGACATTCCTGACACTCAGCAGCCATGAACCTTTCGAGGTCCCTTATCACCGGTTGCCGGATAAATATCCAAACTCCGTTGCATTTACCGACAGTTGTATCGGAGAATTCGTCGACAAGCTGAAACAGTTGCCTGTATGGGAAAATCTGCTAATCGTACTCATCTCCGACCACGGGTTCCCCTATCCGGAAGATGTGACCGCCTACGAACCACGCCGTTTCCATATTCCAATGATCTGGCTCGGAGGAGTAATCAAAAATCCGTCTATTATCGACCGTTATGCCAACCAAACAGATCTGGCGGCAACGCTTTTGTCTCAAATGGATTTACCCCATAACGATTTTCAGTTCAGTCGCGATCTTTTCAGTAAAAACAATACCGAATATGCCTTTTATACCTATCCGAACGGATTCGGATTCATCGACTCGACGGGTATTTCCGTTTTCGACAACGAAGGCGGACGCATACTGATCGAAACTCCCCGCCCAGGGAGCGACTCACGCATCCGAAAAGGAAAAGCATTATTACAAACGCTCTACGATGATTTAGGCAGCCGGTAATACGGCAAAAATAACACTGAAGCCAATCATAAAATGAAACCGACACTGCACGATATAGAAGAAAAATTTCAGGAATTCAACAGACGTTTCTTCAACAATACATTACCGCCACTTCCACTACGGATGGGCAATTCAAAATCTTCTTTAGGAGGATTGCATTTCAAAAAACGCCGTAACAACAGAGGAGAAACGGTCTGCTACGACTTCTCTATCCGGATCAGTACGCGTTTAGACCTGCCTGAAGAGATTATTGAAGACACGTTGATTCATGAAATGATCCATTATTATATTTTGCACAATCAACTGAAAGACTCCTCTCCTCACGGCAAGCTGTTCAACCGTTTGAAAGATGATATCAACAGTCGGTTCGGACGCCATATCACGGTCTCTCACCGATATACTCCCGAAGAACAGGAACAGGACAAACATATAAAAGTACACCTTATATGTGTATCGGAACTTACAGACGGACGAACAGGATTGACACTTTCTGCCAAAACCCGGATATTCGAAATTTGGAAAGAACTTCCGAAGTATTTTCCGGTGAAACGATTCGCCTGGTATTGGAGTACCGACCCTTATTTCAATCGCTTTCCCAACGCAATCAAACCCAAGATTTTCATTGTAGACAAGGCCGAATTGCAGGTACACATCAACACCGAACAGCGATTAGAACAAAAAAACGGAATGATCCTCTTTAAAAAAGCAGACATAAAATAAGAAATGAGGACGCCCCAACAAAATGATTGACGTCCTCCCTCCTATCATGAATATTTAATATACCGTATTTTGAGGATCCCAGTTGGTCCAACCTTCAGTCCAATCGTTCTTTCCGTCAAACGCTCCCTTATAGGCCACTTTTTCGAAGAATGCATTATTCAAGACTGCATCCGCAAATTCAGCCCCTTGTACAGCCTGAGGAATAACGGATGAAAAATCGCCGTCTTTCGCAAAAACATCTCGTGTCGACTCAAATAACACCTGTTTGTTTTTTTCACGATTAAAAAAGAGCTCGCTTTTTTGACCGTCATCGTAAAAATTCTTCCACATCCCGGCAAAAACAATGTTTTTCAATACAGCCGCTTCATTTGCACTACCTTTCTTATCTGTGGCACGTACTCCGTAAGGCCATCCGGTAAAGACTGAATTATATATATTCAATGCCGAATTTCGTCGCAAATGGATGGCGGCCTGATATTTTCCGCCTTTAGCTCCGGAAACTGCATCGGCCGTCGTAGATTCCACTTCCGATTTCTGCATATCTGAAACCTTTCCATAGAAAGGACCTATTAAAGTAACATTGGAAAACACAGGTTTAGTCAATGGCGTATTGGATGAACCGCTTCCATCATTATCCGATTCAAAACCATTTGAATCGGAGGTGTCGGCAAAATTCCGATCTCTGATGCTCAGCAAAAACTGTAACATCCCGCTATAGCCGTTATCTGTATCAAAATCATCATCCCATCCTTTATAGGCTATCAGATGTTTGGCATTCACCGTTCCTCCAAACCATTCATAAGAATCATCGTTCGCATAAGAAACTTGAACGAACTCGATTTCTGTACCATTTCCTACACCAGCTAAAGTCAGTGCATTAATTTCTTTATCCGGTTCCAAAGGATAGCCGGCAAATTCGAGACGAACATATTTCAATTTTCCGGAACTTTCCGTATTTCCGTCGTCCGAAGTCGTATTACCGTATGCCGTTCCCGGTCCACCCTCTACTACCGGGCGTTTTGTCTGATTGACACGGGCATTTCCACAGATTACCAAACCTCCCCAATCACCCGTATTTCGTTCGCCGGCGGATTTGTCTGAAGTAAATACAATCGGTTTTTCGGCCGTTCCGACAGCGATAATCCGCGCTCCCGGTTCTATAATCAGAGAAGCCGCTTTTTCGCCGGCTTTCACCGATTTTCCTTTGATAACAGCACCAGCCTCAATCGTCAGTGTTGCACCGCTTTTCACATATACGAATCCTTTCAGAAAATTCTTATTGGCAGCTAAAATCGTACGGTCGGCCGTAATATTTCCTTCTAACACATCCTCTACAGAAACCTCGGTTTCTTGTCCGACAGTGACTACACATACAGATGTTTTATTACCGCTTTTTGAAGTAGCGGTAATATTCGCCGTACCAGCAGCAAGCGCAGACACTTTACCATTATCTACAGAGGCGATCTTGGCATCGGAAGTCGTCCATACAATCGTTTTGTCCGCAGCATCGGAAGGTGTAACCGCAACCGAAAGTTCGGTAGATTCACCGACTTTCAACGAGACTGCCGGCGGATTCACCGAAATAGCCGATACCTCAATCGGTCCGACAGGTTCTTCTTTTTCGTTACTACAAGACTGAATCCCCAACAGCATGACCAACGAAAAAAAGATGATCATTTCTTTTAAAATAAATCTGTTCATACTAAACTTTTTTTGTTTGTTCAGGAATTAATATTCATACACATTTTCAAAAGCTCAATGAAGCACTCACATTAAAATCGATTCCGGGACGGAAGCTCCGGATCAGTTGTTCGCGTTTTTGTATACTGCCGTCCGGCATCGTAAGTGTTATAAACTGTTTATATTCAACTTTTGTATTCAACAAATCACGGATACCGGCTTTAATTTCTAATCGTTTCCCTATTTTCTTTAAAAAACTGATATCTACCGAATTTCGAGGCATTTCATAAATATCCGGAATATCTTCGTTTTTCTGCTGCATCGGGACTCCTACCGATTCGATACGTTTACCGATACGGTTAAACAGGATGGAAGCCGAGATTCCTTTGTCGGGTAATTGATAAAAAAATCCGGTATTGATCAGATAAGGAGACTGTCCGGCAAGTGGACGATCTCGTTCGGGCATTCCCTTTTCAAAATAAACCCGGCTGTAAATATAGGCCGCATTGAAAACAAGATTCAGGTCATTCAGCCCGACGAAACCTAAATTTTTTTTAATATCCAACTCCACCCCGAAAGCACGGGCGTTTTTTGCGTGATGATAGGTATATTGCAATCCCGATCCAGCCTCATTATAGGTTTCTTCTATCGGATTTTCAAACTGTTTGTAAAAAGCTCCAAGTGTGATTATCTCATTCAAAGCAGGATACAATTCATAACGCAAGTCTATATTTTCAATATATGCATTTTTCAGTTCGGTATTTCCGACGATATTGGCATCGCGCTCGAAATTAAAATAGACATACGGAACCACTTCCCTGAATTCCGGACGATTAACCGAACGGCCATACGCCATCCGTATCAGTGCTTTTTTCGACAGGTTGTACGATATATTCAACGAGGGGAAAATATCGACTGTTTGATTATCAACATGTACCGGTTGGGTACCATCCGAACTATATCCATCCATTGTCAACTTATCATATTCCAAACGAACTCCCAAATCGGCGTTCAAAGATGTTCCGTAATTAACTTTCAGAGAGGCATAGGCAGCTCCTTGTTTTTTGGAGGAAGAATACGAATCGCTGTTGGTCGTTGTCTCGCGCATCCATATTTTTTCTGCTCCAATGTTCGAGTTGTCGAACAGATTCGTATACTCCCAATCGGCATAACGATTGTAACCGTTTCCCAACAGATTGTAGGCAAATCGGCGGGCATCAAAATTACGCTTCTTTATTTCGCCGTATACCCCGGCATTAAAAACAGGGGAAAATCTTTCGGACCCTACAAATTTATGTTCATAATTGGCAGATAGAGAGTATCCATAATCTTTCAAGGTTTGATAGTAACGCATCGGATCTGAGACATAAAAATTCGGCAAATCCGTTTTGGTTTCATCCAAAATCGAATTGACAATTCTACGATCCGGTTCTTTATAAGCGGCATACGAATAACCGGCTGTCCATTCGGCCCTATCCATGTCTTCCCGGAAAGAATGTTTTCCGCTTAATTGTCCTGCATAGGTTGTACGGCCGGTATATAAAGATTCCCACTTGCGGATTTGTTTATCAGAATAATAATTGGCTCCTTCCCGTTTCGTCAAAGAGGCGACACCACGCTGATTGAAGAAATTACGGAATTCATATTTGTCATTCCCCCTTAAGAATGACCAGTTGAACAAAACGCCTGTTTTAGAAGTGTTTTTATAGCGGATATCATTGTACTCGAAACGAGGGCGAGAAAGATCATGCTCCACATCATAAGCTATATAATTGTTATTGACTGTTTCCGTATAATCATAGGCGGTACTCCAGTTTACATGGGTAATATTACCTATTTTCCATACTCCTGCCTCCCATATCTTATGGGAGATCAGCGATAGTTTCTGATCGGGCATCGCCGTAAAACGGTTGATTCCCCACCGCTGGTTGATTCGGCGGGTAAAAGCCGATACTTCTTCGACCGAAAAATTTCCCAAATGCGAGGGAGTGCTGGCGGGTAATTCGCGGTGAACAGCTCCAAATCCCAACAGGTCGCTCCAAGAACCTTCCGTAAGTTGAAAACTTCCAAAGGTGGTATTTGTTTTAAACCCTGCTTGATAGGCAATCTGAAACAGGTTGCCGTCCGGAAGATTCCGCGTAACGATTTGCACAAAGCCTCCTGAAAAATCGGCAGGTAGATGCGCCGACGGACTTTTATACACCATTAAATGGTCGATCAACGAAGCGGGCAGAACATCAAACGAAAACGCCCGACTGTCGGTTTCACCCGAAGGTGTCGTAGCGTGATTTAACCATACATTATTATATCGTTGAGCTAATCCGCGTACAACAGCAAAACGGTCGTCGGCAATTGTGATACCGGATACGCGCCGCAAGACTTCCGCAGCATC
Source organism: Parabacteroides sp. (assembly GCA_041798765.1). Taxonomy (GTDB): domain Bacteria; phylum Bacteroidota; class Bacteroidia; order Bacteroidales; family Tannerellaceae; genus Parabacteroides. The sequence continues at coordinate 5,064 of JBHCAZ010000060.1, read as the reverse complement.
GCGGTCCTGCCCTTTTCCGATCTGCTGGGCAGAAATAGCACTCACAACCGGCAGACTGTTTCTGACCGTATTGATCATGGCCGACTCTGTACCTAATTTTTTCTGAGCCACTACCGTAACACCACTCAACAATAAATCGGATTCATTCAACTCGACACTCAAAACAGATTCTTTACTTGCCATCACCCGAATATTTCGAATCGTCATACTTGTATAGGAGATATATGATACGACAACCGTATAGGTTCCCGGCTGCACATTCTCTATCCGAAAATTACCATCCATATCGGCAACAGCTCCAACGGTTGTTCCTTCTATAATGATTGAAGCGCCGGTCAGTGGTTCTTTGAATTTAGCATCCAATATTTTACCTGTGATAGATCCACTATTCATCTCCGCCGACAAAAAAGGGATGCTACTTAAAAAAAAGAGAAAGTAAAGTTTCAATCTTCTACCTATTATACCTTGTTTACTCATATGCAAGTATTTTATATACTTTTTTCGAAAGCAAAAGTAGGGTAGGAATATTTCAAACAAATTGAATTCATGTGACATCTTTTTTACAGATAATACGATGTTGTTTCAATATAGAAAAATCGGTTAATATCCCTGTTCCGGCAAACTTGTATAGTGGACATTTCAATATTGAAAAAACGGGCAGACTTTTGTGCAATAAAATCATTATGCATATATTTGCAAATAACCTATTCTTATTAGTCTGATATAATTACGTGCATATGAAAACAAAAATCGCTTTTATTCTGCTTATTGTCTTGTCGGCATTGCCTGCTTGGGCACAAAATGATTTTGATACTTATTTCGAAAAGAAAAGTTTACGCATTGATTTCGCTCTGAGCGGAAATGCCGAAACACAATCGGCCGCCATCCAACAATTACGGGAAGAACCGATTTGGGGAGGGCCTATAAAAAACAGGATCGATCCATTCAATTACGGCGGATATTATATACATGTCTACGATAAGGCTTCCGGCAAAGAAATCTATTCTCGCGGCTTCAATACCCTTTTTGAGGAATGGCGTTCAACCAAACAGGCTGAAAAAGAGACGCAATCATGGACAAACAGCATGTCTGTACCCTATCCTAGGGTTCCGGTAATCATCGAAATCAAGGCACGTGATAAGGCAGACATGCAGTTTCATTCACTGTTACGGCAGGAAGTCGATCCGGCAAGCATTTTCATCGATCGGGGAAAACTGAAAGAAAACCGGGTGTTCTCCATCCAATCACATGGCAATTCTTCGGAAAAAATCGATTTGGTTTTTATTGCAGAAGGTTATACTGCCAACGAACAGGAAAAATTCGAAGCGGATGCCAAACGTTTCACGGAGGCCTTGTTTCAAACACCTCCATTCGATGCTTACAAAAACGATTTCAACGTGTGGGCGGTGGCTGTCGTATCCGAAGAGTCGGGAACAGACATCTCGGGAAAAGGCATTTTCAAAAATACGGCATTAAATTCAGGGTATTATACGTTCGGAGTAGACCGCTATCTGACAACACCAGACATGAAAGCTATACGAGATGCCGTATGGAATGTTCCCTGCGATGCCATCTTCCTGTTAATCAATACAGATATGTACGGAGGAGGGGGAATGTACAATTTTTATGCTTGCGGAACAGCCGACCATCCGAAGACGTCGGTGGTTTTTACGCACGAGTTCGGTCATAGTTTCGCCGGACTTGCCGACGAGTATTTTTCTTCCGAAGTGGCTTATCAAGATTTTTACAATTTAAAATACGAACCCTGGGAACCCAATATCACCACGCTGGTCGATTTCGATCGTAAATGGAAAGATCTGTTGCCGGCCAATACACCGATCCCTACTCCGATAAATGAACTTCATAAGGATAAATGCGGTGTTTTTGAGGGTGGAGGTTATCTTCCGAAAAACATCTATCGCCCGATGGATCATTGCATGATGCGCGATTATGCGCCTTTCTGTCCGGCATGTAGCCGCGCGATCCGGCAGATGATCGATTTTCTGAGCGATAGAAAATAACGGAGAGGCCATTCTACTGGCGGTCTACGCGTGCAAGCCCCTGTTTTTCTTTGCCAACAAGGGGCTTACTCGATATAAATCATCTTTTTGGTCATACCGCCATCGATCGTTATATTCTCTCCATTGATAAAGTCATTTTCCTCCTGGCAAAGAAACAGGCACATACGGGCGATGTCTTCGGGTTTTCCCACTCTTCCCGAAGGATGCTGTGTATGATCGGCCATACGCAGCGACTCGTAATCGGTCGTCTGTATCCAACCGGGAGAAATTGAATTGACTGTGATATGCCAATCGGCAAGCGACAAAGCCAAGGCATGCGTGAGCGAATAAATCCCCCCTTTCGAAGCGGCATACCCTTCGCTACCCGGTTCGCTCATCAGATAACGGGTCGAACAAATATTGATTATACGTCCGTAGGGATTTCTTTCCGCCAAGGATTGCCGATGACGCGCCAACCATCTGGAGGTTATAAAGATCGGACGCAAGTTTATCGACAAAATCCGATCGAACATGGCAACGTCGGTTTCCGTTATGGGCGAAAAACGGCTAATGCCGGCGTTATTGATAAGAACATCTAAATCGCCCCATTCTTGCACAATCGTTTGCAAACAATTCTCCAAGGCAAGCGAGTCCGAGACATCGACATGAAAAAAACGAGTTCCACTCTTCATCGCAATCTCTCTGCCGGCCAATTCGTCCCAATCGCAAAAAGCAACACGATGACCGGCCGAACGGAACATTTTCACCAGCATTCGGCCTATCCCATTAGCCCCTCCGGTAATGAAAACACGACGCATTTTGTGCGAAGAACCGGTTTCCGTTTTTTTGACGGAAGCATTTCGCCGGCTATATTTTCCTTGTTGAAAATCGTCGAATTTACGTTCTAAAAAATTATCAGCCATACTTCTTTCCTTTTTTTCGATATAATTACAATACAAAAGTAACGGTATAATCCATTCAACATCCTACGAATTCTTTTTTTATTTGTTATCTTTACGCTCGTAAACTAAACAATTAATCATAATACGTATGAAACATCTTCTTTTTTTGTCGGCTTTTCTATTGGCCACACCGATCTGTTTCGGACAACAACAAACAGCTCTGTATCCTTTAGGTCATTACGAAGAACGGACAATACCCAATCCCTCTCACAACGCCACGGCATGGGAAAACCAGACGGTTCCCGTACAATTTTCGTGGGGAACAATCGATGTTCGTTATCCGAAATCGGACGTTCCTTCGATCGGCAAACAGACTATCTGGCGTGCAAAAGCGTGGAAAGGTGAACGGATCAATGCGCAGGCCGTGCTTTGGACCAAAAATAAACTAACAAATGCAACGCTTTCGGTTTCCGACCTCACCAACGGTTCTTCCGTTATTCCGGCTTCGGCCATCCGCACACACTTTGTTCGTTATGTGGTCACCGATGAATTGAATAAAGACCGTAAAGGAGGATGCGGAAACAGGGCAAATAAAGCCGAATGGGATTCATCGCTCGTTGCAGATGCGCTGGATATTGTCAAAATACGCGATGTAGAGGCACAAACATCCCAACCAGTATGGATGAATATCTGGATACCATCGACTGCCCGTGCCGGTAAATATAAAGGATTCTTGACTATATCGGGAGAAAATTTTACGGCCATGCAACTCAAAATAGAGATAGAAGTCTTGTCACGTACACTCCCTGCTCCTGAGAACTGGAAATTTCACTTGGATCTCTGGCAAAATCCATATGCAGTAGCACGTTATTACCAAGTTCCGTTATGGAGTAAAGCACATTTCGATGCCATGCGCCCGATTATGAAAATGCTGGCTGATGCCGGACAGCGTTCGATAACAGCCAGTATCATGCATAAACCTTGGGCCGGACAAACAGAAGATCATTTCGACAGTATGGTCTCTCGAATCAAAAAAATCGATGGAACATGGGAATACGACTATAGCGTCTTCGATAAATGGGTCGATTTTATGATGAATGAGATCGGGATAAAAGGGATGATCAGTTGCTACACCATGATTCCCTGGGCATTGACATTCGACTATTACGATCAGGCAACCAACCGCATCCAGTTTTTGAATTGCAAGCCCGGAGATCCGGAATACGCCGAATATTGGGGGCGTTTCCTGAAAGATTTCTCACAACATTTGCGTAAAAAAGGATGGTTTGAAAAAACAGCGATCTCTATGGACGAACGGCCTATGGAAGCAATGAAAGAGGCTATTAAAGTCATCAAACAAGCGGATCCGGCCTTCAAAATAACACTTGCCGGCAACTATCATGCCGAACTACAATCCGATCTCTATTATTTGAGTATCCCTTACGGACATACATTCCCTGCGGAAGTAAAAGCAGCCCGAGAAAAAGCCGGCCAAATCAGCACGGTTTACACATGTTGCGCCGAAGCTTTCCCAAATATGTTTACATTCTCCAACCCCTCAGAAGCAGCTTGGACAGCAGTACATGCATTGGCAGGGGGATATGATGGTTATTTACGGTGGGCCGTAAATAGTTGGACAGCCGATCCGTTACGCGATTCACGTTTTCGCAGCTGGGCGGCAGGCGACACTTACAGTATCTATCCCGGTCCACGTAGCAGTATCCGTTTCGAACGATTGGTCGAGGGTATTCAGAATTGTGAAAAAATTCGTATTTTACGCGAAGAATTTATCACCAAAGGAGCCAAAACAAAACTAAAGCGATTAAATGAAACAGTCGCTCTATTCACGCCCGAAGGTGTGTCAAAATCACAAAAATCGGCTGATGAAATGATCCACGAACTGAATAAGTTATTGAATTCGTTATAAAAAATACCATCTGACAGTACTCAGGACCTGTTTCAATGAATATTCATTTAAACAGGTCCTTTTTCAATATCCATAAAAAACACTTCCCGTTTATAAACAATTTTTATTCTTACTTTTTTATAAAAGCTGCTGTCAAACATAAAAAAAGAGGCATTCCCACAGGCCGGCTTTCTCCCGAAAGGAAAAAGAAAGGCAAGGGAAAGGGAGGAGAGGCGTGCCGCGGTAAAGGCCGCCG
>JBHCAZ010000059.1:0-39097 GCA_041798765.1 Parabacteroides sp. | reverse complement strand
TTCGACGAACGTTATTTGCTGGAAGCAACCTTTAGAAGCGACGGTAGCAGTAAATTTGCTCCGGGGCATCAATGGGGCTTTTTCCCCTCGGCCTCAGTCGGCTGGAATGCCCATAAAGAGCACTTCTTACACAAATTGACGGATAACGGTACTTTGTCAAATATGAAATTCAGAGTATCGTGGGGTAAAATCGGAAATGAAAATGTGAATCCGTATTTATGGCAGGAAATCGTCAATACATGGGGATGGACGATGCGGGTACCTAATTCGGAATTTTCTTGGGAAAAACAGCAACAATGGAACGCCGGTGTTGATTTGGGATTTTTGAAAAATCGATTGACAATTACAGCGGATGTATATAAAAAACATTCATACGATTTGATTTATTCCGATTTTCCGGTTCCGCCGTTAACCGGCTCTTATTACTTGACCTCTTCGATCAATATCGGCGAAGTGGATAATAAGGGATGGGAAATTTCGGCAAAATGGTCGGATAAAGTAGGTGATTTTTCCTATAGTATCGGCGCCATGCTTTTCGACAATAAGAATAAAGTGATGAAAGCCGGTTATAACACATCCGACACTCTGATTTTCAAAGGTACAAATGATAAAGTGTGGTATCGTGGAATTCCGATCGACAACTATTACGGGTATGAAACCAATGGCTATTTCAACAGTATTGAAGAAATCGAGGCTACGAATCCGAAATTCCCGAATACACAGGTCGGTGATATAAAATATGTAGACCAAAATAAAGACGGTGTTATCAATGATGCCGACAGGGTTTTCCTGGCTGATCCGGCTCCTCATTACAACTATTCGCTGACCTTGGATCTTCAGTATAAAAACTGGGATTTCAGCATGCTTGGGCAAGGAGTGGGAAAACGTGTCGGACGGTTGAACGGTATGGAAGGATATCCGGTGCTTGTGGATGGAAACAGTAATAACTTGGGAGCTCCTCGTCAGTATTATGCCGATAACCGTTGGACTCCCCAGAACCCGCAGAGCCGTTTCCCACGTGTATGGACCGGAACCAGTACTAACACTTATTTAAGCGATGTGTGGCTTAGCGATGCATCCTATTTCAGAATTAAATCGCTTCAAGTAGGGTATACTTTCCCGAAATTGACGAAGGGTATCCGAAATCTTCGGGTATATTTCAATGCACAAGACTTCCTTACGTTCACCAAATGGGAAGGCTTAGAACCCGAACGTAACGGAGGAAATGGTAATTATCCGCGTATGGCTACTTACAGTGTAGGTTTTCAAGTAACACTATTCTAACGATTAAAAAACTAAAGTGATGAAAAAAATAGTATATTTTATCTTACTGTCTTTTATTTGGAGTGGATGTGACCGCTTCTTAGATAAAAAAGATCCGACTGCAACCTCTTTTATCGAATTCTTCAACGATGAAGAAGACTTGCGTCGCGTTATTTACAGTAGTTATGTCGATGTTTTTACACCGGCTGCCAATCGTGCCTTGATGTCTTATATGGACGAAGGAAAATCGGATAATGCCTATAGCCGTGTGCAGGGAGATCATCATCAAAATATTGCAAATGGAAATTTTAACAGCAATACGGTCGATTTTCTCTATTATTATGAATTATATATGAAACATTTAGGGCGCTTGAACACCTTTATTGCAAATGCTGATATCCCGTATGTGGAAGATGAAGAGGTACGGCAGAAATATAAAGGAATCTTAGAGGCGATGCGGGTTTGGCATTATTTCAGACTGACAGCCCGTTGGGGGAATATCCCATTTGTCTTAGAACCTGCAAATTTAGAAACGGCTCGACAACCGGCCAGGCCGCAAGAGGAAATTTTGAACACGCTGTTCCCTTTGGCCGAAGAAATTGCCAGCCGATTGCCGGCCACTGAATATACGTCAGACAGATATATGTTTAATAAATATTCGCTGAAAGCGATTACCATGCGTTATGCCCTGTTTTTCGGTCGTTTCGAATTGGCTGCAAAATTGGCAAAAGAGATCATCGAAAGCGGAAAATATTCCTTACATCCTGTATATGGCGACCTGTTTCAATACAAAGCATGTAAAAATAATAAAGAGTTTATCGCATGGCATGATATGGAGAGCCATGGAAACAGTACGACACAGTCTTTTCAACATTTAGGACCTCATTATCGTACCGGACCCGGACAGTCGTATTTAGTTCCTACAAAGGCGCTTGTCGATGCCTATTGGACCAAACAGGGACGCCCGATCGATCAATGTCCACTGCATTCAAAAGAAGAATACGAATTGAATCCGACATTGAATAGAGATCCGCGTTACAGCATGTCTATTATGGGGCACGGCGACTTGTTCCAGAATGAGAAAATCGATATCTACAATGAAGATTCTCCCATGTTTCACGAGAAATTGAGAGGTAGTAAAACCGGGTATTGGTTCAGAAAGTTTGTCGATGAAGCAGATGCGTTTAAATCGTCAGGATCAATGGATTTTCCGATCCTTCGTTATGCAGAGGTTTTGTTGGCGTATGCTGAAGCAAAAATTATGTTGGACAACATCGATCCGTTGGCTTTAAAGTGCATAAACGATGTACGGGCAAGAGCAGGCCTTGATATGACGGTGGCAGATGTTACATTACCGGCCTATGCTAAGTATTCTAAACAACAATGGATTGAATTGATCCGCAACGAGCGTCGCATCGAATTGGCTGGAGAAGGGCAACGCTACGACGACATCATTCGGTGGCGCATTGCCGAGCAGGTGTTAAACAAACCGGCGGAAGGTCATACCCGTATGATGAATGGACATAAAGAAACCTTAAAAGTGGAAGATCGTTCTTTTAAACCGAACAATTATCTGTGGCCGTTCCATGAGAATAGTTTGAAAGTGGAGCCAGGCCTGATTCAGAATCCCGGATATTGATACCTGATTAAGTCCTATAAATAAGCGTTATAGTTTTCTTTGAAAATAAAACATTTAGTACAGTTCAGCAAACATATGCTTGCTGAACTGTTTGTTTTTATATCTTTCTCTGGTGGTGGATATTGTATTGGCATGCGTAATGCGGTCTAAGATTATTGTATTTATAGACAGCATTCTTTATCACCTACTTCATTTTTTGTAAAGGAAGAGTCAACTTTTCAAGTAGGAACTCATGTTTCGATATTCCATTAACCATTTCAGAGATTCTTCTCTCGCTCAAGTAATCACGACTGTCCTTTTGAGTACATCTAGCATACTTACTTACTGATTTTTCCATTTCGTTACTCTTTTATGTGTAACACAATTTTAGAACGAGACAGGTCAAAACATAGGCCACCCCTTTTGTGTACAATGAAATTTCCTACAATACATGAAGTGTATAGCCGAACCTTTGTGAGTATGACAATATTGTCATTCGAAAGGATGCTAAAACTTCCCCTGAAAAGCATCATTTCGGGCGATATATTCCTGTTCTTTTCAGTGGTATATACCCTGTAATTTTCGGAATGATGCGGATATTGCCCGTTTTACCGACTTTTTATTTATTTTTGTACCTGAAAAAAGAGATATTGTTCAGGTTATGATTAAAGCTGTTTTTTTTGATATAGACGGAACTTTGGTGAGTTTTAAAACGCATACAGTTCCACCTTCTACCATTGAGGCGCTTCATTTACTACGAAAAAAAGGAGTGAAAGTCTTTATTGCAACCGGACGTCATTACAAATCGATCAATAATCTGGGAGATTTGACGTTCGATGGGTATGTGACGTTAAATGGAGGATATGTATTTGCCGACCGAAACAAAGTGATATATAAACATGCTATTTCCGATAAAGACATTCGGGCGCTTATCCGTTATCAAAAAGAGGAGGGGACTTTTCCCTGTACTTTTGTCATGGAGGAAGATTTGGTGATGAATTACAGAAACCAGGCAGTCGATGATGTTTTCCGATTGTTGAATTTTCCGGCCCCACCTCTTGCTCCGATAGAAGAGATGTATGGAAAGACGGTCTATCAACTCATCGCTTTTTTTACGGCTGATCAAGAAAAGAAAATTATGCGGGTTTTATCCGATTGTGAATCAACTCGATGGAATCCTTTGTTCACAGATATTATTCCGGCAGGAAGCAGTAAAAGTGTCGGAATAGATAAAATACGGGCCTATTTCGATTTTGAATTAGACGAATGTATGGCTTTTGGGGATGGAGGTAACGATTTGCAGATGCTTGCACATGCCGGGATCGGAGTTGCGATGGGGAATGCGGCGGAAGAGGTAATGAAGGTTGCCGATTATGTGACTTCTTCCGTTGATGAAAATGGTATATATAATGCGTTGAAACATTTTAATATAATTTGATTTATGAAAATTATTGATAATCGGTTATTGGACGAAACGACTGTCCGGGCGAAAGAATCGCCCCGTTTACGCATGAATTATAATTTTCATGAACAACCGGATGATCCTGTTAATCGCCTGTTGAATGCGTTGGAACCCGGCACCTACCTGCGCCCGCATCGTCATTTGCATCCCGATAAAACGGAGATTTTTCTGCTTTTACGTGGGCGGATGGCTCTTTTTACATTCGATAGTGAGGGACAGGTGACGAAAACATTGATCTTGGACCCCTCCGAAGGAGTGTATGGAGCAGAAGTGGAACCGGGTATTTGGCATGGTTTATTGGTGTTAGAGAGCGGAACCGTACTTTATGAAGTCAAAGAAGGGCCTTATAGTCCGTTGCTTCCTGAAAATTTTGCTCCTTGGAGTCCTGCTCCGGAAGAAACGGAGCAGGTGAAAGCCTATATGGAGCAGTTGAAAGCGTTTGCTGAATAACAGCATATCTTTGTTTATTCTTCTAAAACAAGCATTTGGCAATTTTTACAGTCGAATTGTAAAAGAAGTCGTGTCGTTTTATATATCAAATAATAAGGTTCCCGGTAGGGTGAACGCTTCCCTTTTTGATAGACCGGACACCAACCCATGCTGTAACGGAGGCAATGTTTGGTGAACATCAACGGGACTCTTTTCTGGGGAGTGAGCTCAAAAGCCGGATCAATAGTGGTTACTCCGTGCTCCCGATAGAATGATTTGGCACGACTGTTAGATACATTGCCGAGATACGTCAGTTTTCGTTCGGGAAATGGCGTTTTCTCGATTTTCTGTATCGGACCGGCTATTTCACGATGATAACGGATCCGACGGACTTGGAGCAGTTTTTCAACACCTTCGCGCCGCATCTCATTCAATAGGGAAGACGGTATAAATATATTTTCAGTTAATCGAACCGTTATTTTAGAAGCATAAAAGGGAGTATTGCCTAATTTTGCCAATTGGGTGTGAATGTATTTATGTTGATCGCTCCGTGCCGGTTCTTTTTTGAAAGGCCTGCCGATCAAGATACGGGCGCCCGATTCATCTTCCATTTCGAGAGTAAGTCCGAACGGATTTTCCATCAGTTCGATCCGGACGGATAATTTACGTTCGGCCGAAGGGTTGGACAACTGTTTTTCGAAGTCTTGATCATAGTTTCTATACAACTGTGTCTGTGGGTGTATTTTAGGCATTTGGGCAGGATAAATACGACCTGTATCCACTTTGTTTACCCGAAAACCATCTAATTCACCTCGGGTGTTAAAAAAGACAAGTCCGTCACCATTATTCAAAATCTGTTTCCCGGAGAGCGTAAAAAAATTACCGGTTACCTCCTTTACCCTCCCAATCGGTTCGCCCAATGATTTGGGCGTATCAAAAGCTGTTATATCGGCATCTCTTCCCTCTATAAAAAAAGAGGTGAATCCCCGGTTAAAACTTTTTACAGCAATCGGTTCGAACGAATACGTGGAAGATCCGGCTGATGCACGAGTGTATTCCGGTCTGCGTTCCAAAATCGCATCCAATTTTTTACGATAAAAAGCCGTGATGTTTTTAACATACGACGCCTCTTTTAGCCGTCCTTCTATTTTTAAAGAAGATACGCCTGCATCCAACAAGGCCTCCAAATGTTCGGAACGGTTCATGTCTTTCAGCGAAAGAAGATGCTTGTTATGTACAATCTCTTTTCCGTCAGCATCCACTAACGAATAGGGCAGACGACAAAATTGGGCACATTCTCCTCGATTGGCACTGCGTCCGCTCAATGCCGCACTCAGGTAACATTGCCCACTAAAACTGACACATAATGCTCCATGCACAAAAACTTCGAGCGGAACAGATGTCTGTTCCTTGATTCTTCGTATTTCATTCAACGAAAGTTCACGGGCTAATACTACCTGTTTAAATCCGGCCGCTTCTAAAAAACGCACCTTTTCCGGTGTCCGATTATCTGTCTGGGTACTGGCATGAAGCGGAATAGGAGGGAGAGTCATTTGTGTCAGTCCCATGTCTTGAATAATAAGCGCATCCGTTCCGGCTTCCCAGAGTGTCCAAATCATTTGTTCGGCTTCAGATAATTCCTCTTCCCGCAAAATCGTATTTAAGGCCACATAAACACGCGCGTCGAAGAGATGGGCGAAATCGCACAGTTGACGAATCGTTTCGATCGTGTTACCGGCAGCCGCACGAGCTCCGAATTTCGGAGCCCCGATATATACGGCATCCGCCCCATGTTTGATTGCCTCTATTCCGCAAAAGAGATCTTTAGCCGGCGATAACAATTCTATTTTTCGAACAGTTGGTTGCATTTATAACTCGCCTATATTGCGGATATCCGACAGATTAAACGGCGTCTCTTGATAGACGTAATAATTTAACCAATTGGTAAACAATAAATTGGCATGTCCTCTCCAACGGACAAGCGGACCTGCGGCCGGATTGTTATTCCGATAATAATTGACGGGTATATGTATTGGAAGTCCTTTATTCAGGTCCCGTACATACTCGTCGTTCAATGTATAGGGAGAATATTCTGAATGCCCGGTAATGAAAAATTCACGTCCTCCTCTTGCCATAACCATATATACGCCAGACTCTTCACTTTCCGAAAGTAAGGCCAGTTCAGGTATTTTCAGTATATCGTCTTTCCGCACCTCCGTATGCCGGCTGTGCGGTACATAAAATTCCTCATCGAATCCTCTGAAAATAGGGATGTGGGGATTATGCAGCGAATGTCGGAAAACGCCGAACATTTTTGCCGGTAATTCGTATTTCGGAATACCATAAAAATGATAAAGTGCAGCCTGGGCAGCCCAGCAAATATATAAGGTGGAGGTCACATGCGTACGTGCCCAATTGAATATCTGTATGATTTCTTTCCAATAACTGACCTCCTCGAAAGGTATCAATTCTACCGGAGCACCGGTAACGATCATCCCGTCATAACATGCCTCTCGGATTTGATCGAAATCCTTATAAAATTCCTGCATGTGTTCGATCGGTGTGTTTTTAGGAGTGTGTCCTTTGATTTTCATGAAATCCAATTCGATTTGCAGCGGAGTGTTACTCAACAGGCGGATCAGATCGGTTTCTGTCGTTATTTTTAGCGGCATCAGATTGAGTACAACTACGCGTAACGGGCGAATATCTTGTGTCGCTGCACGAAGAGAGTCCATTACAAAAATGCGTTCCTTTTTCAGCAATTCGATGGCCGGCAGATTCTTTGGTAAATTGAGAGGCATATTTTTTATCTTTTTTCTTTCGAGATGCAAATGTACAGGATTTTATTGGCAAATCCAGCAATCGTCATCTACCATATAGATATTTTGCCGACGGAACAAATATCACATTCAGTTCCGGATCCGGCATGTCCGGATCTAACGGGAAAATCGGTCGGACGATATGTTTGTACGGAAGTTTCTGAAAATCCTGATCGACACCTCCGCGTGTCAGGGCCATTACCCAATCGGCTTTCATATTATACCATTGGTTTACCAAATATCCCTGTTTTACCATGACGATGTCCATCGTACGCGGATCTATTCCACTTCCTTCCAAGTCCGGCGTAGGCGAAGAGGTTCCAACAACGACATAAATGCTTCCTGTTTTAATGATGGCTATTGGTCTCCTCCGATGAGATACATCCGATCGATTTTCTTCCGGACTTACATACACGACTGTACCCGAAAGTTTTACCGGCGGTTCGTGAAAATTATCGGTCATTGCACCAACATAAGCTTCTGCTCGACCTCCCACGCCGGCTTTTCTTGCTGCTTCGACCATCTCATCTCCTGGAATCGAGCAATACAAAAGGCGCTTGCCGTCTGGCGATTGGAATTCCGGACGTTTTAATACGCGCGCTAATGTCCATGTCACTTCGCCCGATCCGCCACCACCGGGATTGTCACCCATATCACTGATAAAGAACGGTTTTTTATCGCTTTCGATTGCTAAATCCAGACATTTTTCAAGCGGATAACCGAAAGTTTCCAAAGCGAATTGACGACGTACATCCCAAAATTTTTGAGCTAATTTTTGCGCTCCGGCTTCTACTTGTTCTTTATCGTCTCCATATACCATTACTGTCCCCTGATTCCGCCGGTCATCTCCCCATACATATCCGATCCAAACACCGGCATCAATGACCCCCGGCAGTGCTTCTACTTCCGGCACCATCGCATAGAGCGATTTGGCCGGTTCAACGCGTGTACTTGTCCATTCTCCGGACAATAATACCGGAACAGACACCCAGGCTTTATAAGCCGGACGTCCCTTGCCGTTTGCGAGACGCTCCAAAAGGTTCACTACTCCACGGCGATGCGATTCTCGGGCATCATCGTGAGGTGCTTTACGGTATGTTGTAATCAGGTCTGAATTGAGGGCTACCAGCCAGGATGCATTTCCATGCAGGTCCATAGTGGTGGTTACTAAAGCATCATTTCCGATCACACTGCGTACTTTTTCCATAAATTCACCTTCTGGATCAGCTACTCCTTCTACGCTGCATGCACCATGATTATAAAACCAGAATGCATCATAAGGCATATTGGCTTTTATGATTTCAAGCGTTTCTTTCACAAATGCTTCGTATGATTCTCGGGTGACCGGTCCTCGTCCGCCACCTCGCCCGATCAAGGCCGGAAGCCAAGTGGCCGACTGTCCCATAACAGAATCCGGACTTAGGTAATCCGGCAAAGCAAGTTGTACACCGACGATGGGTTGTCTGTTGGGAACAAAAACGCTATTTTCTATCTGTATACCGGCAATCCCGATACGCGGTTTCTTATTTTGTTGTGCAATGATATCGTTTACCAATGATCCGGCAAACAAACAAAGAGTTAAGCATAATAATTTTTTTTTCATGGTATGTTCTTTTTCGTTTAATCATCAATAATTCAAAAGAATGGCATCCGCATGCTGTATTCGGCGGATGCATTAAACTGCGGCAAGTTATAAAAAATAAAACCTGTATCAAAGCATGGAGGCAAAAAACGTAAAAAGTGCGGTGGCTTGCCGGGTTTTGGACTGGATAGTCCAGCTTTTGTTCGAGACCGTTTTATGCAACAAAAAAGGGATGCAAAAGACGTTTTTTCGTTCCTCCGCATCCCTTTCGGATGATTTAGCTATGTGATTTATTTTTTTTATTTATGTACGGTTTTCCAGATTAAGGCAGAAAGTCCGGCACCGATAAACGGTGCAACGATGAAAATCCATAATTGAGCCAAAGCCTGTCCCCCTTCGAATACGGCAGGAGCAATGCTACGAGCCGGATTAACAGAGGTACCTGTAATCGGAATGCATACGATATGTACCAGAACCAAAGACAAGCCGATGGCTAATCCTGCAAAATTGCCGGCTCCTTTTTCTGCATCTGTCGTGCCTAAAACCACGAGAACGAAAACGCAGGTAAATACCACTTCAGCAATGAATCCGCCTATTACACTGTTCGTTGCATTTGCACCGGTGGTTGTTGCATACGTCATGTCGATGTTGGAGGTCAAAAGGAAAAGAATACCTGATCCGATGAATGCGCCGATTACTTGAAACAGCATATACATTAAACCTTCATTTGCTTTCATCCGGCCTGAAAGCATACATCCCAAAGTGATTGCCGGATTGATATGGCATCCGGAAATACCGCCGATAGTATAAGCCATCGCAACCACCGACAAACCGAATGCAACGGCTACTGTTAATACTTGTGCGGTTGTGCCAACACCTCCATTGAAAATGGCACTGCCACATCCCATTAATACAAGGACCATCGTGCCGACCATTTCAGCTAAAAATTTCTTTTTCATTTTTGTTTAACTTTTTAAAATAGGTTATAGCATGCAATATTAAAGCTTTTTTTTGATAAAAAGAACAAATTTACAGAATACCTCTTCAAAAACATTTAAAATGATTGATGAGACGTGTAAAAAGCCTCGATTTTCCGATTAAGGAGAGTATAAAATGTCTCCATATCAGTAGGAGAGGGGTGTTCTGCCCTCCAAAGAGACAGCCGTTGTTCGATTTCCCGGAACAACTCTTTCTCAAATGTTTCTATCCGTTGCAGGTAACCTGTCTGTTGCGGATTGACAAGTACCGTCATTTTCAGGTAATGATATCCGTCTGCACGTCCGATAGGATATGCCTCTTTTTTCCAGTTTTCGGCAAAATGATTCAACGGACTGTTTTTGAGTGTTTCATCATACCGGAGTATCTGAGGAATGTTGTTTCCTCCACGTACCCATAACGGGATCGATATACACGTTTCGGGGAAACCGATTTGTATCCAACAGGTATTCATATCCGGCGACTCTTCTTTTTTTATACCTTGAATGACGATAGAAGAAGCCGAACCTTGCCGGGTTATCATATCGTCGGATGATATGAAATCTGTTTCGTAATTGCCGGATTCATATTTTATACGGTAATCGATATTGAAGACCGGATGATAGAAACAACGGGAAAAATGCTGTAAGACTGTCTGATAATCCAACGATTTGGTAGCAACTGCTTCTGCAACGATTTTTTCGGCAGTCTGCCTACGGATAAATCCATAGCCGATATCCGGCTTGCCTGTTTCGGAGTAGTTGGTGCGCAAAACGTAGCCTTGCGGAGCTTCATTGGCGTCAAATTTTGTCCATGTATAATTGTTTACTTCGTAAAAGGCAGCCCCTCCTTCGGCATCTATTACCCCGAAATGAGCGGCCAAACCCATTGGTTTCGGAGTCGTTTCGAGTAATTTTTCGAAGTCTTCCAAAGTCTTGCAAATTTGTAGTGCCTGTTTCATGAAACTCCCTTCACAATCTTTTTTGTCTACCGTCAAATCGCTCAGATTGACATTAAAAGAGGCGCTGTTCATAATGGCAAAGCCTACACTGTTTGTTCCTCCCCACACATGTTTCCCTTCCGTATCTTTCGAGTCTACCAATCCTATATAAGGATAGTCTCCATCTTCAAAGTAACGCATACTGTTCTGTAATTCGTCGGTGTCGCGCAACTTCCAGATCATACTTCTTCCGTCAGGAGTTGCTTTTCCCGAAATGACGGCCGTGGTGCAGGCTATTGCTCGAACGGTTAATAACCCGAAAATCAGTATAAGGGCATAAATTTGTCTTTTCATGGATCGAAGTTTTTTCTTTTGCCGTAAATTTACATATAAATGCAAAAAAACAATCGCCTTGTTTAAAAATATTTTCTGATTTTCAGCATCATTTTTCTATCGTAAAAATAAATTTTCTTTTGATAAGGGCGTCTCACTCCTTTTGTTTGGATTGAAAAAACATTCGTCCGACTAAAACAAATAGCCGGACGAATGTTGGTATGCACCATGCTTTCCGAAAGGAATGCAGAATTTTTATTTTTCTGTCGAGAAAAAAGCGGTTTTATTTAGGCCAGACCGAACAATTTCAAATCTTCTTCTACCGTTTGGATGGTTCCTAAATTAAATGTATCGATCAATACTTTGGCTACATTCGGCGATAAGAAAGCCGGTAATGTCGGGCCGATATGAATGTTTTTTACCCCAAGGCTCAACAAAGCGAGCAGTACGATAACAGCCTTTTGTTCGTACCAGGCAATATTGTAGACGATAGGTAATTCGTTGATATCGGCCAGCTGGAATATCTCTTTCAGT
The DNA here is from genome assembly GCA_041798765.1 of Parabacteroides sp. Taxonomy (GTDB): domain Bacteria; phylum Bacteroidota; class Bacteroidia; order Bacteroidales; family Tannerellaceae; genus Parabacteroides. The sequence goes on along the minus strand of JBHCAZ010000059.1, from coordinate 27,142 downwards.
TTCAGTGCTATCACGGCCAACGAATAACTGTCGTTACATTGTCCGGCGTCCAGTACGCGCGGAATGCCGTTAATATCACCCAAAGCCAGTTTATTATAGCGATATTTGGCACAACCGGCTGTCAGAATGACTGTATCGTGTGGCAAAGCTTTTGCGAAATCGGAATAGTAATCACGTCCTTTCATACGTCCGTCGCATCCTCCCATCACAATAAACCGGCGGATGGCACCGCTTTTGACGGCATCTACAATTTTATCAGCCAGTTGGAATACCTGATTATGAGCAAATCCTCCGATAATTTCACCCTTTTCAATTTCGACAGGCGGTTGACATTGTTTTGCCTGAGCAATGATTTCTGAAAAATCTTTACGGCCTTCGGCATCTTCCAAGATATGTTTACATCCTGGGTATCCGGTCGAATTGGTCGTATACATTCTGTTTTTATAAGTAGCATTGGGCAGTGGCGGAACAATACAGTTACTGGTGAAAAGAATAGCCCCATTAAATGAGGTGAATTCTTCCCGTTGTTTCCACCATGCATTACCGTAGTTACCGATAAAATGCTTGTATTTCTTAAATGCCGGATAATAGTGGGCCGGAAGCATTTCGCTGTGTGTATATACGTCTACACCTGTACCTTCCGTTTGTCTGAGCAACTCTTCCATGTCTTTCAGATCATGTCCGCTGATCAAGATTCCCGGACGATTGCTTACGCCGATATTAACTTTCGTAATTTCCGGATTTCCATATTTGCCGGTATTGGCTTTATCAAGCAGAGCCATTGCTTTCACGCCCACTTCGCCGGTTTGGAGTACCAACTGTGTCGCTTCGTCGGCCGAAAGCGCACGAGATGCAATGGTGGCCAGCGCATAGTGTACGAAATCAAGTATCGTTTCATCAGTATATCCCAACCGATCGGCGTGTTCAACATAGGCAGCCATTCCCTTCAAGCCATAAACGGTCAATTCTTTTAAAGAACGCAAATCTTCGTTTTCTTCACGTAAGACGCCGACCGAAGAAGCTTTTGATAAATAATCGGTACGTGTTCCTTGCCATGCTAATTCTTCTATTTCCGGCAATGCCAAAGCGTGTTGGCCGGCTTGTGCAATTAACTGATCGCGTAATGCAAATCCTTTTTCTACCCGATCAAGGATGCTTTCATCATCGAAATTCGCATTTGTAATGGTTGTAAACAGCGCATCGATTACAAATTTATCGGCTTCTGGAGTTGCTACAGAAGCCTCTTTACGCAAAGCATTTGTAACCGTTGAGATCCCTCTGGTTACAAACAACAACATATCCATGGCAGCTGAAGTCTGAGATTCTTTCCCGCAAACACCTTTAATGACACAACCGGTACCTTTAGCGGCTTCCTGACATTGAAAACAAAACATCTTATTTTCCATACATCTCTATTTTTATACTTTTGTTTTTTTATTTCTGAATATAATCGCTCTTTTTTTATCTTTGTGCAAAAGTAGGTGCTCCTGACAAAAAGAAATGTCACCTATGTTACACTTAATCATAAAAAAAGTAAAAGAAGAGAATGGACATCGATGTTTTATTACAACTGTCTTTATTTCGGGGAATGGTAAAAGAACAAGTCTCACCTTTTCTTTTTGCCACTTCTCATGTGTCGCGTTCCTACAAAGTATCCGATTTTATTGCAAAAGAAGGAGAACTTTATCGGTCGCCATTCTTTTTATATAGCGGAACAGTACAAACGCAGATGATCGCTCCGGATGGTAAACAACTGACGGTCGCTGTGATTGAGGCGCCGAGTCTTTTGGCTCCGGCTTTTATCTTTGCCTCCGAAAACCGTTTTCCGGTAAATATTCAAGCGGTGGAAAAGTGTGAAATACTGATCGTCAACCGGGATACTTTTTTGAATTTTATGCATACCTACCCACAGGCAATGCGTAATTTTTTACAGAATATTTCGGATCACAGTTTGTTTTTAAGCCAAAAACTGAACGCTTTCGCTTTACAAAGCTTAAAATCGCGTCTGTTGGATTATGTCAAAAGCCATGGCGGGATTGAAAACAAACAAGAAGCGGCACGGATTTTAGGAGTGGCCCGTCCCTCTTTGGCCCGTGCGTTGTCCGAACTTTTGAATGAAAAGTGTTTGGAAATAAAAGGGAAGAAGATGATCGTGAATGAAGCAAATATTCGAAAATACATGTAACCGAAAAAAGTTTTTCCAAACAACTGATAAACGGTCGTTTTGAAAGATACTACATAAATTTAAAAGATAATTTCGTAACGTATATAATGTATATATGAATGTAAATACAGATGTAAAAATGCGGATGCAGATACTGCAAGAGGCATTAGAACTGCATAACTACAATTATTATGTGCTCTCGGCGCCTACAATTCCAGACAAAGTTTTCGACGAGATGATGCGCGAATTGCAGGAGCTGGAAGATAAGTATCCCGAATATGCCGATCCGCATTCTCCTACACAACGCGTGGGAAGCGACTTGTCTAAAGAATTTGAACAAGTCGAACATCAATATCCGATGCTTTCGCTCGGGAACACCTATTCGGAAGGAGAAATACGCGATTTCTACGAACGTATCGCCCGCGATTTGAATGAACCGTTCGATATTGTGGCGGAATTGAAATACGATGGGACTTCTATTTCGTTAATTTATGAAGAAGGGAAATTGGTTCGGGCCGTTACGCGTGGGGATGGAATCCGAGGAGATGATGTCACGGCTAACGTAAAAACCATCCGTTCTATTCCTTTGAAACTAATGGGAAAGGCTTATCCGGAGAAATTTGAAATACGCGGGGAAATTTTATTGCCATGGGCTGAATTCGATCGTTTGAACAGGGAGCGCGAAGAACAGGAAGAACCGTTGTTTGCCAATCCGCGTAATGCAGCCTCGGGGACATTGAAGCTACAAAATCCAGCGATCGTGGCTACCCGAAAATTAGATGCCTGTTTTTATTATCTGCTTGGAGAAGAGCTGCCCGCCGATACTCATTTCGGAAACCTGAAGATTGCGCGTTCTTGGGGATTTAAAATTCCGGATGTAATCCGAAAATGCAGTTCCCTGCAGGACGTTTTCGATTACATCGCTTATTGGGATGTCGAGCGGAAGCAACTTCCGGTGGCTACAGACGGTATTGTATTAAAAGTAAATTCACTGAGGCAGCAACGACATTTGGGATTTACAGCGAAAAGTCCACGTTGGGCAATTGCTTATAAATTTCAGGCAGAACGGGCTGTTACGCGGCTGAATTCGGTTTCTTTTCAGGTAGGGCGTACCGGAACCATCACTCCGGTGGCCAACTTAGAACCGGTTCTGCTGGCCGGGACAGTTGTCAAACGGGCTTCTTTGCATAATGCCGATATTATCGCCGCATTAGACTTGCATTTAGGAGACCAAGTATATGTGGAAAAAGGAGGAGAAATCATCCCGAAAATTGTAGGGGTTGAAACGGAGGCCCGTTCGATCTTGTGGGGAGAAAAAGTCGAATTTATCCGGGTATGCCCGGAATGCAAGACGTCTTTGATCCGTCCGGAAGGAGAAGCGGCCTTTTACTGTCCGAACGAATCGGGTTGTCCGCCCCAACGTAAAGGCAAAATCGAACATTTTGTGACCCGGAAAGCGATGAACATCAATATGGGGCCGGAAACCGTCGAAGCCCTGTATGAAGCTGGCTATGTGAAGGATATAGCCGATCTTTATACGTTGAAAAAAGACGATCTGCTTCGGCTGGAAAGATGGGCGGAAAAAAGTGCCACAAATCTGATAAACAGCATTGAAGAATCCAAAAAGATTCCATTCGAACGGGTTCTATATGCACTGGGTATCCGTTACGTTGGAGAAACTGTCGCCAAACGGTTGGTTTCGGCGTTTCATACAATGGATGGTTTGATGCAGGCCTCTTTTGAAGCGCTTGTTTCGGTCGATGAAATAGGGGAGCGAATTGCCCGGAGTGTGCTTGATTACTTTGATGATCCGCGTAATCGGACAATGGTCGAACGATTGCAAACCTACGGTATTCAAATGAGTGTATCGGAGGAAACGCTTTCCAACCGGTCGGAGAAGCTGAAAGGACTGACGATCGTCATCAGCGGAACGTTTTCAAAATATTCGCGCGATGAATACAAAGCGATGATTGAACAGCATGGAGGAAAAAACAGCAGTTCGGTTTCTCGCAAGACGGATTATATTTTAGCCGGTGAAAATATGGGACCTTCAAAATTAGAAAAAGCAGAAAAGGCCGGTGTAAAAATCATTGGTGAAGTAGATTTTTTAAGGATGATAGCCGAATGAGCCTGAATGATTTTTTGATCCGCCGCAAAGTTGGAAAAATGGCTGCCGTATCGGTAGACCGACCCCATGCTTCTATACCGCTCGAAAAATCCGAGAATATGTTGTTGCTATGTGTAGATAAGGATCGGGAAGAGATGGAGAACGCTTTAAATGATTTTCGAAAGAGGTATAGGGGGAAGATACATACCTGTATTTATGTGGACAGAAAAAAAGATCCGGATACAGGATCCATGATCGTTAATGCTTTGAAGTGCCGGAATTTATCAGGCTTCCCACGCTCGGAAATCATTAAGCAATTCCAAGAGATTCCCGCCGATATTTTGGTTGACCTGACACCTCCCGACTGTTATCTGATGAAATACCTGATGTTGCTCCATCCGTGTAATTTCAAAGCTGGTGTGCAACTGCAAGACATGAAAAACAATGGTTACGATCTGACGGTTTCGGTAACTGCGAATGACAATATCCGTGAAATAATTGAACATTTGTTATTTTATTTACGCGCTATTAGGTCTAAATGATACAAATTCTTTATTTTTGCAAAGCAAAATAATAAAAAAGGAAATTTCTTTCCATGGCAGATGTTAATTTAAAAGGAATGGGCGTGGCATTGATTACGCCTTTCAAGGCAGATGAAAGTGTAGACTATGAGGCTTTGGGCCGGCTGGTCGATTATCAAGTGCAAAACGGAACCGATTATTTAGTGGTTTTAGGCACGACGGCCGAAACACCGACATTGACTGAAGAAGAAAAAAAACATATTGTACATACAGTTGTAACCAAAGTGAACGGTCGCATTCCGATTGTATTAGGAGTGGGGGGAAACTGTACACGGGCTGTTGTCGAAAAACTGAAACAAGATGATTTCAACGGGATTGATGCTATCTTATCGGTTGTACCGTATTATAACAAACCGTCTCAAGAAGGTATTTACCAGCATTATAAAACCATTGCCGAAGCAACTCGGTTGCCGATCGTCCTATATAATGTACCCGGACGTACGGGGGTCAATATGACTGCGGCAACCACCTTACGGATCGCCCGGGATTTCAAGAATGTCGTGGCCGTAAAGGAGGCGTCGGGAAATATTTCTCAAATGGACGATATTATAAAGAATAAGCCGGCCAATTTCAATGTTATTTCCGGCGATGATGGTATTACGTTTCCGTTGATTACATTAGGAGCCATTGGTGTCATTTCGGTTATCGGAAATGCTTTCCCGAGAGAATTCAGCCGTATGGTGCGCCTGGCATTAGCCGGCGATTATGACAGCGCCCGTACGATTCATCACCGGTTTACGGAATTATTCGATTTGCTGTTTGTCGACGGTAATCCGGCCGGTGCAAAAAGCATGCTGAATGCGATGGGCTTTATTGAGAACAAATTACGCCTGCCACTGGTTCCGACACGTATTACGACTTTTGAAAAGATCCGCGATGTTTTACGGCAATTAAGTATAAAATGCTGATAAAGAAAAAGGCAAGATTTGAAAAATAGAATCTTGCCTTTTTTCTTTTATATAATTGTCAATTCGTTTCTACCGACTGATAAAGATAACGTTTAATACTTCTTTTAGGCGTCTTCTCAAACTCTTCCTGATGAATTTTGAACCCTGAGATCTTACTGTAAGCCGGTATGATTTTATTCAGTTCGTCAATGTTTCGCTGCATCAACGTTTCGACCTCCCGGATATGCAGGCCGGCTTTGTCTACTTGCTCCCAATCCGGATAAATAAGCGCTACCAGTTTTGTATCTTGCGATATGATCAGCGATTCAGAGACGTAAATCATATTGTTTAATTGATCTTCAATCTCTTCTGGATATATATTCTGCCCGTTGGAACTTAGGATCATCGTTTTGCTCCGTCCTCGGATATAAAGGAAGCCATCCTTATCGAGTGTCCCCAGATCGCCGGTACGCATCCAACCGTCCGGCCTCATGACAAGATCGGTCGCCTCTTTGTTTTTATAATATCCCAACATGACATTCATTCCTTTCACCAATATCTCACCGACTTCGCTTTCTTGGTTTTTCGAATCGATCCGGACTTCCATCCGGTCCACAACCCTACCTACAGATCCCTGTTTAAACGTATCCCATTGTTCGTATGAAATCAGTGGCCCGCATTCTGTCATACCATAACCTACCGTATACCGGAATTTGATCGACCTCAAAAAATCTTCCACTTCTTTATTGAGCGCAGCTCCACCAATTACAATTTCGCCGAAATTTCCCCCGAAAGCAAGTTCGAGTTTTTTGGCAATCTTGTTTCTCAGGATATCGTTGGCATAGGGCACTTTAAGTAGCAGCTTGATAAGCGGTTTTTCCAACTCCGGAAAAATCTTGTTTTTTACGATTTTCTCGATGATCAGCGGAACCGCCAGGATCAATGCCGGTTTAACGGAAGCAAAGGCTTCTGCTATAATCTTCGGACTGGGGGTGCGCGTCAGAAAATGGATGTGACAGCCCTTGTTGACGCTATTCAGCACTTCAAAAGCCAGACCGTACATGTGAGCCATCGGGAGCATACAGACAATTTTATCCCCAGCATGTATAAACGACAGGTTTTCATAGGCAAACTGCGTATTACTCCATAAACTGCGGTAGGGAATCATCACGCCTTTCGAAAAACTGGTCGTTCCGGAAGTGTAATTTAAGACAGCCAGTTCGTCCGGTTGCTCTATGTAATACCGGACATGCTCATTCGAAAAACCTTCAGGATATTTCTGCTCGAAAAGCCTTTCAATTTCTTTCCGGGCCTTTTGCGTCGGTTTGTTGGCGCAATTTATGCAGTCGATCACCGAAAAATCATCCAGTTGCATGAACAATTTGACTTTGGGCATGTGAGATTCGTTCAGGTTTTCCCAATTGGCAGACGCAACCAAAAGTACTTTGGCTTCCGAATGGTTGACGATGTGGTGAATGGTATCTGGTTTAAAATCGTGCAGGATAGGGACGATTACAGCTCCATAAGAGAGCGTTCCGAAAAATGCAATCGCCCAATGGGAAGAGTTTCGGCCCACAATGGCTATTTTATCTCCCTTTTGCACGCCCGCCTGTTCCAATAAAATATGAAATTTGGCAATCCGTTCGGCAACATCCTTAAAGTAGTAAGTTTCTCCTTTATAGTCGGAAAAAGCCGGAAGTTCCCAGTGCGTCCGGATGCTTTTTTCTATAAGTCCTAAAAAACGATTTTCCATCTTTGATCTTTATTAATTTTATGCCGGAACTAACAGTGTAGCCAGCTTTTTAAAAGTACAAATATAATCTTTTAAGTTACATTATTGAAATAAAAAACACAGGAAGTTTTGTTGTCTGCATGAAATCCTTTAAATTTGTCTGCTTAAGATAAAAACATAAAAAACAGAAAAAATGGAAAACACTCGTCGTTCGTTTCTGAAAAAAGTGACTGCTGCCGGTATTGGCACAGCAGGCCTTGCGTTAAGCAATCATGCCGTAGCCTCTACGATTGAAACCACATCTACCCAACCTCAAAAAAAATCTGCCGGAAAAGATGACGGTAAACTTCGTTTTGGCTTTATCGGGACCGGTTCCCGTTGCCAGGAACATATCAACAATGTATTGGCTATTCCCGGTAACAAAATCGTTGCCATCTGCGATATACAGCAAGGCCCGATTGACAGTACCTTGAAACACATCTCCACCTTCAACGTACCGGCCCCCAAAGTCTATAAAGGGGGAGAACGCGAATTTGAAAAGATGCTGAATAACGAAGAATTCGACTGTGTGATCATTGCCAGTCCGTGGGAATGGCATGTGCCGATGGCGGTGGCGGCGATGAAAGCCGGAGTCCCTTATGTGGGAGTTGAAGTTTCGGCAGCCAACACGCTCGAAGAATGCTGGGACCTGGTAAATGTGTCCGAATCGACAGGCAGCCAGTTGAACATTATGGAAAATGTATGTTACCGTCGCGACTGTATGGCTGCATTGAATATGGTTCGACAAGGGCTGTTCGGTGAATTATTGCATGCCACCTGCGGATATGAACACGACTTGCGCGATGTGAAATTCAACGACGGAAAACATTACTCGTATGTACCGGGAAGCGGTGACCTGCGTATGGGACCGGATGCCTTTGCCGAAGCGCAATGGCGTACAAATCACTCCGTGCGTCGTAATGGGGATATCTATCCGACACATGGAATCGGGCCGGTTGCCAACTGTTTGGACATAAATCGAGGCAATCGTTTCCTTTCTTTATCTGCAATGGCTACGCAATCGCGTGGTTTACATAAATTTATAGTCGATAATGGCGGTGAAAACCATCCATTGGCAAAAGTCAGATTCAATTTAGGAGATATTGTTACTTCCATGATTAAATGTGCGAATGGTCAAACAGTCATTGTTACACACGACACCAACTCTCCTCGTCCCTATTCGTTGGGATTCCGTATTCAGGGCACCGAAGGATTGTGGATGAACGATGGAAACCATGTTTATGTACAAGGACAGTCCAAACCGCATCGTTGGGATGATTCGGAAGAATGGTTCAAAAAATACGATCATAAATTATGGGCTACGTTGGATCAACAGGCGAAAGAAGCCGGCCATGGAGGAATGGATTTTATCATGATGTACGATTTCATTGATGCAATCCGCAATAAGAAGCGAGCTCCGATGGATTGTTACGATGCGGCTGCTTGGAGTGCCATCTCTGCCCTTTCGGAGATGTCTATTGCCAGAGGCGGTGCTTTAGTAGACTTCCCCGACTTTACACGCGGACAGTGGATTCATCGTGAACCGGCTTTTGCATTGTAAAAGCGACTTTTCCTTTAAATTATATATAGATCTGCATCTCTTTCCTCAAAAACAACATGTTGGTAGAGGAGGGATGCGGATTTTTTTTGCGCTTTCCGAACTCTCTCGACTGACAAAATGGCAGATTCTTGAACGGGAAATCCGGAGATACCCCCATTTTTGATGCCATTCCACACAAAGTACGCAAAATTCAAATTAAAACTCTGATTAACAATATAATAGACCTAATAAAAGGCGATTTTAGAAACGAATCCATAGAAAAAAAGGATTTTCGATGCATGTTCGGTAACAGGCCGCTTGTCACTCTTGTGCCAATACGTTGTCACAACTGTGCCAATACGCTGTCATAACTGTGACAAAGGCACGTCACAACTGTGACAAAGGGAACGTTTTTTTAACCCTGCCGCCTGACATTTTTTCAGGCGTTTTGAGAATAAAAAAAGGAATATTTTCGGTCGAAAATCAACGCTATCTCCGACACTGCCGGAAGAAACAAAAAACGGGAGATCACTGTCTCCCGTTTTTACTCTTTAATAGAATTTGAAGCCGATGCTCAATCTTCATCGGACCCTAATTTTTCAATCTCTTCCAACCAAAGAGTCGCCACAGCATCGCTCGGCATACGCCAGTCTCCACGTGGAGAGAGGCTAACGGACCCGATTTTAGGCCCGTCGGGCAGACAGCTACGCTTAAACTGCTGTTGGAAGAAACGGCGGAAGAACGTATACAGCCATTTTTTTATGGTTGCAGGCTCATATATTCCTTTAAATGCCTGTTGGGCCATATAATAGATTTTGGATGGACTTGATCCGAACCGAAGAAAGTGATACAGATAGAAATCGTGTAATTCGTACGGACCGACCAAGTCTTCCGTTTTTTGTGTGATCTGCCCATGCTCATCGGCCGGGATCAATTCCGGACTTATCGGGGTGTTGGCTATATCCAACAATGTTTCCCGGACCGAACCGTCCATCCGGTGATTGGCTACCCATTGAACCAAAGATATAACCAATGTTTTTGGAACACTGCCGTTTACGCCATACATCGACATATGGTCGCCGTTATAGGTCGCCCATCCCAAAGCCAATTCGGAAAGGTCTCCTGTGCCTACCACCAATCCGTTCTCTTGATTGGCAACATCCATCAACAGTTGCGTACGTTCGCGGGCCTGACTGTTTTCATAGGTGGTATCATGCTGCGAAATATCGTGTCCGATGTCTTTAAAATGTTGTATACAAGCCTCTTTGATCGATATTTCACGAGCTGTTACTCCTAAAGAACGAATCAGTTCGCAGGCATTGCGGTAGGTTCGCCCCGTTGTACCGAATCCCGGCATGGTGATGCCAATGATCTGCTTACGGGGTATTTTTAGGGCATCTGCTGTCATGACGGCAACCAGCAAAGCAAGTGTCGAATCCAATCCGCCCGAAATACCGATTACCAGCGTCTTTACATTGGTATGCAGCATTCGTTTGGCTAATCCGGAAACTTGTATGTTCAATATCTCCTCACACCGCTCCTGCAAAGCTTCTCCGGAAGGTGTAAAAGGGTGGGGGTCGACCTGACGCATCAATTCAAACCGATCGATTGCCCGCAGTTTAAACGGGATACCTTGCGGTTCTTTATCCGCCAACAAAGAAATCCCCTTCATGAAACTGGTATGAACCATTCGGTCGTGCTGAAGGCTTTCAATATCTATATCAGTGATAACCATCTGTTCATCCATACTGAAACGGGGAGATTCGGCTAATATGCAGCCGTTTTCCGCCACAATGGCGTTTCCTGCAAAAATCAGATCGGTTGTCGATTCGCCAAAACCGGCAGAGGCATATACATATCCTGCCATACAGCGGGCCGATTGTTGCTCGATCAGCGAACGCAAATACCTGTGTTTTCCGATCAGTTCGTTGCTGGCCGATATATTGAAAATCAGGTTGGCTCCTTGCATGGCCAACTGCGAACTGACGGGTATGGGTACCCACAGATCTTCGCAAATTTCAATGCCGACCGATAATGTTCCGGCATTGAACAACAGATGATTCCCCATCGGATAGGTTTCCTCTCCCAATCGGATACACTGTTTTTGCAGATCGGCGGCCGACGTAAACCAGCGTTGTTCTTGAAATTCCTTGTAGTTGGGTAAATATGTTTTGGGAATGATCCCCAATATACGTCCCTGCTGGAAAACGACCGCCGCATTGATCAACCGGTTCTCCGTACGGAGAGGAACACCGGCAATCACCATAATTTCCAGATCGGCTGTAGCTGTCACTAACTTTAACAATGCTTTTTCCGCATTTTCGAGTAACGTCTGGCGATTGAAAAGATCGAGACAGGTATAAGCCGTAACCGACAGTTCGGGAAAAGCGATTATCTGTACTTGCTGATCCGAGGCACGTCGGATCAACGCTTCCATCCGGTGTATATTATGCATACAATCAGCTACCTGCACCTGTGGTACGGCTGCTGCCACTTTTACATATCCGTGATTCATACTATTTGATTTTCCTGTAGACGTATTTATTTCATATCGGACAAAAGTAAACATTCGATCGGAGACCCCCAAATAAAAACGGACAGTAATGGTATACGGGGAAGATGTCGACTGCAAACCAGAGACAAAAAAAGAGGGGATACCTCCGGTTCGAAACGGATATCCCCTCTTTGTCTTATGTGTTGGTTTCCTGCGGATTTTTATTTGCCGTAAACCAACATATCCGGTGTTATTTTTTCAAATTTTTCAGCATCCGATTTACGCAAACTGACACTTCCGTCATTCCAATTGGAAGGCCATCCACCGATAATGTGTCCCAAGAAAACCACTTTAATTTCATGTAATCCTTTGGCAAGCGCGGCCGAACTGTCGTGTCGGGAGAAGCGTTTCACTTCACCGCCATTATTGACCAGCAATTTACCGTCGATCCATACCTCTTCGTTGTTGGAAGAGATATAATAGACTCCGTCTTCGGGAATATTGACATAGCCGGTAGCTATAGCGACGTATTGTTTGACGCCCCGCATCGATTCGCTGGTTTTTACAACAGATGTAATTTCCCGCAGGTCCTTAATTACCGTTTCTTTCCATTCGGTAATCTCGTTCAGGCCGGACACATTCAGAAGCATCTTTTCAGCTACCTGCATTTCCAATCCCGGCATTGTTTTTTCAACTGTTTTAGCCGGAGCCAACGTTTGCTTTTCGACGGTGATGGTGCGAGTAGGACTCATTTTTCCGGAGAGGAGTACGGAACGGATTTTCAATACGCCCGATTCGGTAAACTCAATCGGTTCAGAATAGATGGCTGAAGCCGTTGTGGGCACTGTCCCGTCGGTTGTATACACCATTTTTACGGGGCGGGTCGTTTTGAAAACTAAAGAGGCTTTATCGGTGAAAGCGACCATGTTACACGAACCGTTGGGTTGTTCCGGTTGCGGAATATGATAGTTGATGCCATGTCCATCCAAACGTACATACGCATTGTCTATCCGACGTTCGAAATCTTTGTAATCCTTACGGGCCAATGGCGTCCATGCAATTTCGGCAAGGGCGAGAACACGCGGATAGGCACGATATTCCATCAAGTCGGTCGTGTACATGTATTCAGACCACAGATTGGTTTGTACACCCTGTACGTAAGAATCCTTGCCGGAAGCGACCAAGGTGTCAGGTGTCGGATTATAACTGTACGTTTTTTCCAAGAGGGCATATCCGCCGATTGTAACCGGTTCTATTTTAGAATCTCCTTGGTATTGATCTAAATACATGCCGTTCGAGCCCGGTGTCATGATCACGTTATGATTCATGTTGGCCGCGGCAATCCCTCCGGCTTCGCCTCTCCACGACATAACGGTAGCTGTCGGCGCTAAGCCGCCTTCCAGGATTTCATCCCATCCGATGATTTTCTTGCCATGTTTTTCAGCCAAGTATTTTTCCATGCGCTGCACGAAGTAGCTTTGCAATTTTTCTTCTGCTGTATGGCGGGCATCTCCCTTTAATCCTTCTTCACGAATGCGTTTTTGGCAAAGCGGACAGTTTTTCCAGCTTGTTTTCGGACATTCATCACCTCCGATATGGAAGTACTCTCCCGGGAAGAGAGGGGCTACTTCGTCAATTACATTCTGCAAGAATTGGAATGTCTCTTCTTTACCGGCACATAAAACGATGTCTTCTACGCCCCAAATGATACGCGGGGTGATTGCCTCGCCTTTACAAGAGAGTTCGGGATAAGCCGAAATAGCAGCCAATTCGTGTCCGGGTAATTCGATTTCAGGAATAACCGTGATAAAACGGTCGGCAGCATATTTAACGACCTCTTTCACCTCTTCTTGCGTATAAAAACCACCATATTCAGTACCATCGCCCTCGATTCGTACAGCACCTACTTCGGTCAGTTTCGGATATTGCTTGATTTCGATACGCCAGCCTTGATCTTCGCTTAAATGCCAATGCATGCGGTTGATTTTAAACAAGGCAAGAACATCCAATTGTTTTTTCAATATATCTACCGGGATAAAATGGCGGCACGGATCGAACATGACCCCCCGGTAGCCGAAGCGAGGTTCATCTTTAATTGCCACACATGGAACGGACCAGGAAATATTGTTTACGACCGACGGGCTTTCTATTTCGGCAGGTAACAACTGCATGAACGTCTGCATGCCATAAAAAAGTCCTTGAGCTGTTTTGGCTTTGACGACAACACATTTATTCGTAACGTCTAACGTATAACCTTCGTTGTTTACATCGATGGCTTCGTCAATCAATAAGGCAATGTCGCCCGTTTCGTTTTGATTCCCGGCTTTGATCTGATAGCCGGTAGCCATATTCATTTTCGCAATGAAATAATCGGCTACAGCTTGAATATCCGGCGAAGAGACGGTTATTTCCGTATTCTTTTTAAGGGTGAATATCCCTTCATTCTGTACCAGGCTGACCGGATTCGGAATAATATGAATGCCTTCGTTATAAGGCTTTTGCGGAGCAGGCGTATCATTGCAGGAAGCCAATAGAACAACTGCGGCTGCGCACATCGAAATGAGTTTCTTCATTTTACTTGTTTTTAATATGAATTGAATATAATAAGACTGCAACTTGTGTTTTTATATTTCAAAAGCAGTCTAAAAAGGGATGCAACCAATATGTTATTTGGATTGCATCCCCTTCTGTTGTATTGTTTACCAAGCGAAAAGCGGATAATCCTTCATGATCCGGTTCACCTTTTCACGCACGGATTTAATCGTCTGTTCACATTCGGGAGCAGATAATACGGTATCGATCAATTCGACGATCTCACCCATCAGCGGTTCTTTGGCACCACGGGTTGTGATAGCCGGAGTTCCCACACGGATACCGGAAGTCTGGAATGCCGAACGGCTATCGAAAGGCACCATGTTTTTATTTACGGTAATATCTGCGGCAACCAATGCTTTTTCGGCTACTTTTCCGGTCAATTCGGGGAATTTCTTACGCAGGTCGATCAACATGCTGTGGTTATCCGTACCATCGGATATGATTTTATATCCTTTATCAACAAATGCTTTTGCCATTGCTGCTGCATTGGCTTTCACTTGCGACTGATACGTCTTGTATTCCGGTTCCAAAGCTTCTCCGAAGGCAACGGCTTTGGCTGCAATCACATGTTCCAACGGACCGCCTTGAATACCCGGGAATACGGCGGAATCAAGCAATTGAGACATTTTTTTGATTTCACCTTTCGGTGTTTTCTTTCCCCATGGATTATCAAAATCCTTACCTAACAAAATGATACCACCACGCGGTCCGCGTAACGTTTTATGGGTAGTCGACGTAACGATGTGTGCATATTCCAACGGGTTATTCAATAATCCGGCTGCGATTAATCCGGCAGGGTGGGCCATATCGACCATCAACAGAGCACCGACTTTATCGGCTATTTCACGCATTCGTTTATAATCCCATTCCCGTGAATAGGCCGATCCTCCACCGACGATCAATTTCGGTTTTTCGCGCAGGGCAACTTCTTCCATCTGATCGTAGTCGACCCGTCCGGTTTCTTCTTTTACATTATATTCGGTAGCTCGGTACAAAATACCCGAACTGTTTACTGGCGACCCGTGAGAGAGATGTCCTCCATGTGATAGATTAAGCCCGAGAAATGTATCTCCGGGATTTAAAACGGCAAGAAATACTGCCGCATTCGCTTGTGCTCCGGAATGAGGTTGTACATTTGCCCATTCAGCATTAAAAAGCTGTTTTAGCCGTTCGATTGCGATTGTTTCGCTCTGATCGACCACTTCGCAGCCTCCGTAATAGCGCTTGCCCGGATATCCTTCGGCATACTTGTTGGTCATATAGCTTCCCATAGCCTGCATGACCTGTTCGCTAACAAAGTTTTCGGATGCAATCAACTCAATACCTTTTAATTGGCGCTGATGTTCCTGTTCGATAAGGTTAAAAATAACATTGTCTTTTTTCATCGCATAGATATTTAAAACATTCTAAATTAATTCTCTTTAAAGTATTTTCGCAAATGTACAATAAAAAAGCAGGAAAGAAATACAATCATTCATATTTAATTACTTTTTTTGTCCGGCTGCTTTCCCTGGCTAATTCGATCAGCCGAATAACCGGTAAAACCGCTTCTGCATCTGTCAGAAGAGGCTTGCCTTTGCGAAGGTGATCGCGCATATTTTCGTAGAATCCGGCATAGTTTCCGGGTAGAGTAGGATAGGTCTCCCTGACGGTTTTTCCTGCTTTTTCAGTATGAAGAAGTCCCCATGTGGAAGTCTCTTCTTTGCCCCAAAGCGCTCCTCCGGGAATCAACCCGTTGTTTAGGTCGGCCTCCTGCCGGTCAAGCCCCCATTTGACAAATGAACCTTCAGTTCCATGCAGCATAAATCGGGGTTCTGATTCGCACATGAGATAACTGGATTTCAATGTGATTTTCACATGAGGTTTTTTAGCCGGTCTCAGCAGGTGGATGATAAAATAGTCGTCTACTTTTCCACCGGTACGCAATGTATCGATGTCGGCAAAAACCGCTTCCGGGATTCCGAACAATTGTACTGCCTGATCGATCAGGTGGGCTCCCAGATTGTATGTCAGTCCGCCTCCCATTTCTCCGGTCTCTTTCCAGGTCCCTTCTTTGATAAAATTCCGGTAACGAGGAAATGTAGATTCGAATTCAACCAATCTTCCAAGCAGGCGCCGGTCGAGAATTTCCTTGACGGTCAGGTAATCGGAATCCCATCTTCTATTCTGATATACGCTGATGGCCAATCCTTTCGACCGGGCAAGAGCCACCAATTCTTTACCTTGTTCGACCGTTGTTGTAAAGGGTTTTTCGACAATGACATGTTTTCCCGCTTCAAGTGCTTTCCGGGCATAATCATAATGGGTACTGTCCGGCGTATTGACGACCACCAGTTCCAGTTCTTTCTGGGCAATCAATTCCTCAAAACTACGAACGATTTTCGCCAAAGGATAGCGTTTTTTTGAAAGCTCACGGCTACGTTCTGTGATAGCAGTCAATTCGAAATCCGGATTCGTACTGATAAACGGAGCGTGAAATAATTGTCCGGACATGCCGAATGCAGCCAATCCTGTTTTAATCTTTTCCATAATCTATCGATTCTATGCATGTAAGCAGAAGTTATACATATCTGAAAAACTATACTGAGGTGTTATCTGTGGTTCTCCGTTTTCTTACAATATCCTCTTTTGTATACCGGAATGCTCTCTCCGGATCAAGAGAGAGATTAAACTGGTCTTTCCAGCGGCATTCAGAACGGGCTTTACTAAGCGCATTGTCACGTACTTGTGCTCCGGGATGCCCCTTTGCCAAATCGGCGACATGCGCTGCAATCTTGTAGGCAATCACCCCGTTTCGCATATCTTCTTTATTCGGTCTACCCAAATGTCCTTTAGGTGTCATATAACAAAGCATTGCTGTACCCTGCCATGCGATCTGCGCTGCGCCGATTGCCGATGTTATATGATCGTATCCGGGAGCGATGTCGGTAGCCAGCGGGCCTAAAGTGTAAAACGGAGCATTATGGCATGTATACTGTTGTTCTTTCATGCAGTCTTTTATTTTATTTATCGGGAGGTGGCCGGGACCTTCGATCTGTATTTGTACACAATGTTTCCAGGCGATTTCCGTCAGATTGCCCATGGTTTGCAATTCGGCAAATTGAGCGGCGTCGTTGGCATCATAAATGGAACCCGGCCTCCATCCGTCGCCGATCGAGAGCACAATGTCATATGCTGTCGCTATTTCACATATTTCTTGAAAATGTGTGTATAAAAAATTTTCTTTTTGATGAATTTGCATCCATTTTGCCATGATAGAGCCACCTTTCGAGACGATACCGGTCAATCGTGTATCCGTTAATTCCAAATGTTTTTCCAGCAGTCCGGCATGAATGGTAAAATAGTCGACGCCCTGTTCTGCCTGTTCGATCAACGTGTCACGATAGATTTCCCAAGTCAGCTCTTCTATCTTCCCATCGACCTTTTCAAGTGCCTGGTAGATTGGAACCGTTCCTATCGGTACAGGACAGTTTCGAATAATCCATTCTCGGGATGCATGCATGTGATAGCCCGTAGAAAGATCCGTCAATACATCGCTTCCCCATTTACAACTCCAAATGGCTTTCTCGATCACTTCGTTTATATTTGCAAGAGAAAACATTTGAGTTTCTATATTCGCATTGATTTTAACTGAAAATTTCCGCCCGATAATCATCGGTTCTGCTTCCGGATGATTGATATTGGCTGGTATGACTGCCCGTCCGGCAGCGATCTCTTTTCTGACGAATTCGGGTGTAATGTACGATTTCAATCCGAGCGCTTCGATTTGTTGGTTTTCCCGAATAGCGACATATTCCATTTCCGGCGTGATGATTCTTCGTTTTGCATAATACATTTGGGTAATGTTTTTCCCCGGTTTTGCCCGGTAGGGCATAGGGAGTATCGGGAACTGCATATCTTGGAGCAAAGTGGTTGTTTGCTGTTGATTTCCGTACCCGGCTGTACGTTCTGCCAGTTGTATCAAATCTTTCCGTCCGGAATACCAGGCCTCGCGAATACGCGGAATACCGTTACAGATGTCAATTGCTATTTTAGGATCAGAAAAAGGTCCGCTGGTATCATATACAATTACGGCATTGTTTTTCCGGTGAACGGATTCTCCGTTTTCATCAACAAGTATGGTATCTCTCTGCTTTATCTTGCGCATTCCGACTGCCATTTTATAGATATTTCCCGGAATGTAGATCTTTTCGGATGAAGGATAGGATATGCTGATTTTTTGTTTGTGTATCATGTATGTCGTGTATCATCGTTTTTATCATGCAAATATAACATAACGGAACGAGAATACAACGGCAAGAAAGGAATCGTCTGTCTCTTATCCTTTTCTTTTCTGTCAACCGTCCCCCCTGGATAGGTTGCAAACCGTTATTTATTTGGAAAGGAAGCCATAATTTTTGACGAAACGCATTATCTTTGTCGACAAAAAAGAGAAAATGCGAGAATGAACCAGAGATATCCGTCGGTTTTATTGGAAAATGCGGTAAACGAACTCTCTACCTTGCCGGGTGTAGGACGTAAAACAGCTTTGCGATTGGCATTGCATCTCCTACGTCGGGATGTGAATTATACGGAATCTTTTGCCGAGGCATTATTGGCTTTAAGGCGGAATATCCGATATTGCCGGACCTGTCATAACATCTGTGATGATGAGGAATGTGCCATTTGTGCTGACCCGCTTCGCGATCATGGAGAAGTATGTGTTGTTGAAAATATCAAGGAGGTGATGGCTATTGAAAACACGGGCCAGTTCAGAGGAGTTTACCATGTTTTAGGTGGAATTATTTCACCGATGGACGGGATCGGACCGGGAGATTTACAAATCGACAGTTTAGTAGAAAGAGTAGCCTCCGGGATAGTCAAAGAGGTGATTTTAGCATTAAGTACGACCATGGAAGGAGATACGACCAACTATTTTATATATAGAAAATTAGCTCCTTATGAAGTAAAAATATCGGTAATTGCCCGTGGCGTTTCTATCGGTGATGAAATCGAGTATGCCGATGAAATCACATTAGGACGTTCCATCGTAAACCGTACTAGCTTTAATGATTCGATAAAAATATGAAACTGTCTGTTATCATTGTCAATTATAATGTAAAATACTTTCTGGAACAATGCCTTTATTCCGTACGGGCGGCTCTGAGCGGAATGGAGGCAGAGGTTTTTGTGGTAGATAATAATTCGACCGACGATTCGTTGGCTTATCTGCAACCCTCTTTTCCGGAAGTGCATTTTATTGGCAATTCCGATAATCCTGGTTTTGCCAAGGCTAATAATCAGGCAATCAGACAGAGTTCGGGTGAATATGTGCTTCTATTGAATCCGGATACTGTAATCGGGGAGGAGAGTCTTCACTCTCTTTGTTATTTCATGGACGAACATCCCGAAGCCGGAGCCGTCGGAGTCAAAATGCTTGACGGACACGGCGTATTCTTGCCGGAAAGCAAACGGAGTTTTCCGACACCTTGGGTTTCTTTTTGCAAAATATTCGGACTTGCACGGTTGTTTCCCGATTCCAAACGATTCGCCCGCTATAGTTTGCCGTATTTGGACAACGACAAGCAACACCGGGTAGACGTTTTGGCAGGTGCTTTTATGTTGATGCGCCGGGAGGCTTTAACGAAAGTAGGACTTTTAGACGAGGCTTTTTTTATGTATGGAGAAGACATCGATCTCTCTTATCGGATTGTATTGGGTGGGTATACCAATTATTATATTCCTGAACGAATTTTGCATTATAAAGGCGAAAGCACCAAGCAAGGCGACATCCGTTATGTGAAAGCTTTTTATGGGGCGATGCTGATTTTTTATCGGAAATATTATCCCCATTCGGGCTTTTGGGCAAAACTACTTGTAAATGCAGCGGTTGTCTTGAGAGGCGGACTTTCAGCATTGGGTGGATTGAAGAGGCAAAAACGAAAACCGAACATAAAGCACAGGCGATTGTTGATTCTATGTCGGGAAGAGAATTTTGCTTCTATAAAAGCGGTTTGCATAAAAGAAATGCCTGAATTGGAATATGTCAACCTGTGGAATTTGGATCAAGAACGGGCGATGGATGCCATTTGCCGTAAAAACCAAATGAAAGGTTTTACCGACTGGCTTTTCTGCTATCCGGATGTCCGTTTTGAACAGATGCTATTGTTAATGGATTCCAAAGTCGAGAAAAAGACGATTTATCATATTTACAATACCAAAAGCAAAAAAATGCTTTAATATGGATTTGCTACGGAATGACAAGATATGGCTTCGGGCTCCGGAACCGGAAGATTTGGAACGGTTATACCGTTGGGAAAATGATACGGCATGCTGGAATGTAGGAAATACGCTGGCCCCTTATTCCCGCTTTTTGTTGAAAAGATACATTACCGAAGCACATCGGGATATTTATGAATTAAAGCAATTGCGCCTGATGATCGTTCTTGTTGCTTCAAATGAGACAATCGGTATGATTGATTTGTATGATTTTGACCCGCATCACCGTCGCGCCGGCATAGGTCTTTTGATTGATCCGCATTTTCAAGGAAACGGATGGGCCTCTGAAGCAGTCGATCTGTTAAGGCAATATGCTTTTTCTTTTCTGCAACTTCATCAGTTGTACGCCCATGTACCTGCAATAAATATGAAAAGTCGTGCGTTGTTTACGCGTTGCGGATTTGAAATGACCGGGATGCTGAAAGACTGGATTGTGGTCGGGGAAAATTATTCGGATGTGCTGGTCATGCAAAGCGTGAACAAGAATCCTCGAAAATAGGAGCGTTTTTTAATTTAAGAACGGATTTTTGGGATATTTTGTCCAAGTTTCATATTTACTGCCTAAGGATTGAAGTGCACGTTTCCAACAATCTTCACCCTCTTCCTGTAGAATATCCAACTGCATATCATCGCTGACGACCCACGAATTTTGAGTGATTTCATTGTTCAGTTGCCCTTTTCCCCAACCGGAATAGCCAAGGAAAAACTTTACTTTCCCTTCAATCGAATGCCCTTTCGTAATATATTCTTTCAATATTTCGAAATCTCCGTCGAAGAACAGATGTTTATTTATCCGGATTGCATTCGGAATGATTAGATCACCTAATGTATGCAGGAAAAACAACCTGTTCGATTCTACCGGTCCTCCAATATAAATCGGAATCTCCGGAAAATCCTTTAGTTCAGGAAAAAAAGAGTTAACAATCAAATCTGTTTTTTTATTTAAAACAAATCCAAATGTTTCTTCTTTGCTATGCTCTACCAATAAAATAACCGAACGCTGAAAATAGGCATCCTGAAGAAAGGGCTCGGAAATAAGGATGCGGCCTTGAATGGGAAGCACATCGTTGTGGGTGATTTTAAATAGATTTTTATACATTGCCATAGCGAAGTTTTTTACTGATTTGTAAAAACAGCGACAATATACACATTCTCCCATACAGGAACAAACAAGACAGCCTGTTTTTTTGTTAATAAAAAATAAAAACAGGCTGCCTTAGCGACTAATGATTCGCCTTAAACAGTTTCAGACGTTCTTCTAATAGTTCATATTGATGTGGCTTAATAAAAGATGTACACGCGCGTAATCCTTCCTGTTTACTACCGGTAGTACTCAAGGAAATAGCACTGATACCATAGTAAATCAGTTCTTGCATCAGCTCGCTTCCGGTCATGCCTGGATAAGCAATTGTAAAATAGAATCCATCGGCAATGGGATCGTCTAAATCATGGTCGTATACGATTTTAAAACCGTAATCGGTGAATATTTTTTTCAGTCTGGCTGCCCGGCGTCCATATTCTTGCACTTCGGAGACAAAATCGAATTTTCCGTCGGATGCTGCCTTAAACATAGCTGCCAAAGCAACTTGCGCCGAATGGCTGGTTCCCGAAGACAATGCGTAGAGAATCCGGTGAGAATAGACCGCGCCGAACATGCCGTTACCATACCGTTGGGTGAGTCCCGGATACATACGGTGGAAGAGTTTGTCGGAGATGGCCGTTACTCCAATGCGCTGTCCGGCATAACTAAATGCTTTAGATCCGGAAATCTGTAAAATATAATTATCCGTATAGCGGGCAACCGTTGCCTGATAAGGTGGTTCAAAAGGTTTTCCGAGCGGTTTCCGGAAGTCCATAGCAAAATAAGCAAGATCTTCAATGACGATCGTATCATACCGGTCAGCCATATTGCCGATAATCTCCAACTCCTTATCCGTCAGACAAAACCATGCGGGGTTATTCGGATTAGAATAGATCATGGCTGCAATATTCCCTTTGGCAAGGAAAGACTCCAATACAGTCTGTAATTTTTCCCCCCGATGTTCATATACATCAAAAGAAACGTATTTGTACCCCATAACGGTAATCTGCTGTTTTTGAACGGGAAAACCGGGATCGATAAACAAGATGGTATCTTTTTCAGACGCACATTGCCCACATGTCAAGAATGAAGCAAAAGTTCCTTGCATAGAGCCGGTTACGGGGATGCAACCTTCCGGAGAAATATCAATGTCCATAAAGGCTTTTATAAATCGGGAGGCCTCTTTCTTTATTTTGGGAGCACCGTTTATATTGGGATAAATGGACGCAATCCCGTTTTTTAAAGCTTCAATTTCAGCTTCTACGCCGACTTGAGCCGGTTTTAATCCGGGGACTCCCATTTCCATGTGAATAAATTCCGTATGAGTTTCTTCTTCCAGTTGGGTCGAGATCGCAACTACTTCTCGTATGGTTGCCTTTCCGAAATCGGGAAGATGATAACTATCCATAATTTTTTTTGCCGTTTGAAGGTCTACTGGTGTATTTTTCATGATGATCATAATTTAATAGAGGCAAAAGTACGTATTTTGTGATTCATTTCTAAATTTTGAAACCAAAACTATTGCCGGATAAAAAATGATTTTTACCTTTGCGCTGCATTTGTAAAAAGGTCTGGTAGTTCAGTTGGTTAGAATACATGCCTGTCACGCATGGGGTCGCGGGTTCGAGTCCCGTCCAGACCGCAAAAGCCTAAGACAAAAGGCGACAAAAACAAGAAAAGACTTCTTTTTTATGTCCAGTCTCCCAATAATAGACAAGTGCATAAGTAAACTCAAATCCATATCAGAGTAAACCTAAGCCCACTCTTTCCTGTCCGGCAAGGTATTCTTTCCGCAGACGTGCAGGGCTTTCTGCGTAAAGTAGATAATGAGCAAGTATTGCCGGTGGATTGGCCGGAGAAGAGGGAGGCATTGAAATATATCTATACCTTGAAAGCCAATGAAGCAGAAATGGAGGTACTTACCGGATGCTCCGAACCCCATGAAGCCGCATTGCTGATTGCCGATTGGGGCGTGAAGGAGGTACTGCTCACATTGGGCGACAAAGGCTCACTGATCTATGCAAGCGGACAATTCTATGACATTCCGGCCTACCCTACACTACAAGTTGTAGATGCTACCGGATGCGGAGATACTTATATGGTGGGCTACTTGTACATGCGAAACAAAGGTGTCTCTTATCAGGAAGCGGGTTGTTTTGCAGCAGCCATGTGTACATTGAAATTGCAATCCCACGGTCCGTTTCGCGGTACAGAGGCGCAAGTAAGAAGCATCACGAATATGTAGATAGACACGTCTCACTCAATTTCCTTTCACGCTTATTTTACAGAGGCTTCTTAAAAATAGGATAGGAAAGGCCTTTGCATCTGTATATTATTTATACCTTTGTTAAAGAAATGTATGCCATGGAGAAGATTCTGTTAAGTGAAAAGCATAAGCAGCTGCTGTTCCAAGTCCCTTTATTAAGAGAGCTGGAACAAGATGCCAAGCTGTCGATACTTGACAAACTGGATTACTCTGTCTATTCCGCAGAAAAGAAAGACATCATAGCCCATCAGGGCGTTCCTTGCAAAAAACTTTATATATTACTGGAAGGCAAACTGCGTGTAGACATCATCGACGGATTGGGCAACAAAGTAATGATAGAAAACATCATCGCCCCTCGAGCTTTTGCCACGCCTCATCTTTTCGGGGCCGACACTACATTGCCGGCAACTTTCACAGCCATGGAGCATTGTACCTTGTTCACAGCGACCAAAGAATCCACTTTCAATCTGATAAGCCAGAATCCTAAAGTGTTGCACAACTTCCTTTGTATAACCGGCAATTGCAACGCCTGCACCGTTTCGCGCCTGAAAATCCTTTCTCGCAAGACCGTCCGCGAAAGATTTGCAGTTTACCTGTTTGAGAACAAGAGGGAAAGTTCCAAAATCATTCCCATTGCCCATACACAATCCGAACTGGCCGAATACCTCAACGTGACCCGCCCGGCACTGTCGAAAGAAATCAATAAGATGACTAAAGAAAGAATTATCCAAATGACCGGAAAAAGAATCGAAGTACTGAATGAAGCAGCTTTAAAGAGATATGTCGGGTAATGCCTTTCAGTTCAGATTATACGTATGCACACTCACACCTTGCGCCGAAGGCAGATAATTGATTCCATACCAGCACATCTGCAACAATAAGAAAGAGAGAAGCAGCCCCACCAATGCCTTGCGGTATGCCAAAGGCCTGCCCAGACGATAATGCAGGTATCCCAAATAAGAAAACCATGTGGCGGCAGCCCATGTTTCTTTCGGGTCCCAAGCCCAATAATGCCCCCAAGCCGCCTTTGCCCAGATTGCTCCGGACAACATGCCCAACGTCATGAAGGCAAGTCCCACATACGCCAGATTATCACACAAGTCCATCTCACGGCCATCAATCTCTTTCTTCTTAAATCCAAGCAAATAAACCGCCATAAGTGCAGCGGCGCCCAACATGGCATAAGCAAACATATAGACTATGACATGTGGCGTGAACCACGGACTCTGCAAGGCAGGCATCAACGTTTTATTGTGAATCTCGGGGTTGAAGATATTGATGCAAACAAACACCAATGAGAGAATAGAGCTAAAACAGAGAATCCACTTATACTTCCAGCGGCTATAAACAATTATCCCTACCAACGGAAGGAAAAACGAATACCACAAGCGCGTCTCTCCCATCGTACGCATGGGGGGACGTTCCAACGAAATCCACATGGCCACGATAAAACTGAAGAACACACCCAAACCCAAGAAGGTGGAAGCATACACAACTGCCGGCCGCTTACCGCGCCATGCAGCCCAAGCCCCCAGCCCCCAAAGCAGCAAGGCGGAAATGGCAAACGGGGCAAAACTATTCCAACTCATACGCGCTCCTCCTTTTCTTCTCTGCTCCGCAAGACCCTTTCGGTCCGGGCAAATACATCCTCTTCTCCAAACATGTCTTCCGGATTCACCTTATTATCGATGTTCTTTTCCTTTCCTTTTGGGGCATTGACAAACAGGCATACGGCTCCTATCATCATCATGACAATGCCGACATAAACTACCGGAAGCCAAGGATCGCGTACAAGCTCGAACACGCTTACATCGCTCCAACGCCCCTTCGTCTCATCATAACTCAACTGATAGATGTTCCATCCGGCTGTCTTTAAGGGATGATTCACTTCAATCGTATCTTTTACTACACTGCCATCCTGCGTATAAACCGTCACATCCGAGACAAACCGCTGTGGCTCACGCTCGGGCATCACAAGGCTGACTTGCTCGGTCAAGCGCAATGCTTTGTAAGGAAACATAAAACTTCCGCAACTCACCCACCCTTCGCATATCCGCCCATCTTTTACATTCTTCGCCTTCAGATAGACGGCATAAGTGGCTCCCATTGAATGAAACTCCGAAAATTTCAGTGTATCCTCTGTTGCAACAGAAGCTGCCATCGGAATAGATTGAAGAACAGAGATTTCCCAGTCCAGCAGCTTGCCTTTGTCCACCCCGCTCTCCAATAACAGATGTTGCGGGATATCGTCTTTCGGAAGTGCCTGTCCCGTTTCGTTATCAATCAACATCAGCTTCGGGGGATACTCATGTATCGTGAAATCATTCAATTCAATGGCAAGCGGCAACTCTATCAGTTTGCTGTTCTCATCCGTCGCGCGCCACTCGGCCTGCCCCAACCGGGCGATCATCTTCAGACGCCGCATGTCTGCATTGCCCAACGTAGCAGCCAATAAAGCGACGAACAGACCGACATGGTTCAGCAGGAAAGGAATCTTCCGCATTTCAAAAAGAGAACTCGCGCGCAGTATAGTCAGCCCCAACGCGGAAAGTAACCAGACATAGAATAACACGAACGGCCAGAAAGAGAGCATCTTCGAGAGTCCGATGACATCTGCCGGTGCTTGAGTGGACGGTACTTGCCTCACCAACCCCATTATAACGGTGATAAGCGCTACGCATATAAGAGAAGAAACCGCAGCCGTATAGTGGCCGAGCCAGCCAAAACAATACACCCGTTTGCGAAACGCATGCATAACAGCCAGCACACACAGGTATAATATCAAGACAATGAAGTTGACCGGCCAGACAAACAATTCCCAGCGAACAGCTCCTATGGTGCACTGTAACAACAAGCCGGTGACACACAAGCCTGCGCCGCAAATAAACCCTTCCTTATACCCCCACGGTTTCTTCCACATAAAAGAGTTTTATTTTTGCGCTAACCGATTATTAGCCTTTGCCTTTTCCAACCAGGCAGGAACAGTCGTCTTCAAGAATTTATCTTTTGCGGCTTTTTCGGCATCCATATCCAGTCCGATATACTTCTGCGCTTTATCTTTGGTAGAAATGTCCGGCATAGGCACATCACCGGTGAAACCATTCTTTGCCAAGACTTTGGAAATGGCCAAACGTGCCTGCATGGCTCTATCCAGGCCATGAGACAGGATGCGTTGGGTTTCCTGCGGTGCATGGAAAGCGGCGCCATGAGAAGCCACACTGAAGTCCCAACGCCATTGCGCCTGACGAATCAATGCCAAAACATCTTTCATCTGGCCATCTGTAGCCCCCTTGTCCCATGCAAATTTGGCTTCGATATGCGCCTTTGCCAATTCGTGTTCCAAACGGTTACGGATTTCATTGGCTTTGCGTTGGCGTTCATATACGTTTTGACGCAAT
>JBHCAZ010000058.1:0-46305 GCA_041798765.1 Parabacteroides sp. | reverse complement strand
TCGGTTATTCCCTCCGGAAAATGACCGATTTCAAAGGAAAAATCTTAGAGGCACATTTTGAAGGAACGGATATGCTGATCAACGGGAAGGAGGTTTCGACCCGTTTTGTCGGCCGTTTTAATGCCTATAATTTATTGGCGGTATATGGAGCTGCCGTCTCTTTGGGAAAACGACCGGATGAGGTATTGCTTGTTTTGAGCAGCCTGCATGCAGTAGCAGGGCGTTTTCAGGCGATTCAATCGCCTGCCGGTTTTACGGCCATTGTCGATTATGCCCATACGCCGGACGCATTGGTCAATGTGTTGAACAGTATCCATGACGTGTTAGAAGGTTCGGGGCGTATTCTTACGGTTGTGGGCTGTGGCGGAAACCGGGATAAGGGAAAACGGCCGATTATGGCAAAAGAGGCTTCCCGGTTGAGCGATCGGCTGATTCTGACTTCCGATAACCCCCGATTTGAAGAACCGGATGCCATTTTGAACGATATGATAGCTGGACTGAATGCTGCTGATATGGCACATACCCTGTGTATTACCGACCGGGAACAGGCGATCAGAACAGCTGTATGTCTCGCTCAAAAAGGAGATGTGATTCTGATCGCCGGAAAAGGGCATGAGGATTATCAGGAAATAAAGGGTGTCAAGCATCATTTTGATGACCATGAAATCGTAAAAAAAATATTTAATCAAAAAGAGAGTTGAGGATAGATATTCTTCTTCTGAAAGAGAAATAAGCGTGTATGTTGTATTATTTGTTTAATTATTTGGATCAATTTGATTTTCCGGGTGCCGGTATGTTCAAATATGTATCGTTCCGTTCGGGACTGGCTTTGATCCTTTCGTTATTTATATCGACAGCGATCGGCCGTCGTATTATCGACAAACTGCAATTGCTGCAAATCGGCGAAACGATACGCGAATATGGATTGGAAGGGCAGATGAGTAAAAAAGGAACGCCTACCATGGGTGGTATCATTATCATTATCGCGATTCTGATTCCGACCCTTTTATGTGCCCGATTAAGCAATGTCTATGTGTTGCTCATGTTAGTCACCACGATATGGTTAGGGGCTTTAGGATTCACCGACGATTATATCAAGGTGTTCAAAAAAAATAAGGAGGGAATGCACGGACGGGCAAAGATTATCGGACAGGTCGGTTTAGGGCTGATTGTCGGACTGGTGCTTTTTTTGAGCCCGAACGTCGTGATTAAAGAAAATATGGAGGTCCGGCATGCAAATGGTATCGAAGAAGTCCGTTTTCATACATTGGAACAGAAGTCGACTAAAACGACCATCCCGTTTGTAAAAAACAACAATTTCGATTATGCGAATCTGGTCGATTGGGCGGATGACTATAAGGAAGAGGCGGCTTGGCTGATATTTGTTTTAATGGTCATTTTTGTAGTGACTGCCGTTTCCAACGGAGCGAATCTGACCGATGGATTAGATGGCTTGGCGGCCGGAAGTTCGGCCATTATCGGGGTTGCACTCGGGATATTGGCCTATATGTCCTCTCACTTCGAATTTGCCTCTTTTCTGAATATCATGTTTATACCCGGAGCAGAAGAATTGGTGGTTTTTGCAGCGGCTTTTATCGGGGCGACTGTCGGTTTCTTGTGGTATAATTCTTTCCCGGCACAGGTTTTTATGGGAGATACCGGCAGTTTGACGTTGGGGGGGATCATCGCAGTGTTTGCCATTATTATCCGGAAAGAGTTGTTGATCCCGATTCTTTGTGGTGTTTTTTTAGCCGAAAGTTTATCGGTTATGCTTCAAGTTGCCTATTTCAAATATACCAAAAAGAAAGATGGAACCGGACGGCGTATTTTTAAAATGACTCCGCTCCATCACCATTTTCAAAAACCGGGAAATGCAGGCATAGAAGCTTTGATACAAAAACCGTTCAATGTGGTGCCCGAATCGAAAATTGTCGTTCGTTTCTGGTTGATCGGTATTATTCTGGCAGTAATTACGATTGTGACGTTAAAAATGAGATAGCAATGGAAAAAAGGAAAAGAATCGTCGTATTGGGAGCAGGCGAAAGCGGATCGGGTGCAGCTGTACTGGCACAGGTAAAAGGATTCGATGTGTTTGTTTCCGATCTTTCATCCATAAAATCCGAATATAAAAAGCTGTTGGATTCCCACCGGATCCGTTGGGAAGAAAAACAACACACCGAAGCGGAAATATTGCTGGCCGATGAAGTGATAAAAAGTCCGGGTATACCCGATAAAGCTCCGATTATCAAAAAAATAAAAGAGGCCGGTATCCCGATTATCTCCGAGATCGAATGGGCGGGAAGATACACCTCCTCAAAGATGATCTGTATCACCGGAAGCAATGGCAAAACGACAACGACCATGCTTACCTACCATATCCTTAAGCAGGCAGGGCTGGATGTCGGGCTGGCGGGCAATGTCGGCAACAGTCTGGCGTTGCAGGTAGCAGAAGATCCCCACGCAGTGTATGTGATCGAATTGAGCAGTTTTCAATTGGATAATATGTATGATTTTAAGGCGGATATTGCCATTTTGCTGAATATCACGCCCGACCATTTGGATCGTTATAATTATGAAATGCAGCAGTATGTGGATGCCAAATTCCGGATTTTGCAAAATCAGACAAAAGCAGATGCGTTTATTTTCTGGAACGATGATCCGATTTTGATCCGCGAAATGGCCAAACGGGCTCCGGAAGTGACTTTATATCCTTTTGCAGAACAATATGAAGCTGGTGTGAAGGGGTATGCCGAGGATAAACAGATGATTCTCGAAACGCCCGATGGATCATTTTCGATGGATCGGGAAATTTTGGCTTTGAAAGGCAAACACAACCTTTATAATGCATTGGCGGCGGGGCTTGCCGCGAAATTGATGGGCATTCCGAACGATCGGATTCAGGCGTCGCTCGGCGATTTTGGAGGTGTTGAGCATCGTTTGGAGAAGGTGGCATGCGTGGAGGGAGTCGAATACGTGAACGACTCGAAAGCGACGAATGTGAATTCCTGCTGGTATGCTTTACAAAGCATGACGACGCCGTTGGTCCTGATCTTGGGAGGAACGGATAAAGGCAACGATTATACCGAAATAGAGGAGTTGGTCAGGCAAAAAGTACATACACTGATCTTTTTAGGGATTGACAACACGAAATTGCATGCTTTTTTTGATGGGAAAGTACCGCTGACGGAGGATGCCCGATCGATGGAAGAGTGTGTATCGAAGGCGCATGCCCTGGCGAAAAAAGGAGATACGGTTCTTTTGTCGCCTTGTTGTGCAAGTTTCGATCTTTTCAAGAATTACGAAGACCGGGGAGAACAGTTCAAACATTGTGTGCATAATTTATAAAAACGGCTATGGATCTGGCGAGTAAGTTATTTAAGGGAGACCGGGTAATATGGATCTTATTCATGTTTCTGTGCCTGATCTCTGTGGTTGAGGTTTTTAGTGCAACCAGTACGATTGCCTATAAAAATGCCAACCATTGGGCGCCCATTGTGCGTCATGCCACCTTTTTATTGGGGGGAGGCGTTTTGGTGCTTATATTGCATAATATACCTTACCGCTTCTTTTCCGGGATCATTTTGCTGCTCCCGGTTTCTGTCGTCATGTTGTTGGTGACCCCTTTTTTGGGAATAAACGCCAACGATGCCCATCGTTGGTTGGAGATTTTTGGCGTGCAGTTCCAACCGTCGGAATTTGCCAAATTGTCATCGATCGTTTTCGTTTCCTTTTTGTTGAGTAAACGAGGAAAATTATCCGAAAACCAAATCTTCAAATGGATTCTGATCGGTGTGGGAGGTACTTGCCTGCTTATTTTGCCGGAAAATTTTTCGACTGCCTTCATGCTTTTTGGCGTCTGTTTTTTAATGATGTTTATCGGGCAACTACCATTCAATAAATTGTTGCGATTAGCCGGTTTTTTAATTGTGGGACTTCTCTTGTTTCTGCTTGCACTCAAATTTACCCCCGGAGCGATCGCCCAATACCTTCCCGATCGTTTTGTGACCTGGCAATCGCGTCTGGAACGTTTTTCCGATGGGCATGAAGAGGCACTCGATGAAAAGGGTGTTTATAAAATCACGGACGACAACTATCAGGTTTCGCATGCAAAAATTGCCATTGCCCGAGGGGGATTGCTCGGACAGTTGCCGGGACATGGGCAACAACGCGATTTTCTTCCACAGGCTTATTCCGACTTTATTTATGCGATTATTATCGAAGAGTTGGGGATTGTAGGAGGCATATTCGTCTTGCTGCTCTATGTCATTTTGTTGGTGCGTGTAGGGATGATTGCCCGGAAGTGCGATAAATTATTTCCTAAATTTTTGGTGTTGGGATGTGGGCTATTGGTTGTTGTTCAGGCACTTGCCAATATGGCGGTGGCCGTTGATCTGATTCCGGTAACCGGCCAGCCGATGCCCTTGGTCAGCCGTGGAGGGACCTCTACGGTCATTTCCTGTATTTATTTCGGAATTATATTGAGTATCAGTAGGTTCGGAGCTAATATGGGAAATGAAGATGTGGTGGATGATGAGGATATCCCCTCTTCAGAAGAAGCGGATGGAAAGGAGGCCTATCCTACGGTTGAAAACCCGTTGGACGCCGTAAAGGAACCGGAAGAAATACAAGTGAAAACTATCATACATTAACAGAATGAAACAATATCGAATCATAGTGAGCGGAGGAGGAACGGGAGGCCATATCTTTCCGGCTATTGCGATTGCAAATACCTTTCGCCGGCGTTTTCCCAATGCGGAAATCCTGTTTATAGGAGCGGAAGACCGGATGGAAATGGATAAAGTCCCTGCTGCCGGGTATAAAATCATCGGTTTGCCGGTAAGCGGTTTCGATCGGGCCCATTTGTTGAATAATATCCGGGTGATCAAACGGTTGATCAAGAGTCTCCGGTTGGCCCGGAAAGCGATTCGGGATTTCAAACCGGATATTGCAGTCGGTGTAGGAGGGTACGCCAGCGGGCCGACTTTATGGATGGCCGCTTCTTTAGGTATCCCTACGCTGATACAGGAGCAGAATTCTTACGCAGGCGTTACAAATAAACTGTTGGCAAAAAGAACCGATAAAATATGCGTTGCCTATGAAGGTATGGAGCGGTTTTTCCCAGCAGACCGGATTGTGTTGACGGGAAATCCGGTTCGCCGGGATTTGGAGGAAGCGCAAGATAAGCGTGAGGAAGCGTTGGCCTACTTCGGACTGTCGCCCGAAAAAAAGACGATTCTGGTTGTGGGCGGAAGTTTGGGGGCACGTACCATCAACCAGAGCATACAAGGTGATTTAGATAAATTGTTCGCTTCCGATCAAGATATACAACTGATTTGGCAAACGGGGCGCAATTATCATAAAGAGGCATTGAAACACCTGAAAGCTTATCGGGGCATGTCGGTCTGGTGTTCTGATTTTATAACCCGTATGGATTATGCCTATGCCGCTGCCGATCTGGTTATTTCAAGGGCGGGAGCCGGTTCTATTTCCGAATTATGTCTTTTGCAGAAAGCCGCCATTCTAGTTCCTTCGCCGAATGTGGCGGAAGATCATCAGACAAAAAATGCATTGGCTCTGACTGAAAAGGGAGCAGCCGTAATGGTGGCAGATAAAGAGGCCGAGGAAATGCTGGTTCCGGAAGCTCTGGCATTGCTGCATGATGACAGCAGGCGAGAAGCATTACGCCGGCAAATCAGTTTGTTGGCACAATATCAGAGTGCCGATCGTATTGTGGATGAGATTGTGAAAGTAATTACGTCCAACGAATGATTTTGCCGTAAGATCGTATTATTTTTGTAAATTCGTAGAAAAAAAGAGAAAAGCAGGAGATGGATATAGATATAGAAAAGTGTACAGCAGTCTATTTTGTCGGAGCGGGAGGAATCGGAATGAGCGCCCTGATTCGTTATTTCCTTTCCAAAGGGAAGCGCGTTGCGGGATATGACAAGACTCCGACGGTCTTGACGGAACAATTACAGAAAGAGGGGGCAGACATTCATTATGTTGATGCCGTCGATTTGATCCCGGAAGGATTCGATCATCCTGCTGATACGTTAGTCGTCTATACACCTGCCGTTCCTGAAACGCATGCCGAATTGAGTTATTTCAGGCAAAAAGGCTTTGAAGTTATGAAGCGGGCGCGTGTATTGGGCAAAATTACCGATTGT
This sequence comes from Parabacteroides sp., assembly GCA_041798765.1. GTDB lineage: Bacteria > Bacteroidota > Bacteroidia > Bacteroidales > Tannerellaceae > Parabacteroides. The sequence goes on along the minus strand of JBHCAZ010000058.1, from coordinate 40,138 downwards.
ACACGAGGCTTGTGTGTGGCCGGGACACACGGAAAAACGACAACCTCTTCCATGATCGCTTATTTGCTCAAACAGTCGCATGTCGACTGTAATGCTTTCCTGGGAGGGATTTTGAAAGGATATGACAGCAACTTGATGTTGTCGGATAAGAGCGACCTGACGGTCATTGAGGCCGATGAATTTGATCGTTCTTTCCATTGGCTGACACCTTATATGGCGGTTGTTACTGCTGCCGATCCCGACCATCTGGATATCTACGGAACGCCGGAAGCGTATCGGGAGAGTTTTGAATATTTTACATCGCTGATTCGTCCGGAAGGTTGTCTGTTGTTGAAAAAGGGTGTTGACATACAGACCCGTTTACAGGCGGGCGTTTCCCTGTATAGCTATTCCGCCACAGAAAAAGCCGATTTTTATGCGGCAAATATCCGTGTCAGAAACGGTGAAATTGTCTTCGATTTTATTGGAAAGGACATTCGGATTCCGGATATTTCGTTGGGAGTCCCGGTCCGTGTGAATATAGAGAACGGTGTGGCGGCGATAGCCGTTGCCTGGCTTAACGGTGCGACTCCCGAAGAGATCCGGAACGGAATGCAGGCCTTTGCCGGCCCTCGACGTCGTTTCGATTTTCATTTGAAGAATGACAAAGCAGTCTTGATAGACGACTATGCCCACCATCCGGAAGAATTGACTGCTTGTATACGCTCTGTAAAGGAATTATACGGCGATCGTAAGGTCACCGGTATCTTTCAGCCTCATTTATATACCCGTACCCGTGATTTTGCTTCTGCTTTTGCCGAAAGTTTATCACTTTTAGACGAACTGATCCTGTTGGATATTTATCCGGCACGCGAAGAGCCGATTCCGGGCGTATCTTCCCGGATTATTCTGGATCGTGTGACGATCCCGGATAAAAGATTGATAAAGAAAGAGCAACTGTTGGACGTGATTGAGGCGGAGAAAGAGCATATGGAAGTCGTATTGATGATGGGGGCCGGAAATATCGAGTTGTTGGTCGAACCTGTTGGAGAAATCTTGAAGCGAAAAAAGTAGATGATGGCTCGTGTCTTTTCCATAGTGTTTGTCGTTTTGCTGTCTGTTTACATAGCGGTTGTGGCATTCTTTTTTCAGGACAGGAAACAAATGTATCCTTGTCGAGGTCTGGACGTGGTCGTGACCGACAGTTTAGATAAACACTTCGTCGGCAAGGAAGACCTGGTGTATATGTTGAAACATGCAGATTTGAATCCGATAGGCGTGCATCTGGATCGGATAAACACTGAAGAGATTGAACAAACGCTGTTGAAAAATGAAATGATCGCCCGGGTAGAGGCCTATAAGACCCCTTCCGGCCGGATTAAATTGGAAGTGAAGCAAAAAAAGCCTATCTTGCGGGTGGTAAGTCCGAGAGGCGACTATTATGTAGATAATTCCGGCAAGACGATGCCGGTAAGTCGTCGGTATGCAGTGCATGTAATTGTTGCCAGCGGATATGTAGAAAAAGAGTTGGCAACGACCGACTTGTATGATTTTGCATTATTTTTGCAGAAGAATGATTTTTGGAACGATCAGATCGATCAGATTTATATTCATCCGAATAATGAGGTGGAACTGATTCCTAAAGTCGGAAATCATCGGATCGTGTTGGGATCGTTTGAGAATTACAAACAGAAATTGGACGATCTGTATTCTTTTTATGAAAAAGTAATACCTAAAGTAGGTTGGAATAAATACAGTATCATCAATTTAAAATATACAAACCAGATTGTTTGCACAAAAAGATAGAAAACTATGGCATATACGAACTTTATAGCAGCAATCGACTTAGGAACCTCACATATGGTGGGCATGGTCGGGACGAAAGGTGTTTCGGGCGCCCTTTCCATAATCGCCTACGAAGTCGAATACTCCGAAAATTGCATTCGGAGAGGTTGCGTCTTGAACATCAAAGAGACAGCCAGCAAGATACGGAGGCTCGTTTTGAAATTGGAGAATAAGTTAGATGGAGCCAAAATAGCCAAAGTCTATATCGGTGTAGGCGGACAATCATTGCATTCGATTACCTATCCGGTATCTAAGATGTTGGGAAACAGTGAAGTTACAGAGGCCTTGCTGAGAGATCTTGACCGGGAATGCCGTCGCTATCAGCCGGAATTGGAAGATGTACTTGATGTTGTTTCTCCGGTGTATTATTTGGATAACAGATTGGAAAAGACGCCTGAGGGAATGATAGCTTCGCGTATAGAAGCTCATTATCAACTGATTGTAGGACGCCCTTCTTTACGACATACGGTGACGACCAATATGAAAGAACCGCTCCGATTAGACATTGCCGGTATCATTGTCGCGCCGTTGGCCTTAGCCGATTTGATTCTGACGGATCGGGAGAAAGAGAGGGGCTGTGCACTGATCGACTTCGGAGCAGGTGTCACCACGGTGACGATGTTCAAAAACGGCAGTTTGGTAGGGTTGTCGGTCATTCCGTTAGGAAGCCATCTGATTACCCGTGATTTGATGTCGTTGAATATTTCGGAAAAAGAAGCGGAACGTATTAAACGCACGTATGGAAGTGCACGCTGGGAAAAAGAAAACGGAACACAGGCCGTTTCGGTCAGCCTTGCAGAAGGATGGCAATCGGGAGAAGTCAGGTTGGCCGAAATTAATGAAATCGTCGAAGCACGCAGCCGGGAAATCATCGAAAACGTATATGCCCGTATTGTAGATGCCGGAATGGATAAAGAACCCGGATTTGGAATTGTTATTGCCGGAAACGGTTCTGCGCTGAAAAACTTGCGGGAAGCAATTTCCGAACGTTTTAAAATGGAGGTGAATTATGCTTCTGTTCGTAAAGATCGGATCGAATCCGGCGAAATGATCGCCAATAATCCGGAATGTACGATGGCTGTGGCTTTGCTGCTGAAAGGTTCTGAAAACTGTGCATTGCATGTGGCTCCGGAACCGGAGGTTAGAAAACCGGAACCGGAAAAGGTGGCTCCTGTTGAATCGAAGGAACAGCCGCTTGATGTTCAACAAGAAGCACACGATGTAACGGATGAACCTCCGAGAAGAAATTTTACCGAAGGAAGGAATGCCAATAAAAGAGGAGGAGGCCTTTTCGGCGGTCTGAAAGATCTGGGCAAGAAACTCGAAGGATTCGGAGGAGAACTGTTTAAAGATGAAGATTATAACCGATAACGACAGAATGATATACAGCTATGGACAGTAAGATATTAGATTTCAACTTGCCGAAAGCACCTCAGACGATTATAAAAGTAATCGGTGTCGGTGGAGGCGGTGGAAATGCCGTCAGCAACATGTATAAAGAAGGTATCCATGATGTTTCATTTGTATTGTGCAATACCGATAATCAAGCCCTTCAGAAATCGGAAGTCCCCGATAAATTGTTGATCGGCCGGAACACGACATTCGGATTGGGATCGGGAAACGTGCCGGAAACCGGAGAGAAAGCCGCCTTGGAGAGCAAAGAGGATATTCAGGATATGTTGAATGACGGTACGCGCATGACTTTCATTACGGCGGGTATGGGTGGAGGAACCGGAACCGGGGCCGGCCCTATCGTCGCTAAAATTTCGAAAGAGATGGGTATCCTGACCGTCGGTATCGTGACGATTCCATTCGTCTTTGAAGGCCGCCCGAAGATCGTGAAAGCCGTCAAGGGGGTTAAACAGATGGCTCAGAATGTCGATGCCTTGCTGGTAATCAATAATGAGCGATTGCGGGAATTGTATTCCGAAGAGCAGATGAGCGTTCCACAAGCGTATCGGAAAGCGGATGAGACATTGACCGTCGCTGCAAAAAGCATTGCCGAAATCATAACGATCGAATTGGTGCAGAACGTCGATTTTGCCGATGTGGATACGACCATGCGGAATAGTGGAGTCGCTCTGATGAGTATCGGCTACGGAGAAGGTGAAGGACGGTTGCAACGGGCCATCGAAGAGGCGCTGCATAATACGCTTCTGAATGATATTGACAACATCTTCAATGCCAAACGGGTGTTGTTTGCGATCTATTTCAGCCATGAGGCCGAATTGGAAATGGCTGAAATGGGGGATATCCATAATTTTATGGCACGTTTTAAAACCCAGTATGAGGTAAAGTGGGGATTCGGATACGACGATTCTTTAGGAAAGCAGATCAAAATCACCATTCTGGCAACCGGATTCGGGTTGGAAGATGTCCTTTCCGAACAACAGCAACAGGCAGAAAATGAAGATGACCGCCTCAAGGCTGCCGAACGGGAGGAAGAGCGGCGGAAGAAAACAGAGGAGGAAAACCAGCTGATCGAACGTTATTACGGCCGGTTGACGAATTTACGCAGAGAGGCAGAAGTCGTAGTACTGGCTGCTGATGAATTGGATAACGACAGCCTGATCATGATGCTGGAAGAGACCCCCGCATATAAACGGAACCTGAAAGAGATTTCGCTTTTGAGGAAAACCGGCAATACGGCGTACACTTCTCGTCCGGTCTCTCCGTCCGCTTCCACCAAAGGGGATAAAAAGAACGATCAGGGAAGTACGTTGATCAGTTTCAGATAAAAAATTAAACATACAAGAACAATGGATTTATTTGAGAAGGTCAGTGAAGACATTAAAAACGCAATGAAAGCCAAAGATAAGGTGACGCTTGAAACTTTGAGAAATGTGAAGAAATTCTTTTTGGAGGCAAAGACCGCTCCGGGAGCGAATGATACTTTGACGGATGCTGATGCACTGAAGATCATGCAGAAGTTGGTTAAGCAGGGAAAAGATTCGGCGGCTATCTATGTACAACAGAATCGTTCGGATCTGGCCGAAAATGAATTGGCACAAGTAGCTGTCATTGAGCGATACCTTCCGAAACCATTGACTGAGGAAGAGCTGGAAGCCGAATTGAAGGCGGTAATTGCCCAAGTGGGGGCGAGCGGACCGAAAGATATGGGAAAAGTGATGGGAGTCGCTTCCAAACTGTTGGCCGGAAAAGCTGAAGGCCGGTTGATTTCGGAGGCTGTCAAACGATTGCTGAATTAACGTTGGAAGACGCTGTGTTGGAAAGTCGGGCCGCATTGTAATTTTAAATATTCGGGCTTGGTCGCGTACGTCGTTGTACACAGAACATTTTTTTTGATACCCCTTATATTTTTGCCATGATAACATTCTTTTGTTGCCTTATAACATTGGTTACCGGATATTTTATCTACGGAAAAGTCATCGAACGGATTTTCGGTATCCGTCCATCCGAACAGACTCCTGCCTATACGATGCAAGACGGAGTCGACTATATTCCGCTTCCCTCATGGAAGGTTTTCATGATCCAGTTTTTGAATATCGCCGGTTTGGGCCCTATTTTCGGTGCGATTATGGGAGCCAAATTCGGAACGGCCTCTTTTATTTGGATTGTTTTGGGGAGTATTTTCGCCGGAGCTGTACACGATTATTTAGCAGGAATGCTTTCTTTGCGAAATAGCGGAGAGAGTCTGCCGGAATTGATCGGACGTTATTTGGGTATGAATTTCAAGCAATTCATGCGTGGATTCACGGTGTTGCTGATGATTCTGGTCGGTTCTGTGTTTGTTGCCGGGCCGGCCGGATTGTTGGCGAAGTTGACACCGGAATCGTTGGATATTACTTTCTGGATTATTGTTGTCTTTATCTATTATATTTTAGCTACGTTGTTGCCGGTCGATAAGATTATCGGAAAAGTATATCCGCTTTTTGCCGGCGCATTGATGTTCATGGCATTGGGTATCCTTGTAATGCTGTTTGTGAAACATCCTGATCTGCCTGAAATGACAGCCGGATTAACGAATCCGCATCCCGACAGGCTGCCTGTTTTCCCGATGATGTTTGTCAGTATCGCCTGTGGCGCCATTTCCGGGTTCCATGCAACCCAAAGTCCGTTGATGGCACGTTGCCTGAAAAATGAAAGAGAAGGACGTCCCGTCTTTTTCGGATCGATGATTACGGAAGGAATTGTCGCGTTGATCTGGGCGGCCGCAGCTACTTGGTTTTATCAAGCATACGGCATGGACGAAAACAATGCCGCTGTTGTGGTCGACCATATTACGAAAGAATGGTTAGGGGCCGTCGGTGGATTTTTAGCGGTTTTGGGTGTGATTGCAGCGCCGATTACATCGGGAGATACCGCTTTCCGTTCCGCCCGGTTGATAGTGGCCGATTTTTTACATCTTGAGCAGAAAAGCATCTTCAAACGGCTGCTGATCAGTCTGCCCCTGTTTTTAATCGCTATCGGCCTGTTATTGTACAGCCAAAAAGATAAAGACGGATTTGACATGATCTGGCGTTATTTTGCCTGGAGTAATCAGACGCTGGCTGTTTTTACCTTGTGGGCTTTGACTGTTTTTTTAGTACGCACCAAGAAACCCTACATTGTAACGTTGATCCCAGCCCTGTTCATGACGGCAGTCTGTTCCACCTATATCTTTGTAGCCCCCGAAGGCTTTAAAATGGGATATACCTCCTCCTGTCTGATTGGTTTTGCCATTACGCTGACCGTTTTTCTGCTTTTTTGGTGGTGGAAACATCGAAAGGCTCATACTTGCCACGAACTTTAAAGGCTTCATAAAAATCAAAATCTAAGGTTTGTCTCAAAAATGTATGGACCTCCTCTTTTAATTATAAAACATTCACATCGCATATCCCTTGTGCAAATAAAAAACAACATTCAATACAAAGCATGATACTGAATATTAGTTAATAAAATATAATAAAACTAAACGGGGGGGGGGGGTAATCTATAAATATATATATATTTGAAGTATTTTCAAATTCAATGTGAATAAAAATACGAGAATAATTGTGCAATCCTATGTTTGCTTTTTGTGAAATAAAGCAGATGTGAAGAGGTAAGCCGATATTCTTTGGAATTTTTTTCTAGTTGATCGCTCTGTAGGGAAGACGGATGCGGTAGTAAGATTAATATAATTGATGGAAATTGTATATATCTGTTAAACTAAAAAAAAATAAAAGGAGGATGATGATATGCGAAAGAAAGGAGTTACCCTTGCAATTTTATGGTCGCTTATTGTTTGGGGAGGTTGTGGCAAGAGCGAGAAAGACAATCCGGAAGTGGTTGATGTAGTGAAGAATATCCGTTTTGAGGTTTTGGATCATTCTTTTGAAAAAGAAAAAGAATTGCCGGGCAGTCGTTCGGCTATACCGAAGTATCTGTCGTCGGAGCAGATTTATTTCGGCGATGGTATAGAGGCAGAGATAACGGTTGCTAATGCTCCGAAACAGGAGTTGGAGGAGCAGCCGGTGACCCGTAGTATGGCGAATGGGTATTACACAGTGTTGGCTTATCAAGACGGAATTTTGAAAGGGAGTTTGACCGGTACTGTCAATAATAACATTTTTGTACCGACGAGTACAAACTCTAGTTTAATCCTTCCTCATGGAACATATCGTTTTGTCTGTTTTAATGATAAATTTTCTTATGCTGGTAATGAACTGAGTTTAGCCCGCGATAAAATAGGCCAAGCTTATATCGGAATTACGACCGCAGTGATTGATCAAGATCCGGATCAGACAGTTTCATTTGAAATGAAACATGCCGGAGCGCGGATACGAATACAAATAGAGGCTGGAATGGCCATTCCTAAATATGTAAGTGCGACTTTGACAAATGCTGGCGGAGCGCCTGTGCCCGATCTTATGACGATTGATCTCACTGATATGGATCAGCGTAATGCAGGGGAAGCGGTAATTAATGCGAATTGTACATTTCCGGAAATAAATACTCCAAATAAAGAAGGCGGATTGTTTGCCTCGACAAATAATGAATTCCACTATTTTGTGGAGGGAACCCGGTGTGATCAATTGAAAATTACATTTCAGGGTGGGAAGATTTTCGGACAATCTTTAACGGGGAAAAGTCTTGCCTTTTTCAGCAATGCTGTGTTCGAGAGAAATCAATCCTATATTATTAATGTAAAGTTCAAGAAATTGTTTACCTATTTATTTCACGATGGAACGGTGGGGCTTCTGAGAGATAAAGGAATGCGTACGCCTATCGGGTTGGTCATCGATGAAAATAATCGTGTTGCGATGGCTCTTCGTGATGCCGATAACGGTGTGGCTTGTAAATGGGGTACCGTACGAAATTCCGCAAAATCGAAAATAAACGAATTTGTCTCAGATCTTCAGGGAGAATATTGGACATGGAATGCGGCAGGAAGCGAAGATGGAACCACCGTAAAAGCCGAAGCGGCTGATAAAAGTCCGGCTTTTTATAAAGCTGCCCATTATGATCCGGGAGTAGTGATCACCGGAGGAAATATCGGGAAATGGTATCTTCCGGGAGACATAGACTGGAAGTCTCTTTGCCTGAATGTCGGTTTTGGAGCCAGTTCGGATATAAAGCCCAATTCAGGAACTTCTTTGTACTACTCCTCTTTGGTACATGGAGCTTTTGTGGATGCCGGTGGAGAAACGGTGATCGGCGCTTCTGCCCCGAACATGTATTGGGGGAGTACGGATTACGAAGAAGGCGGGCGCTGTTATGTGATGATCCGGCGGGATCCAACCCCCATGATGTTTTGGAAATATCAATGGGGAATAAATGATGCCTATCGGGTACGGGCCGTTGTGAGATATTAATGCTTTTTGAACCGTTTGCACTATACCGAATAAATGCCCTATGTCTTTCTTACAGACATAGGGCATTTTGGCAGGTATAGCGACGGTTAAGAGAGGGGTCCGTTTGTCCTTGTAAACGGGTTGCCGGTTATAAAGAAGATGTTTTTAACGCTTGGTCGATGAAAAGGAGCATGTTTCCGAGGTGACCGGTATTAAGTTCAGATAATGCAGAGCGCTGAAAAAACAGATGGCCGACAAATGCAAGGAGGCAAAAAAAGAAAGATATCTGCTCTATTGTATCCCGTTTTTATGTATTGTGTTGTATATGAATCTATTATATGCAATTTAAGTTGCTCCTTTCTCTATAGGAGGGTTCTAAATAGAAGTTAAATTATAAAGAAGTTTTATTTTTTTTCAGCAAATGTTTTGTCGGTATCAATAGAACCTCTATCTTTGCACACGCATTCGGAAAATAGTACCAATTGCATAAGGCATTATATGCTTTGAGGTTATGGCCCGTTCGTCTATCGGTTAGGACGCAAGATTTTCATTCTTGAAAGGGGGGTTCGATTCCCCCACGGGCTACAATAAACAGGATTAAAAAAATAATAAAGAGAATAGCTAAGAAATGGCAAATCACAAGTCATCTATCAAGAGAATCAGACAGACAAACGCAAGGCGTTTGCATAACAGATATTATGCAAAAACGGCAAGAAATGCGGTGAAAGTTTTGCGTGCTACTGAAGATAAAAACGAAGCTCAGGCTCTGTATCCGAAGGTATGTTCCATGCTGGACAAATTGGCTAAGAAAAATATTATTCATAAGAATAAAGCTGGCAATTTGAAATCCAAATTGGCTAAACATGTACACGCTTTGGCGTAATCGAATATAGGATTATACATGTTGAAGGTATAAGCCGGACTGAGGTAGCCCGGCTTTTTTTAAGAAGAATGGCCCGTTCGTCTATCGGTTAGGACGCAAGATTTTCATTCTTGAAAGGGGGGTTCGATTCCCCCACGGGCTACAAAAAGGTATGTAGAAAAGGAATTTTCTACATACCTTTTTTATTTGACCTGCCGAAACCTTTGTTTGTTTTCTACAAAAGATCCATTCCTGTTTTCAGGTTCATTATCTGTTTTTTTTGAATCCTCAAAAGCGTTTTCTTGCGGCCATAAAGGAGCTTTGGAAAATCTGCCATTTTGTCAGTCGAATGCAGTCATGCATTGCTATTGCATCCCCTCTTCCATGTCAGTGGTCCGCTTCAAGGCGGCACTCATCAAAAATGATATTTTGGATGATAAGGCTGGAAAGCTTTCGTTTCAAGATCCGATTTATGCTTTTTGGGTTACACTGTATTTTGCTAAATGGGATTGATCGGTAGGACATTCAATCTGTTGAAAAGGCGGTAGAAGGTTGTGCCGAAAGCAACATGGCAGTTTGCCCTTTATGGCACAACCTCTCTTTTTATATTCCTTTTATACTCCGTTTAGTGTTTTTCACCGTTCCGTTTTTCGTCGCTCAATAATTTTCATTATATTTGTTTGCGAAATAAAGAAACGGATAAATACTGATTTTTAAACAATTAAATACGCATGAGTGAAGAAATGAAGAATGCCTCTACAGAATATTCTGCGGGTAGCATTCAAGTGCTTGAGGGATTGGAGGCCGTACGTAAAAGACCGGCCATGTACATTGGTGATATCAGCGAAAAAGGCCTCCATCACTTGGTTTATGAAGTTGTTGATAATTCGATAGATGAAGCGCTTGCCGGATATTGTACTCAGGTGGATGTGGTTATCAATGAAGATAATTCGATTACGGTTACGGATGACGGGCGTGGCATTCCGGTTGATATGCATGAAAAAGAGGGAAAATCGGCCTTGGAGGTCGTGCTGACTGTCTTGCATGCCGGCGGGAAATTCGATAAAGGCACCTATAAGGTTTCCGGCGGATTGCACGGAGTCGGCGTTTCGTGCGTGAATGCCCTTTCTACCTATCTGCGTGCCGAAGTTCGTCGGGATGGAAAGATACACATGCAGGAATTTTCCTGTGGAAAAGCATTGCACGATGTGGAAGTGATCGGGACAACCGATGCGACCGGGACGCGCATCTCGTTCCGTCCGGATGCCACCATCTTTACCGTGACGGAATATAAATATGAAATTTTAGCGACCCGTCTGCGTGAGTTGGCCTTTTTGAATGCCGGTATCACGCTGACGCTGACCGATAAGCGAGTTCAAAAAGAAGACGGAAGTTATAAATCCGATGTGTTCCGCTCGGAAGAAGGGCTGAAAGAGTTTGTCCGTTATGTAGACCGTTCCAAAGAACAGTTGATTCCCGATGTGATCCATATCGTGACCGAAAAACAGGGAATCCCGGTAGAAGTGGCGATGACGTACAATACCTCGTTCAACGAAAGCGTTTTCTCGTATGTAAATGATATTAATACCATCGAAGGAGGAACGCACCTGGCCGGTTTCCGGCGCGGATTGACCCGTACGTTGAAAAAATATGCCGAAGACTCCAAGTTGCTGGAAAAAGCGAAAGTCGAAATCCAGGGCGACGACTTCCGGGAGGGGTTGACCGCTGTCATATCGATTAAGGTGGCGGAGCCGCAGTTCGAAGGACAGACCAAAACCAAGTTGGGCAACAGCGAGGTGACCGGAGCGGTAGATCAAGCGATCGGAGAGGCTTTGGGGTACTATCTCGAAGAACATCCCAAAGAGGCGAAGATTATTGTAGACAAGGTTGTTTTGGCTGCGCAGGCCCGGCAGGCAGCCCGGAAAGCACGCGAGTTGGTGCAGCGTAAATCGCCGATGACCGGAGGAGGACTTCCGGGAAAATTGGCGGATTGTTCTTCGAAAGACGCGGCACAGTGTGAATTATTCCTGGTCGAGGGTGACTCGGCCGGCGGTACGGCCAAACAGGGACGGGATCGGAACTTCCAGGCGATTTTGCCGTTGAGAGGAAAAATCCTGAACGTAGAAAAAGCGATGGAGCATAAAATCTTCGAAAGTGAAGAAATTCAGAATATTTACCGTGCAATGGGAGTTACCGTCGGTACGGAAGAGGATCCGAAAGCCTTGAACCTGAGCAAACTGAGATATCATAAAGTGATTATCATGACCGATGCCGATGTCGATGGAAGTCACATCGCTACCTTGATTCTTACTTTCTTCTTCCGCCGGATGCGTGCCTTGATCGAAAACGGCTATGTATATTTAGCTACTCCACCCCTTTATTTGTGCAAAAAAGGGAAAGTGGAAGAGTATTGCTGGACCGATCAGCAGCGGCAGGCATTTATCAATAAATACGGTGGTGGAAACGAAAATCAGATTCATACACAGCGGTATAAAGGTTTGGGAGAAATGAACGACCATCAATTGTGGGATACGACCATGAATCCGGAGAACCGGACCTTAAAGCAGATCACGATCGATAGTGCTGCCGAAGCAGATCAAATATTCTCCATGCTGATGGGCGAGGATGTCGGTCCGCGTCGTGAATTTATTGAGGAAAATGCCACTTATGCAAAAATAGATGCGTAAACCCGATCTGTCAATCGTTAGATAAGAAATATGAAAAATCGTTTCCCGGATCTTGCCTCACTTTATCAGGAAGTCGACCGTTTTGCGGAAGCCGGCATCTCTTCCCAGTCTCCCCGTATCGGGATATCTGCCAACCGAAAAGACGGCCTTTCCTGTATTGCGGAGACTTACGTGCAGGCGGTGTTGAAAGCGGGAGGAGCACCTGTACTGATTCCTGTGATTACCGATATCGGGGCTTTGACGACCATTGTTGAAAGTTTAGACGGATTAGTGATGAGCGGCGGAGGCGATTTAAATCCGTTGTATATCAATGAAGAACCGGTTCCACAGTTGCAGGATGTAGATGCCTATCGGGATGCGTACGATTTGTTATTGCTACGTATTGCATCTGGCCGCCAAGTTCCGATTTTGGGCATTTGCCGCGGACATCAATTACTGAATGTCGCTTTCGGCGGAAAAGTCTATCAGGACATCCATTCACAATGCCCTGATAAACTTCTCAAACATAGCCAGCAACAACCTCGCGAGCAGGTGTCTCATTCGGTCGTTTTAGAAGAAGGCCTCTCTACGCTTCGCCGGATTTTCGGGAAAGATACGCTGTGGGTCAACTCCTTCCATCATCAGGCAATAACGAAGCCTGCTCCCGAATTTATAGCAACGGCCTCTGCTCCTGATGGAATCAACGAGGCGATGGAACATCCGGAACGGGACATTTTAAGCGTCCAATGGCATCCGGAGGCACTTGCTGCCGACGATGATGAAGACATGCTGAGACTGTTTCGTCATCACGTGCAGGTTTCCCGCCTCTTTGCCGAAGCCAAGCGAATACATAACCGGCAGATCATTCTCGATTCGCATGCCGATACGCCGATGATTTTCCCCGAAACATTTGATATTGGGAAAAAAGAGGGTGGAAAAGTCAATCTTCCCCTGATGGAAGAAGGATTGGTGGATGCGGTTGTCATGGTTGCCTATATCCCTCAAGGCGCACGCGATGGGCAATCGCTGCGGGAAGCAACAGGCTTTGCCATGAATCGCCTGCTCGAAATCCATCGCCAGGAACAGCTCAATGCCGCCCGTATGGGAATTGCACATACGCCGCAGGATGTTTTGCGCCTGAAAGGGGCGGGAAAGAAAGCCATCCTGTTAGGAGTGGAAAACGGATACGCTATTGGGAAGGATTTGGATAATATCAATCGTTTCAAGGATTTAGGTGTCGCTTACATTACGCTTTGCCATAACGGAGATAATGACGTGTGCGACTCGGCGAGAGGCAAGAATGAATGGGGAGGACTCAGTCCTTTCGGAAAAGAGGTCGTCCGCCGGATGAATGAAACCGGCATTTTGATCGATATTTCTCATGCGGCTGAAAGTACGTTTTATGATACGTTGGAAACCAGCTCTTTGCCTATTATAGCCTCGCATTCTTCCGCCCGGGCATTGTGTGATCATCCCCGGAATCTGACCGATGATCAATTGAAAGCGCTTGCGGCAAAAGGTGGAGTTGTTCAGCTATGCCTGTATAAGGGCTTTATACATACCGATTCGGAAAAAGCGTCTCTCAGCGATGCGATCCGCCATATCAACCATATGGTAAATCTGATCGGTATCGACCATGTAGGGATCGGATCCGATTTTGACGGAGATGGCGAACTGATCGGATGCAGGGCAAGTAACGAACTGATAAATATAACGGTACGTCTTCTGAAAGAAGGATATAGTGAAACAGATATTGCCAAGATATGGGGAGGGAATTTCCTGCGTGTATTGCATGTGGCACAAGGGGCTTCTTTACGAAAATAAATGAAGATAACATGGTAAAACTGATTTTTTTGATTTTTAGTATGGCTTTTGTTTCTTGCGGACAAAAGGATCGGACGACAGCGGCTGCGGATATAAAAAAAGTGGCGCTCCCCAATGCCCCGGATTTTAATGCCGATAGTGCCTATGCGTACATTGCCGATCAGGTCGCATTCGGATACCGCGTTCCGAATACTCCGTCGCATAAGGCTTGCGGCAATTATTTGGCTGCCGGATTGGAGCGGTTTGGGGCAAAAGTCTATCAACAAGAAGCAACCGTGAAAGCTTATGATGGCACCCGTTTGGAGCTCCGGAATATCATCGGTTCTTTTAAGCCGGAGGAGAAAAAACGGATTTTGTTATTTGCGCATTGGGATACCCGTCCCTATTCCGACCATGATCCGGATCCTGCCAACCACCATAAACCCTTGCCGGGAGCCGATGATGGAGCCAGCGGAGTCGGTGTTTTGCTCGAAATAGCCCGTCAGATCGGAATGAAAGCTTCTCAAGTAGGGGTTGACATCATCTTTTTTGATGCCGAAGATTACGGAACTCCCGAATTTGCACGGGATCAATATCGCAACACGTCGGAAAGCTGGTGCCTTGGCAGCCAGTTTTGGGCAAAAAATCCGCATGTACCCGGCTATTCCGCCGAATTCGGTATTCTGCTCGATATGGTAGGTGCGAAAGATGCCGTCTTTTATAAAGAGTACCTTTCGGTGCGATATGCTGCCCGTTATGTAGATGAAGTGTGGGAAACGGCACGTAATCTGGGATATGGGAAATTCTTTATTCAGGCTACGGGAGGAGGAGTGACCGACGACCATGAGTTTGTAATCAAAGGGCGCGGTATTCCTTCATTGGATATCATTAATTACGATCCGCATTCGGAAAAAGGTTTCAGGGCACATTGGCATACGCAAAACGATGATATGGGCAATATCGACCGGGAAGTACTGAAAGCAGTCGGCCAAACGGTGCTTGAAGTGATATATAAACGATAAAAAAAAGACTAAAATGACGATTAACGAATTGCAAGACAGCGTTATCGAAGAATTTTCCGCATTCGACGACTGGATGGATAAATATGCTTTACTAATCGATTTAGGCAACTCGCTTCCTCCTTTAGCAGAAAAATACAAGACAGAAAGTAACTTGATTGAAGGTTGTCAAAGCCGTGTTTGGTTGCAGGCGGACTATGAAGCAGGCAAAATCCTTTTTAAAGGAGAAAGCGATGCCGTCATCGTGAAAGGAATAGTTTCTTTGCTGATCAACGTACTGTCCGGCCATACGCCGCAGGAAATTTTAGATACAGACCTTTATTTCATCGAACGGATCGGATTGAAAGAACATCTTTCTCCTACGCGCTCCAACGGGTTGGTAGCTATGGTCAAGCAGATGCGAATGTACGCTCTTGCTTTTCGGAGCAAAGAAAAGGAATAAACCGTTTTTTTACAGGAAAGGGAGTTCTGGCTGATCCGGCAAGAGCGTAAATGTTTTCCGGTGATAGGGAGTGATACCCTGCCGGCGGATAGCCTCCCGGTGCGCTTTTGTGGGGTATCCTTTATTTTCGGTCCAATGATAGGCGGGAAAAGTCTTTGCCAGTTCGTTCATGTAGTCGTCTCGATAGGTTTTTGCCAGAATAGAGGCCGCAGCGATACTCATGAATTTACCGTCTCCTTTGACAACCGCCGTATGCGGAATCCCGGTATAGGGCGTGAAACGGTTTCCGTCGATCAACAGATGTTCCGGAGATACGTCCAATTGTGCGATAGCCCGGTGCATGGCTAAGAAAGAGGCTTTCAAAATATTGATCCGGTCGATCTCTTCAGGGGTGACTACCCCGATGGCCCAGGCAATGGCCGCCTCTTCGATGATGGGCCGTAAGGCATACCGTTTCTTTTCAGACAACTGTTTACTGTCGTTCAAGGCTTCATGCTGGAAATCGGGAGGCAGGATTACCGCTGCTGCATAGACCGCTCCGGCCAGACAACCGCGTCCTGCTTCGTCGCAACCGGCTTCAATACGACCTTTTTCCAAGTAGGGAAGTAACATCTTTTTTTTCGTATGTTTATTTTTTGACTTTCCAGATAAACGATTGAAAAAGACGGCGGACAAGCACGGTGGAGAAAATGACCCCGGCCGTGTTCGCCAGAAAATCAAACCAGTCTCCACCCCGGTAAGAGGTGCAATATTCCTGCAAAAGCTCGATCAAGCCGCTCATTCCGATCGGACAGATTACCGCTCCGATCCACGCATGCCACATGATGGCCTCCTGCCGGATATGATTCCGCATGAATTCAAACCATAGTACACCCGAAATACCGGCATACATACAGAAGTGGACGACTTTATCGATCCCTTCGAACAGCGGGGCTTCCAAAGTAGGCGGCCGGAAAAAGGAGAGGTATAATACGACAGCGATAAGTGTCAGCGATATCGGATATTTTTTCAGATAAGACATGTGTGAAACAGGTTAAAACATTTTTTTTATTCGTTCGATGGCATCTGCCAGCACATCGATTTCCTCTTTTGTGTTGTAGAAAGAGAAAGAAGCACGTACTGTACCCTCTATTCCGAAAGCACGCATTAAAGGTTGGGCACAATGGTGTCCGGTACGGACAGCAATCCCGAACCGGTCGAGCAACATCCCCATGTCGTAGTGGTGGATATTTCCTACTAAAAAGGAGAGTACCGCACTCTTTTCCGAAGCCTGTCCGAAAATGCGCATCCCTTCGATACCACCCAACCGCTCGGTTGCATAGTGCAACAGCTCCTCTTCATAGGCCGCAATCCGGTCGATCCCCAAATGGGAAACGTAACGTAATGCTTCTGCTAACGCCGTACTGCCTATATAGTCTGGCGTACCGGCCTCAAATTTGAACGGAAGTTCATTGAAAGTCGTTTTTTTAAACGAAACAGAAGCGATCATTTCCCCCCCTCCTTGATAAGGAGGCAGTTTGTCAAGCCATTCTTCTTTTCCGTACAATACCCCGATCCCGGTCGGCCCGTATATCTTATGCCCCGAAAAGACATAGAATTCGGCATCCAGCTCCTGCACATCCACTTTCAGATGCGGAATGGCCTGTGCTCCATCTATCAACACGGGGACATTGTGTTGATGTGCCTCTTCAATAAGAGTTTTCACCGGGTTGATAGTTCCCAACACATTCGAAACATGCATAACCGAAACCAGTTTGGTTCGTTCCGAAAACAACTGCCGAAAAGTGTCCATGCACAGTTCGCCTTTTTTGTTGACCGGCACTACTTTCACCGCAATTCCTTTGCGGGCTGCCTGTATCTGCCAGGGAACAATGTTGGAATGATGTTCCATCTCCGTAACAATAACCTCGTCTCCTGCCGACATACAAGCTTCTGTAAAGCTGGAAGCCACAAGGTTGATGGCCTCTGTCGTGCCTCGGGTGAAAATGATCTCGTTCGACGAACGGGCATTCATGAACTGCTGTACGGCCCGTCGTGCCTCTTCGTGGGCCTCCGTTGCCGCTTGGCTGAGAAAATGGACGCCCCTGTGAATATTGGCGTTTACATTGTAGTAGCCGTTTTCTATTTTTTCGACGACACAACGAGGTTTCTGTGTAGTTGCCCCGTTATCAAAATAAATCAGCGGTTTGCCGTATATTGTATGTTCCAGAATCGGAAAATCGTTTCGAATGGATTGAATATTTAACATAAACAGTCTTTTTTCTTTTATAATAACGGCAAAGATACAATGTTTATCCCCCTGATACCCCTGCTGTTGTTATAATTTATCCTTATAAATCTTTTTTATTGCTGTAAGTCTTCTGATTTCATTCTTTTGAGCATCTTACTATGTGTTTTTTTGCAGGTCGTGCCAAAAGAGACAGATTCGCTTTTGCACGGAATATGCGATGATTGTATGGCGAAAAAGAACACTTTTGCGGGATTATGTCTACCTTTGTCTGTTCGAAGAGGTGTAAAATGAAAATAATTGCCGATAAAACAGTCCCTTTTCTCAGAGGAATTATGGAACCGGTAGCTGAGGTCGTTTATTTAGCTGCCGACGAATTTACCGCCGGGAATGTAAAGGATGCCGATGCGTTGATTGTGAGAAGTATAAATAAATGTACGCGCGAACTGCTTCAAGGGAGTCGGGTACGATTAATTACCTCCGCAACGATCGGATTCGATCACATTGATACCCGCTACTGCGATGAGGCGGGGATCTGCTGGAAAAATGCTCCGGGCTGTAATGCGCTTTCTGTCGCCCAATACGTATTGTCTTGCCTGATAGCCGTTGCGCAGCGGACGAAAGAGTCTTTACAGGGAAAAACCATCGGGATCGTAGGAGTCGGGAATGTCGGTAAAGAAGTAGAACGGATCTGTAGCGTATATGGTATGCAGGTACTTCGCAACGACCCGCCCCGGGCGGAAGAAGAAGGTGCAGAGGGATTTGTCTCTTTGGAAACGATTGCCCGAGAGGCCGATATCATTACCTTACATACCCCTCTGACAAATGAAGGACGTTTTGCTACCCGGCATTTGGCCGGAAAGGATTTTTTCGATGCGCTTGAGCGTAAACCATGGTTGGTGAATGCAGCGCGCGGTGCCGTGATCGATACGGAAGCTCTTATCGCGGCCAAACGTACCGGTAAGGTCGGGGAGGTAATTGTCGACTGTTGGGAAAACGAACCGGTTATCAGTCGGGATTTGTTAGCGGATGCGGCGATGGCAACTCCGCATATCGCAGGATTTTCGGCTGATGGAAAAGCGAATGGAACACGTCGCTGTTTGGAGCATATAGCCGCTTTTTTTCAAATCGCATTTGATCGGATAGCCGAAGTGAAGCCTCCGGAACCGCTCCATCCTGTCATTGATCTGGCGCATTTTGGTTCCAACCGGACGGATCAGGCGATTTTGTCGTGTTTTCATCTGTACGATGTCGACAGCGTTTTTCGGGAGAATCCCGGAAAATTTGAATGGTTCCGAGCGAATTACAATCATCCGAGGGAATTCGAGGCTTATGCCGTCTTGCATGCAAACCGGGAAGAGGCCGCTCTTCTCTCTCGATTGGGTTTTCGTATCTTATCGTAATCTCTTTTAGAAAAATGGCTGTGTTTATGAAAAAAAACGGACTTCTTTCTTTGAACTTCGGCTGGTTACTGGCTGCCAATTTCCTGCTTTTTTTTGCATTCTATCTGATATTGCCGGTTTTGCCATTCTATCTGCAAGAGGTATTTTTGGCGGAAAAATCGACGATCGGTCTTGTTTTATCCTGCTATACGCTTGCTGCCTTGTGTATCCGTCCCTTTTCGGGGTATCTGTTGGATGCTTTTTCCCGTCGTCCGCTTTATTTGATGGCATACGGAGTGTTTACGATTGTTTTTGGAGGGTATATGTTGGCCGGGTTTCTGAGCCTTTTTATTGTCTTCCGAATTATTCATGGATTAGCTTTCGGGATGGTCACCGTTTCGGGAAACACCATCGCGATCGATATTTTACCGTCCGAAAAAAGAGGTGAAGGCATCGGCTATTATGGACTGGCCAATAATATAGCCATGAGTTTCGGACCGATGACCGGGTTGTTCATGCATGGCCTGTTCTCTTATGAGGTCATCTTTTTTATCGCATTGCTGTCTTGTTTACTCGGGTTTATCATGGCAAGTATCGTGAAAACCCCTTACAAAGCACCGGCCCGAAGAGAACCGCTTTCGTGGGACCGCTTTTTCTTAGCCAAGGGTGTTTGGGCGGGAATTTCGTTGTTTTTGCTTTCCATACCCTATGGCATGACTACGACGTATGTGGCCATGTATGCCAAAGAGATCGGACTTTCGGTCAATTCCGGCCTTTATTTTACCTTTATGGCGATCGGATTGGCTGTTTCGCGGTTGTTTTCGGGGCGACAAGTCGATAAAGGACGCCTGACGCAGGTGATTTTATTCGGGATGGTGTTGGCGGCTATCAGTTTTTATACCTTGGCGGCTTTAGGTCGGATTGCACTTTGGAGCCGGCCGGTTGCATCGTTTTCTTATATATTGATTGCGCTTTTGCAAGGGGTAGCCTTCGGAACCATGTTTCCGGCATTCAATTCTCTTTTTGTCAATTTAGCTCCTCACAACATGCGCGGAACAGCGACCTCTACCTACCTGACGAGCTGGGATGTAGGTATCGGTATCGGACTTACGGCAGGAGGGGCGATAGCCGATCTGTTCGGAGGCTTTTCTTTTGCTTATATAGCAGGTGTTACCCTGACTGTTCTTTCCACGTTGTTTTTCTATTTGAAAGCCGCCCCTCATTTTAACCGGAACAAACTCCGATAAAGTCGGGGCTTAATAATATGGCCATTCGTTTTAAGAGAAAAATCGGCTCCCCCCTTGCCCTTTTTTCGTTTAAAAAAGGACCTCTTTATTACTTGCAGAAGCATCTGAAGAGGTCGACTTTCTTGCCGATCGGGATACAAGCGTGTATAAAACGCCTTTTAACCTTGTAGCACTTGTTCAATGATTTTAGGGAAATGCGCATATTCCAGCGCATGTACTTTGGTGGCGACCTCCTCAGGGGTGTCGGACGGTGTTACCGGGCAACTTGCCTGGAAAATAATGGTGCCTTCGTCGTAAAACTCATTGACATAGTGGATGGTAATTCCCGTTTCTTTCGCTCCGGAGGCGACAACCGCTTCATGTACATGCATGCCGTACATCCCTTTTCCTCCGAAATTGGGAAGCAGTGCCGGATGAATATTGATAATCCTGTTCGGGTAGGCGTTCAACAGCGGCGCAGAGACTTTGCACATGAAACCGGCAAGTACAATCAGATCGGTATGGTAGCGATCAAGCAACGTCAACACAGAGGTCCCCTTCTCGAATTCATCCCGGGAAAAGACAAACGAAGGAACACCCAATCGTTTTGCCCGCTCATGTACGCCGACTTGGCGATTGTTGGATAAAACGACCTCTACTTTAATCGTTTCGCTGTTAGCAAAATACCGGATGATATTTTCGGCATTGGTGCCCGAACCGGAGGCAAATATGGCAATATGTCTCATTTTTTTGAAGTTTTAAGTGCACATACATGGAGGGAATGTGCAGTTTTCCGTATTTTTAGCTTATTAAATTTGTTTTGTAACATAAAAAATTCGTTTCTTTGCACTGCAAAATTAAAAAGTATATTTGTATTATTAATCTAAAATTAAAAGTTATGTCTGAAGTTGCTGAAAGAGTAAAGGCTATTATCGTTGATAAATTAAGTGTTGAAGAAACAGAAGTAACAAACGAAGCGAGCTTTACCAACGATTTAGGGGCAGACTCTCTTGATACGGTAGAACTTATCATGGAATTTGAAAAAGAATTCGGAATTTCTATCCCGGATGATCAAGCAGAAAAGATTACCTCTGTAGGAGATGCTATTGCCTACATTGAAGCTAACGCGAAGTAATCATTTTAAAATGTTATGGAATTAAAAAGAGTCGTAGTAACAGGTCTTGGGGCTATTACTCCGCTTGGTCATACTCTCCCCGAAACATGGGAGGGTATTGTCAACGGAAAAAGTGGTGCAGGACCTATTACTCATTTTGACGCATCTAAATTCAAGACCCGGTTTGCCTGCGAAGTCAAGGATTTCAATCCGTTGCAATATATGGATCGGAAAGAGGCCCGCAAGTTCGACCTGTATGCACAATATGCAATGGTGGCTGCTACAGAAGCTGTAGAAGATGCTTCCATGGATCTTGAACATGAAAATAAGGATCGCATCGGCGTGATCTTCGCTGCCGGGATCGGTGGTATACGTTCTTTCGAAGATGAGGTGCTGACCTATTCCGACGAACTGGGGCCTCGTTTCAGTCCATTCTTCATTCCGAAAATTATTGCGGATATGGCAGCCGGTCATATTTCGATGAAATACGGCTTCAGAGGGCCTAACTTTGCTACGGTTTCAGCATGTGCATCTTCTACAAATGCCATAGCCGATGCCTTTAATTACATCCGGTTAGGAAAAGCCGATGTCATTGTGACCGGAGGTGCAGAAGCGGCTATTGCAATTGTCGGTGTAGGCGGATTTAATGCAATGAACGCCTTGTCGACCCGTAATGATTCGCCCGAAACAGCTTCTCGCCCATTCAGTGCGAGTCGCGACGGGTTTGTGATGGGAGAAGGTGGCGCTTGCTTGGTGTTGGAAGAGATGGAGCATGCACTGGCACGAGGAGCTAAAATTTATTGCGAAATTGCCGGCACAGGCCTTTCGGCCGATGCCTACCATTTGACGGCATCTCATCCGGAAGGATTGGGGGCAAAAATGGTGATGCGTAATGCCCTCGAAGATGCGGGCCTGAATCCGGAAGATATCGATTACATCAACGTTCACGGAACCTCTACGCCGGTAGGCGATGTGTCGGAAGTGAAAGCGATTAAGGAGGTCTTTGGAGACCATGCTTATAAACTGAATATCAGTTCGACAAAGTCGATGACCGGCCATTTGTTAGGTGCTGCCGGTGCCATCGAAGCAGCCATTTGTGTGATGTCGGTAAAAGAGGATATCGTTCCTCCCACGATCAATCATGCCGAGGGAGATGAAGATCCGGAAATCGACTATCAGTTGAATTTTACTTTTAATAAAGCCCAGAAACGGGAGGTACGGGTTGCCTTGTCCAATACATTCGGATTTGGAGGACATAATGCTTGTGCCATTGTTAAAAAATTTGTCAGATAGTGTGTTGAAAGAACTATACAAACAGATAAGGCTCCTCAGAAAAAAAAATAAGGAGCCTTATCTTTCTTTATATAAAATGCTCGGGTTTTATCCTGAAGATGTCCATTTGTACGAACAGGCCTTTCTCCATAAATCTTCTTCGGTAGAAAATGGAAGCGGAAAATGGCTGAATAACGAACGACTGGAATTTTTGGGAGATGCGATTCTTGATGCAGTAGTGGCCGATATCGTTTACAGGTATTTTCAATTTAAACAGGAAGGTTTTCTTACGAATACACGTTCAAAAATCGTTCAACGTGACAATTTAAATCGTGTAGCCATCGACCTCGGGTTAGACAAGAGGGTTGTAAGTGCTGCCAAACATGGTTTTCATAATAACCATATATACGGAAATGCGTTGGAGGCTTTGATTGGGGCCGTTTATTTGGATCAGGGCTATGAGGTCTGTTATCGGTTTATTGAAGAGGTGCTGATCAAAAAATATATTAATTTAGATACGATCGCCCATAAAGAGGTGAATTTCAAATCGAGCCTGATCGAATGGAGCCAGAAGAACAAGCTCGAAATCACGTTCAATCTGATCGAGTCGTTTGCCGATAATGCAGGAAATCCGGTTTTTCAGACCGCTGTAGGCCTTGCCGATACGCAAATCGGAATGGGAATCGGTTATACGAAAAAAGAATCGCAACAGAATGCGGCGAAAATGGCGGTAAAAAAATTGAGAACCGACAAGGAGTTGCAGCAGTTTGTTTCTGAGCTGAAAAAGAAAAAGACCGGCGAATCGGCAGAGGATAAAGCTTTTGATGAGCTCCCCGAAGAGGAGATCAATACCCAAACGAAATCCCCATCCGATGACCTTGAATAATCAAGTCGTTATCGGGAGAAACCCGTTTTAATTTACCGGCTACTTCTTGAAGGGGTATCGAGTCTACTTTCCCGTCCTTTATACAGACCATTTGGCCGAACGCTCTGTTTGCGATTAACTCTGTAGCCCGCCCTCCTAAACGGGTTGCCAGGTTCCGGTCGAAAGGAGAGGGATTTCCGCCTCGTTGGGTATATCCTAATACCGTATTACGGGTTTCTATGCCTGTGCTTTCTTCAATAATACGGGTTATATAGTCGGACGGCCGTTCTTTGCCAGGGGTTTCGATTCCTTCAGCCACAACGACGATCGAACAGGGTTTGCCCCGTTGGGCCCGATCCAATATTACTTCATTGATCCGTCGGGTGTCATAACCCAATTCAGGCAGCAATATCACATCCGCTCCTCCTGCCATTCCGGCGTGCAACGCGATCCATCCGGCATGATGTCCCATAACTTCTACGACCATCACCCGTTTATGCGAACTGGCGGTAGAGTGCAGACGGTCTATGGCATCGGTGGCTATTTGTACAGCCGTGTCGAAACCGAACGTGATATCTGTTCCCCATACATCGTTGTCGATCGTCTTCGGTACTCCAATGACATTTATCCCCATAGCCGACAAAAGAGCGGCTGTTTTTTGAGTCCCGTTTCCGCCGATGCAGACAATACAATCCAGCCCCAATGCCACGTAGTTGTCGAAAATGATTTGCGGTTTTTCTCCTTCTCCGCTGGCGAGCAGTTTTCTGAATGGCTTTTCGCGGGAAGTGCCCAAGATCGTCCCACCTATATTGAGTATGCCCGAGAGACTACGGTCGTCCAATATTTGAATATCTTTGTTCAGTAAGCCGACGAATCCGCGATGAATACCGATAACCTCCATCCCGTAGTGCATAATGGCTGTTTTTCCGACTCCGCGTATGGTCGCATTTATTCCGGGACAATCCCCGCCAGAAGAGAGTATACCTATTTTCATCGCATTTCCCATTTAAGTTGTTTACAAAGATATAAATAAAAAGAGAATGCCTACATTTGTATTTCAGAATAAAAAAGAGCATGGATCTTTTAACAAATATAGTGGCGACTTTTTTTCGCCCGCGTCTTACGAAAATGGCAGCTTTTGCTCAGAATGCCGATGTCATTCAGCAAAAACAGTTGAAATATCTGTTGTCGACAGCTTCACATACCGAATGGGGGAAAAAATATGATTTCCGGAGTATTGAAGGATATGCCACTTTTCGGCAGCGTATCCCCGTACATTCTTACGATCAGTTGAAACCCGATATCGAACGTATGATCAATGGCGAAAAAAATATATTGTGGCCCTCGCAGGTCAGATGGTATGCGCAAAGTAGCGGAACGACGAATGATAAAAGCAAATATATCCCAGTAACGAAGGATATTTTGAAAAAATGTCATTACCAGGGAGGATTTGATTCCGTGGCCGTCCATCTGAGAAATGTCCCGGAAAGTCGCTTTTTTTCTAAAAAAGGCTTTATATTGGGAGGAAGCCACAGCCCTTCGCCGTTGAATAAGAATGCTTATTGTGGCGATCTTTCTGCGGTGTTACTGCAAAATCTGAATCCCTTGGTCGATTATATACGGGTACCTTCCCGAAAAATCATCCTGATGGATGAATGGGAACGCAAAATACAGGAAATTGTTGCACATACGTGGCGGGAAGATGTGGTCAGTATTTCGGGGGTTCCTTCCTGGATGTTGGTGCTGATCAAGGCCTTGATACAACATGCCGGATGTTCCCATTTGTCCGAACTCTGGCCGAATCTGGAAGTGTTCTTCCATGGAGGAATCAGTTTTGAACCCTATCGGGATCAATATAAGGCACTTATCCCTTCTGAAAAAATGCATTATGTGGAAACCTATAACGCTTCTGAAGGTTTTTTTGGCCTGCAAGACGACCCGTCGGACCGCAGTATGCTGTTGATGATCGATTATGGAGTCTTTTTCGAATTTATACCGTTGGCAGAGGTGGACAAGGCCGATCCCGTCACGCTTCCGTTAGAGGCCGTCGAGGTCGGGAAACATTATGCGATGTTGATTTCTACTCCTGGAGGGTTGTGGCGTTACCGGATTGGCGATACGGTTCGTTTTACCTCTCTTTTCCCGCATAAATTTGTGCTTACAGGCCGTACGAAAAGCTATATCAATGCTTTCGGGGAGGAATTGATGGTTGATAACGCTGATAAAGCACTTGCGGCAGTCTGTAGAAAAACCGGAGCGAAAATAAAGGAATATACGGTTGCGCCCTGTTTCTTGTTGAACGAGGCGCATGGATACCATCAGTGGTTGGTCGAATTTGAAACCCCGCCGGAACGTACCGATGTTTTCGCGACTCTTTTAGATGCCGAACTGCAACATCTGAATTCCGACTATGAAGCCAAACGCTATAAAAATATCTCTTTGTTGCCATTGCAACTTGTGGTGGCTGGAAAGGGACTTTTTTATGAATGGTTGCATGCAAAAGGGAAAATGGGCGGACAGCATAAAGTTCCGCGCTTGAGTAATGAACGGGTGTATATGGACGAATTGTTGCAGTTAAATAAAAAGCACTCAATATAAGGTTGGCCTGTCGATTTTTTTAAAACTGCCAGACGACCGACACACTTCCTCCCGCTGGCCCCCATGCGGGCATGGCAGCTAACCGGCTATTCTTTTTCTTCCCGATTTTACGAGAAAGGGCATCACGTATAGGGAAGTAAATCAGATAGGATAGTTCGGCAGAAAGAATACCGAATCCGGCTCCCGCCAAAACATCGGCTGCCCAATGCCGGTTGTTCCGTATCCGTGTACAGGCAACGAAAGTAGCAAGGGCATATCCGGAATAAGCCCATACGGGACTACTGTCTTTCAATTCTTTGTAGGCAATATGGGCTCCGAGAAACGCATTTGCCGTGTGTCCGGAAGGAAAAGAATAGGGAGTGCCGTCCGGTCTGGTTTCGTTAATCGCGTACTTGAGTGTCCGGGTCATGGCGGCATTCAAACCTTCGGCTATACCGATCAGGAACAGTTGGTCGACCCACGTATGTTTTTCTTTTCCGGCTAAATCGCAGAGAAAAACCCATCCAAGCATTCCCCATTCCAAATAATCGTCGATGCGGATCTGTTTGACGGAATCTTTTCTTGAAAAAAGATGATAATCGTTCATCCCGTGGATAGCTGTTCCGAAAGCCCCGACCGAGATGAGAGAGGCCGGCAGGATCAGTTTCTTGAATTTGAACGACGAAGCTTCGGATACCGTTTTTACGGTATCCGAAGCTTCGTTAAAAGTGCCAATTTTTGTTCCGGCAGGTTTATCGGTTGCAAAAGCCGCCGTTGCTGTAATCAGAAAAAAGATCGACAAAATGATGGCATCTCTTCTTTTCATCTATTGATTTACTTATTCTTTTTGGAATTTTCGACTTACCTTTAAAAGGTTGGCTGTAAACAGAACTACGTTTTGTGCTTCTTGCACCATATTTAGGTATACCATGCTTACCTTCGTACTTCCGCTCTGTCCTTGGATCCGTTTCAGCTCTTCCTTTTTCAGCAATGTCAAGTGCCGGTTCAATTCTGTCGATTCGTCGACCAGGTCATCCATCCGATGATAGTCGTTTTCCCGAATCATTGTAGCGCTATTTTTCAAAAATTCGATAATGGATCTCATCTCTTTTCCGAAATCGTTTTTCTGAATGGCATCCAACGGGTTGAAATGGTTGTCTACGT
This sequence comes from Parabacteroides sp., assembly GCA_041798765.1. GTDB lineage: Bacteria > Bacteroidota > Bacteroidia > Bacteroidales > Tannerellaceae > Parabacteroides. The sequence goes on along the minus strand of JBHCAZ010000058.1, from coordinate 12,919 downwards.
GCTCTTTCCCCGGTTCGGTCAGTCGGCGGATACTGAACACGATTTCGCTGGCAAAATCGTTTCCTTGGTAGTAATAGAGCCCTTTGTCGACAGCGATGTCGTGTTCCAATTGAGTCACTCCCAACGTTCCGATACGCTTGACTTGCTTGAGATAGGTTTTCTTTTCTTCGATGTCGGCAAGCACTTTGCGGAGTTCGCGCAGATTTTCATCCATAAATCCCTGTACCGATCGGCCAAAAACATCGGCTGCAAAGCCTAATACATTGCTTAATTCTTCGCGGCTGTGTTCGCGGAATAAAGAAAGCGCTTCGCGTTTGTCGGTCGTTTCGCGTAATTTGACGATGGTCGTTCCCACGTTTTCGCGCATCTCCTCTTTTTTCAATTTTTTCTTGTAGAGGAGCTGATTGCGAATCAGCATGTATATGGTCAGTCCGACCATGGCTGCCATGGCTGCGATGCCGCCGAAGTAAATCAGAAGTGCAACCAAAAAGCAGATGGTAAAGGCCGCTCCGGCTGTAATAAACCATCCTCCGATAACCGATAATACGCCCGTTATACGGTAAACCGCACTTTCGCGTCCCCAGGCACGGTCGGCAAGCGAACTACCCATAGCTACCATAAAGGCTACATAGGTGGTTGAAAGCGGCAATTTCAAGGACGTTCCGACTGCAATTAGCAATCCGGAGAGTACTACGTTGACGGAAGCACGTACTAAGTCGAAACTTGCTTGGTTTTCAATGATTATTTCACTGTTGTCGAAACGGCTGTCTATCCAATCTTTTACGGAGGTAGGAATAATTCCTAAAATATTTCTCGATAAACGATTGGTGTTTCTTACAAGGACACGTGCAACCGGAGAGGTTCCGAAATTTTCATTTCCTTCCGACTGACGGGAAAGATCAAGCGAAGTTTTGACGACCGTTTGTGCTTTTTTAGAGGTAACCAAGGCTATGACCATGATCAAACCGGAAGAAACCAAAAAGTACCAGGGCGTTTGGGCAGGTTCGAGCAGCGATTCCATCAGGAAAGTATCGGGGGTGGCTGCACCTCCTTGAGCCATCAAATCGGTATATGAAGCGTAACCGGCCAGCGGCACACCGATAAAGTTCACCAAGTCGTTACCGGCAAAGGCCAGGGCAAGTGCAAATGTCCCTAACAGAATGACTATTTTGAAAACATTGATTTTCAGCCAATGGAGTATCTGCATCAGAATGGTGAAGAAAAGAAACGCTCCCCATACGATTTCACTTGTATGGCTGTAGATCAGGTCTTTTATCGGCCCTACCATGAACGAACTTTGCTTTAGCCCTTTTATCAGCATGAAATAAAGAATGGATGTAGCGGCTATTCCGGCATAAATGCCGATGAACCGGGAGGCATGTTTTTTGTAATTGAAGGTGAAAATCAGACGTGAAAGGTATTGGACGAGTGCCCCGAAAAAGAACGCGATGGCAACGGAAAGAAAAATACCTAAAATGACAGTGAAAGCCTTGTCGGTATTCAGAAGATCTCCCAAGGCAAGCATACCGTTCGAATGGGCGATTTTTACCAATGCAATAGCGACTGTGGCTCCCAATAATTCGAAAACCAATGAAACGGTAGTCGAAGTTGGCATTCCTAAAGAATTGAAAACGTCGAGAATCACAACGTCTGTCAACATGACAGCCAATAGAATACACATGAGTTCGGAAAAGTAAAAATGTTGCGGTTGGTAAATGCCATGCCGGGCAATGTCCATCATGCCGTTGGACAGAGCTGCACCGATAAAGATACCGATGGCGGCGACAATCATGATTACTTTGAACGATGCTGCTTTCGAACCAATGGCTGCATTTAGAAAATTAACGGCATCGTTGCTGACTCCTACCGACAAATCGAAGACTGCCAGTATCATAAGAAAAATGACTAAAAAGAGATAGAATGTCTCCATATTAAATAGATTATTTTTGCCGCAAATATCCGAAACAAGTATTTCATGTAGACTACAAATATATTACAAAACGGTTACAATCGAAACAAACTTTCTGAAAAAGAACGTAAATGGTTGATTGGCCGTTGCAAACCTGGTTTTAAAGGGCTTCCCGGACAGAAAGTCTTTTTGCTCTGAAAATATTTGTGGCCGAACAATTGCCTGCTGTTATTTTAATTGTATTTTTGTTGTCAAAAGATTTTTGTGACAAATGACACAGCAGGAACATAGTCGGGCATTGAGCGATACGGTGAAAAAACTTTCGGATGCCTATTCTTATGCCAAATTGTTTCATGCCTATCGTGATGAGGAAATTCTTCCCTCTGAACAGGTGTTGAAAGAGATCGTCGATCTTTGTCGGGCGCTCCTTTTTCCGGGTTATTACGGGAAAGCACGGATCAGCAGGCAAACCGTCTCATTTCATACGGGCGTATTGGTCGATCAACTACATGCTTTGCTGACACAGCAGATTTATGCAGGGCTTTGCCTGGCAGACTCGCAATGTACGACCTGTGCTGAGGGGAAAATGTCGGCAGAGGCACGATCGCTCTCCGAAGCCTTTATCGCTTCTCTTCCTGATATCCGTACATTATTGGTTTCCGATGCAGAGGCTGCTTTTAATGGAGATCCTGCCGCCCGGAACATCAATGAGGTCGTTTTTTGTTATCCCGGTTTTAGAGCTATAGGCAGCTATCGTATAGCCCATAGGCTCTTTGAGTTGAAAGTCCCTTTCATTCCGCGTATGATTACCGAAATGGCACATTCGGAGACGGGTATCGATATCCATCCGGGTGCCCGGATCGGGCATCACTTTTCGATAGATCATGGAACAGGGACGGTCATAGGAGAAACCAGTGTAATAGGCAATTTTGTCCGGATATTCCAAGGGGTCAGTTTGGCTGGAGAGAAACTCCCTCCAGACGAACAGGGTGGAGCAATCAGAGGCGTTGCCCGACATCCGATAGTAGGAGACCGAGTAACCATTTATTCCAATGCAACGCTTTTAGGGAGAATCCGTATCGGAGATGGAGCGACGATCTGCGGAAATGTATGGGTAACCACCGATATTCCGGAGGGAGGGGTGGTTTCGCAACGGTCGATCGAAAAATTTGAATAAACAACTAAAAATAATTGCACAGACAGATTTTTTAACGACAACGGATTGCGGATAGCCCAAAATGACTTGTCAATCCGTTGCTAATGATAAAATTACATGAACGAGACGTTTGAAATGGTGGCTAAGACCCTGTTCGGGTTGGAAGAAATTTTGGCCGGCGAATTATTGTCTTTAGGGGCCGATTCGATTCAGATCGGCCGTAGAATGGTTTCTTTTTCCGGAAATAAGGAATTGTTGTACAAGGCAAATTTCCATTGCCGTACAGCCCTTCGTATATTGAAACCGATTCATCACTTTAAAGCGAAAGATGCAGATACGGTATATAAAGAGGTAAAACGGATTGTTTGGGAAGACTACATTTCGTTTGACAAAACTTTTGCGATCGACTCGGTCATTTATTCCGACGATTTTACCCATTCGAAATTTGTGGCTTACCGTACAAAAGATGCCATCGTGGATTATTTTGTTGAGAAATTCGGCAAACGTCCTTCTGTACGGGTGAATAATCCGGATTTATATATAAATATCCATATTTCACACAATGATTGTACGCTGTCGATCGATAGTTCGGGAGAGAGTCTGCATAAACGTGGTTACCGGGTAGAACAGACGGAAGCTCCGCTGAATGAGGTACTTGCAGCGGGAATGATTCTTAAAACCGGTTGGAAAGGAGATACAAACTTTGTAGATCCGATGTGTGGCTCCGGAACTTTATTGATAGAGGCTGCCATGATTGCACTGAATATTGCACCGGGAATTTACCGGAAAGAATTTGCGTTCGAAAAATGGATTGATTTCGACAAAGAATTATTCGATAAAATTTATAACGATGAAACGAATGAACGGACGTTCGCATTCAAATGCTATGGATCGGATATCAATCCGGCTGCGATCGAGATTGCCGAAAAGAATATCCGAAGTGCAGGGCTTATGAAGTATATTGAATTGAAAGTGATGCCTTTCCAACAATATACCGAAGCCCCGAAACCGGGTATCTTGGTAACAAACCCGCCTTATGGCGAACGCCTTTCTTCACGCGATTTGTTGGGGTTATACGGTATGATCGGCGAACGGTTGAAACATGTCTTTACTGATTATAAGGCATGGATAATCAGCTATAAGGATGAATGCTTCGATAAAATCGGATTGCATCCTTCCGAGAAATTGAAGTTGATGAACGGCTCATTGGAATGTGAGTATCGGTGCTATGAAATATTCGAAGGGAAAAACCGCGATTATAAGAAAAAACTGAATGCCGACGAAGAGCGTAAACCGGAAAGATCCGGAGGAGCGCCTAAAGGAGTTGATCGGAAACGGGATTTCATAGGAAATAAGGGCAATGACAGCCGGTCGGAACGTAGTAATGCTGCATTCTCCCGGAGAGCGGATCATGCAGGAAGCAGTGTTACGCGCTTTCAAGAGAAATCGAAATTTTCGGGGAAGAAGAGACTGGCCGATGATGAAGACGCTTTCTTTGACGGGAAAAAGAGATTCAATAAAGAAAAGAAATACAAGAGGGATTTTTCTCCGAGAAAAAACTTTAAAAGAAAAGGAGGGGATGCATATGACGACTAAAAAGATGCTTCTTTCGGCCGTTTGTTCGTTCTTCTTCTTATTTTCACTTATGGGACAGGAAAAACAGTTGACGTTGCACGATTTGATTCCCGGCGGGAAAACGCAGGCACGTTTTATCCCCTCTGATCTGAAGCAATTGCAGTGGTGTGGAGATCATTATTTGTATGTCAGGGGAGACAGTGTGATTACGGGTGCTCCGGGAGGAAAAGAAACGGTGGCGTTTACCCGAAAAACGTTGAATGAGGTGCTTGCAGCGAATGCACTGGATTCTCTCGGAAAATTGCCGTTTTTTTCAATTCCCTATAAAGATAGGCCGATCGTAGCCTTTTATCTTAAAAAACATCGGATACATTATGCGTATGCCGAAAACCGGATTGTGGCAACTTATCGCCCGGAACGGGAATGGGTAAATCAGGCTTTTTGTGTTGAAAACGGATATGTGGCTTTTACAGAAGGAAATAATGTCCGGTTGCTCTCTCCTGAAAATGAACAGACGGAGGTAACGGCAGAAACGGAGGAGGGTATTGTTTGCGGAACTTCGGTCCATCAAAATGAATTCGGGATCCATAAAGGGTTGTTCTGGTCGCCGAAAGGCTCAGCTTTGGCTTTTTATCGAATGGATGAACGGATGGTGACGGCATACCCTTTGGTGGATATTTCTACGCGATCAGCCACATTACTGCCGCATAAGTATCCGATGGCCGGAATGAAAAGCCATGAAGTGACTGTAGGCGTGTATCACCTCTCTTCCGGTCGGACCGTATGGTTGAAAACCGGCTTACCCAAAGAGAAATACCTGACGAATGTAGCTTGGAGTCCGGATGAAAAAAGTATTTATATTGCCGAATTGAATCGCGAGCAGAATGAGATGAATCTGGTACGGTATTCAGCCATTACCGGCGAAAAGGAACTGGTTCTCTTTACAGAAACGGATGAACGGTATGTGGAGCCACAGCATCCGGTACAATTCCTTCCCAATGATCCGGATAAATTTATTTGGCAAAGTCGGCGTGACGGGTACAATCACCTGTATCTGTACAATACGGATGGAAAACTTCTGAAACAACTGACTGCCGGGAAATGGATGGTGCTGGAAGTACTCGGGTTTGATCGAAAGAGCGAAAATCTTTTTATCTCCTCTACTCAACCCCTACCGGAAGATGTAAGTGAGGAGGGGTCGCCGTTGTCTATACATACGTGGAAATTACAGTTGAAAAGCGGAAAATTGTTTTGCCTGTCGACCGATAGAGGACAAGGCGTCCATAGCTCCTCTCTCAGTTTTTCAGGTCGTTTCCTCCTCGATCGTTATGCTTCACCTTCCGTTCCAAGAGAGATCCGGGTCGTCGATACTGAAAAAGGAAAAATCGTTCAGACGCTTTTGACGGCAAAAGATCCTTTCCGGAATTATCGGATTCCGGAGGTGGTGACAGGTACCATTAAAGCTGCAGATGGTGTTACCGATTTGAATTACAGGTTGGTTAAACCGTTGGATCTGGATGAAACGATCGCATATCCGACAATTGTGTATGTCTATGGAGGACCTCATGCCCAATTGGTGACGGGAGGTTGGAAAAACGGAGTTGGAGGTTGGGACCTGTATATGGCACAACGCGGATATGTTATGTTTACATTAGACAGTCGGGGATCTGCCAATCGAGGGCATGCATTTGAGAGTGTCATCCACCGTAATTTAGGGGTGAATGAGATGGCTGACCAACTGAAAGGAGTCGAATTTTTAAAATCGCTACCGTATGTAGATGCCGATCGGATCGGAGTGCATGGTTGGAGTTATGGCGGATTTATGACAACTAATTTGATGTGTTCTTATCCGGATGTCTTCAAAGTCGGTGTAGCGGGCGGACCGGTTATAGACTGGAAAAATTATGAGATCATGTACGGAGAACGTTATATGGATCGTCCGCAGGATAATCCTGACGGGTATAAAAATGCCAATCTGAAAGAGAAAGCCGGCCGATTGAAAGGGCATTTGCTGCTGATTCACGGAGATGTCGACCCGGTGGTTGTCTGGCAGCATAGCCTTGGTTTTTTAAAGGCTTGTGTGGATGCCGGTACATATCCCGATTATTTTGTTTATCCGGGCCATCCTCATAATGTGATAGGCAAAGATCGTCCGCATCTGTATGAAAAAATTACACGCTACTTTGATGATTATTTAAAAAAGTAAAAACATGAAGATATTAGTATTAGGTTCGGGAGGTCGAGAACATGCAATAGCCTGGAAAATAGCCCAAAGCCCAAGAGTAGACCGTCTGTTTATCGCTCCGGGTAATGCCGGGACGGCACTTGTTGGCGAGAATGTCGACTTGAAAGCCGATGATTTTGAGGGAATTCGTGCTTTTGTGCTGAAAAATCGGGTAGATATGGTGGTGGTCGGTCCGGAAGATCCTTTAGTAAAAGGAATCTATGATTATTTCAAGGCCGATCCTGATTTGAAGGCCGTTTTGCTGATCGGGCCATCGAAAGCCGGTGCACAACTGGAAGGAAGTAAAGATTTTGCAAAAGCATTCATGATGCGTCATCGGATACCGACCGCCCGTTATAAAAGCTTTTCGTTGGAGACCCTTTCCGAGGGATATGCATTCTTGGAATCGTTGGAAGCTCCGTACGTTTTGAAAGCCGATGGTTTAGCAGCCGGAAAAGGAGTATTGATTTTAGATACGCTCGATGAAGCCAAAAAAGAGCTGACCGAGATGTTGGATGGAATGTTCGGCGATGCCAGCAGTACCGTTGTTATTGAAGAATTTTTGGATGGAATTGAATGTTCCGTTTTTGTGATGACCGATGGAAAGGATTATAAAATACTGCCGGTTGCTAAAGATTATAAACGGATCGGAGAAGGGAATACCGGATTGAATACTGGTGGAATGGGGGCTGTGTCGCCGGTTCCGTTTGCCGATGCGGTATTTATGGAAAAAGTAGAACAGCGTATCATTCGTCCTACTATCGAAGGTTTGAAAGAAGAGGGTGTTGATTATAAGGGTTTTATTTTCTTAGGCCTGATCTCTGTCAAAGGCGAACCGATGGTAATCGAGTACAATTGTCGTATGGGTGATCCGGAAACGGAGGTGGTGATGCTGCGAATTGCAAACGATCTGGTCGATTTGTTAGAAGGCGTTGCAACCGGGAATCTGAAAACGTGCGAATTGAAAGAAGATACGCGTACAGCCGTTACTGTGATGTTGGTAAGTGGCGGATATCCGGAGGCTTACGAAAAAGGAAAAGAAATCGGTTTTCCCGTACAGATGGATCCGGAAAGCATTGTTTTTCATGCCGGTACAAAATCGTCGGAAGGTAAGATTCTTTCCAATGGCGGCCGTGTGATAGCTGTCAGTTCGTATGGTGCCGACAAAGAAGAGGCGTTAGCGCGTTCTTTTTCCGGAGCAGAAGCCATTACATTCGATAAAAAATATTTCCGTAAGGATATCGGGTTCGATTTGTAAGATACCGGATATGATGTACCGCAGTTCATATACCCGCCGTTCCAACCTTTCTTCCTTGCAAACTCTCTTGCCTATATTGATTGCATGTGTGGTTTGCTGGGTGGTCAGTTTTTGGTATTCGGTCGGTTATCCTGTTTACGGAGAAGTATCGGCAACTCCTTTATGGAATAAGATCTGCGGAATTTTACCCGGGAAAGCGTTCACCTATATCATCGGAATGTTATTGATGGTCGGTGGAGCTTTTCTGCTTTCCCGGGCAAATTATGTATTGGTCCTGATACGGGAAAAGACGAAGCTTCCTTTCCTTTTCTATATCTTGTTCATTAGTACGAATCCTGACTTTTTCCCGTTAAAATCGACTTCGGTCGGGGTTTTTTGCTTGATCTTAGCCCTTTATCAACTTTTTACTTCTTATCATGATCCGGAGGCGCGTGAGAAAGCATATAATGCAGCCCTTTTGCTCGGAATCGGAAGCCTGCTCTGGATCCATCTGCTTTGGTTTCTACCGCTGTTATGGATCGGGATGTATAATTTCCGGACATTGACTTTACGTACATTTCTGGCCTCTTTGTTGGGAGGCGGAACGGTTTATTGTTTTTTATTGGCATGGTGCCTTTGGAAGCAGGATTTTTCCTCTTTCACCATCCCTTTTTCAGTACTTTTTAAGGTTCGTTTTTTTTCAATCGGAACGGTCGTTTTGTCAGAATGGATCAGCATTCTGATCATTGCCTTGCTGACATTGGTCGCATCGCTTCATATCGCTATACGCGATACTGAAAATTCATTACGTTCCCGCCAATTTCTCTCCTTTCTTATGATGATGGCAGTTTGGGCCTTTGGGTTGTATTTCCTGTATGAGCAGGTTTCGGAAGAATTCTTGGAAACGGCTTGCGTGCCGGCCTCTATACTTGCCGCTCATTTTTTTACGACGGCACGCGGACGGATCGTCACGATTGCTTTTTATTTGATTGTATTTCTTTTATTTGCATCCTTGGCTTTCAGAGTATGGAATTTCTTATAGCCTACGGATATATTGGTGTTTTTATTGCCGCGTTTTTGGCTGCAACTATCTTGCCTTTCAGTAGCGAAGTAGTGCTGACGGGCGTATTATTGGCCGGGGCATCCTATATTTCCTGTATGGCTGCTGCCATATTGGGGAACTTTTTAGGCGGAATGAGTTGTTATTGGCTCGGAATGCTTGGAAAGACGGAATGGATTCATCAATATCTCAAGTTGGATTTTGAAAAATTGGAGCGGGTCAAACAATGGATTGCCGGAAAAGGTTCTTGGATCGGCTTTTTTGTTTTTCTTCCCGGCATCGGTGATTTTATAGCCGTTGCATTGGGATTTTTGCGAGCCAATGTTTGGATTGTTGCAATTTCGATGTTTCTCGGAAAAGCGATCCGTTATTGGGTCTGGATGGAATTTGTCTATAAGATACAGGAAATGATCTGATCGTCTATCATCGCCTCTTTTCGTTTTTTTATTATGTTACTTATCCGTTTGTTTGAAGAGCGACCATTTCCTGTATCCGGACGTTTGGTTCACATGCATCATAGGATGGCTCCGATAGATCCGAGAAGTATACAGATAATAAGTAGTAACAACCACTTCGGGGTATATCGAATCAATGTGGAAATCTTTATTTTCGGAACCGTATGATCACTTTGTACGGTTTGATATTTCCCGTTCGGAAGAATTTTTTTTATCACCGGATAATTGTAGATGGTACTTCTTCCAAGTTTGAGCCAAAGGATCCATGCATACGGAATAGACAGCGCATACCAAGCCATTCCGTAATGATAGGGTAGATGGAGAATTTCTTCCGTTGTATATTTTTCCAGGCTTGCAATCAAGGCGGCTATCCATGCAGGCAGGGTAATAATGGCGATTGCCGTAAAGAGGTACCGAATGATCCTTTTAGGAGTGTAAAAGTGTATCCGGACGGGCGTCCCTTTTCCCTTTACCGGTTCGAAGAATACCGGTGTATTCTCTTTCTTTTGTCGGATTTGTGTTGTATCGGCTTTCGTAAAGAAAAGACGTCTGATTTTTGTGGTCCGGTCCTGTGTGAGAATGGAGAAGATAATGATTGCGGAAACGATTGTCCCCATAAGAAATAAATTCATGTCGAATGCTGCTCCAAAAGGTATACCTGTCCACAAAAAGGCGACGATGAGCGTTAAAATGAACGGTTCGACCAAGTAGAGCCGTTTTTTTTGTACTTTATGCCTTGAAACGGCCACTTTTCCGGTTTGTCCGTTGACCGTAGCGCTAATCTTTTTACTGCACCGCAAATAATACATCGGCATCAAGGCCGGTATTGTCAGCGTATTGCTGATATCTGCTTGAATATACACTCCTTGTGTTTGCATGGCATATTCTACCGTATGCAGATACTCTTTTTCAATTTCGTTTTTAGTCCGCTGGTCTACCTGGCTTTGCGTGGCATCCTGTATCTTGACCTTCTGGCCGGCAAGATATCCCCATTCAAAAGGAACGGCATCGGCCCAGTCGAAAGGTTCTGCCTCGTTCATCAATTCATTATCCAATTGACTGGACTGATTGACGGCAACTCCGTCGATATAACCTCCACATTTATATTCTCGATTGCTGTTTTCGCGGGTGACCGAACAGCGTACAGGTCCGTATGCAAGCTGATAAGGTAAATACCAGCCTCCGAGTTCCTTTAATTTGGATTGGATGGAACGGGCCTCTTTTTGGTCCTTATTTTCTTCGACCCATGCTTTGAGTTTCTTAACAGCCTCTTCGTGTGTGATTTTGAAAGGAATAAGCAGCTCCGGCAGGTCCTGGCCTGCATTGGCATATTCTTGCCTGACCAAAGAGGTGCTGCAAAAGGCACATTGGGCAAGTGCTTCTCCTTTTTCGACCATGACAGAGGCACCGCATTGCGGACAATGATAAACGACAGACGGGTATTCGGAAGATGCCTTTTTTTGTTTTTCTTTACCTGTTCTCGCCACTGAAGGATATCTTCTATCGGTTTCCGGATGTCGGTATGGGAGCCGCAATTCCGGCAAAGGTAGTTTTTGTATGATATTAAATTCGGCGGGCATTCCGCAATTTGAACAACGGATAATCAACGGACTGCTTGTTGCAGTCGGGATTTTTTCATTTTCCATATTTTTCAAGTTTAGATTAGTGCGTATTCTATAATCTCGCAAAATAATAAAAAATACGATTTGCGAAAGAGTTTCAATATCTTTTCACGAAAATAATGCATAGTTTTTTTTGGAGCTTGATTCATCGGATTCTTTTTTGCAGAAATCAATAAAAATTTCGAATATTGTATGTCTAATCTCTAAAAGGATTGAAGTTGATGAAGATACAGGGAAAGTACACGAATACAGTTGAAGAGATCAAGGACTTTAATAAGTTATATACAGCATATTATGGACTGTTTGTCCAGTTTGCCTCTACTTACGTACAAGACAGGAATATGGCGGAAGATATAACGGCGGAAGCATTCCTGTATTATTGGGAGAATCATGGGCTTTTAGCGTCTGAATCCAATATTCCGGCCTATATTCTTGAAATCATCAAACATAAATGTCTGAATTATTTACGTCATTTGCGTGTTCGTGAAGATGTGGAACGACATCTCCAAGAACATCAATGCCGGGTCAACAACTTACGTATAGCGACTCTTGAGGCGTGTGAACCGCATGAAATATTTAGCGAGGAGACACAACGATTAGTCGATGAAGCCTTTCAGGTGATGCCGGAGAAAACCCGCCGGATTTTTTATATGAGCCGTTATGAAAATAAAACATACGCCGAAATAGCAAATTTATGTAACCTCTCTCAAAAGAGTGTGGAATTTCATATTTCGAAAGCATTGAAAGTACTGAAAATGAAACTGAAAGATTATCTTGTATTTTTCCTTTTTTTATAAGAGGCTTTTTTAGGGTATTTTGCTCTTGAAGTGCTTATATAGTATGGATAGAGATATTTTATATCGTTTTTTTGAAGGCACGGCCTCTTTTGAAGAAGAAGAGGAGGTTTGCAATTGGGTGGACTGTTCTCCTGATCATTTAAAGATATTGGTCGACGAACGGAAATTTTTTGATGTCTCTTTATTGAAGAAAAAGGAAGATCAACAAACTGATTATCGGAAACGATTTTCCGGCCGGTTTATGAAACTCCGATCGTTTTTGCAATATGCAGCCCTGTTTTTGCTTTTGATAGGATCTTCCCTATCGGTATATCTGCTATTATCAAATACAAAAGAACCCTCTCTCACGAATCATGTCATTGTCCCTCCCGGCCAGCGCGTGCATTTACTTCTTTCGGATGGAACGAGTGTCTGGTTGAACGCCTGTTCCGAACTTGAATATCCGGCATCTTTCGGAAAAGATGGTCGGATCGTACATCTGAAAGGAGAAGGATATTTTGACGTGACAAAAGATACGCAACGTCCTTTTTTTGTACAGACCGAAAAATTCGATGTAAAAGTGTGGGGTACGAAATTCAATATCTGTATTGATCGGGATCATTCGTTTTTTTCGACAGCCTTGCTGGAAGGATCTGTCGAATTAATCGATCGTGCAAACCCGGATTCATCCCTTTTCCTCTTACCGATGCAACAAGCAGAATGGAAAGACTCCCATTTACGGGTGAGTACGATCGATAATTTTGACAAATTCCGTTGGAAGGAGGGACTGATTTGTTTTGAGAACATCCGTTTTCCCGACTTGATGAAGCGTTTTGAGAAAATATATGATATCCGTATTGTGCTTCAAAACAAACGTTTGGAAAATTTTAAATGTTCCGGAAAAT
>JBHCAZ010000057.1:0-3782 GCA_041798765.1 Parabacteroides sp. | reverse complement strand
TTTTTTGACTGACCTACTCAACTTGCTCTTCCCCGGCCAATGCCTTCTTTGTCGTAAGCCATTGATCGAAAAAGAAATACATATCTGTCTGAAATGCCTGTACGACCTGCCCCGAACCTGCTTCGGAAATCCGGAGCAGACCCCCGTTACCCGACTCTTTGCCGAGCATCTGCCGGTTGTCGGAGCAACCGCCTTGTTACGATATAAAAGAGGCGGATACGGACAGATCCTGATCCGGTCGCTGAAATATAAGGGAAACAAAGCGTTAGGGCATTGGCTCGGCAAACTGGCCGCACGAGAACTGGCCGGACCACCGAATCGCCTTTTTCCGGATAGAGACCCGGTCGATTTGATTATCCCCGTGCCGTTACACCCGTCAAGATTCCGGCAGAGAGGCTACAACCAGGCGGAGGAAATAGCCGCAGGCCTCAGCGAAGTGACCGGTATTCCACTTGAAACCAATGCCGTATGCCGTATCCGGAAAAATGAAAGCCAGACACGGCAGCAAGCTTTCCAGCGGAAGGAAAACGTAACCGGCATTTTCGCCCTGTCCGACAGCAGTCGACTCTGCGGCAAACATGTTTTATTGGTAGACGATGTCATAACAACAGGATCCACGATGAGCAGTTGTGCCGAAACGCTATTATCCATTCCCGATATCCGCTTCAGCTTTTTCGGACTTGCCCTTGCCTTCTGACAAGAACAAAAAGCTGTTTAAAAGTATATTGCTATTTCCAATCCGTTTCCCTATCTTTGCATCTCAAACTAAAGACAAGTAGGTTGTATGAAAACATTGGAAAGATTAGTAGCAGAAAAATTATTAAAGATCAAGGCGGTAAAATTGCAGCCCGCCAATCCCTTTACTTGGGCTTCGGGATGGAAATCTCCGATTTATAACGACAACAGGAAGACACTCTCCTATCCGGAGATCAGAAGTTTCATCAAATTGGAATTAGCCCGGACAATCTGCGAAAAATACGAGAAAGCCGATGCTATCGCCGGTGTTGCTACAGGCGCAATTGCTCAGGGAGCATTAGTGGCAGATCTGTTGGGACTGCCGTTTGTATACATCCGTTCGACCCCGAAAGATCACGGTTTGGAAAACCTGATCGAAGGAGAGTTGAAACCCGGATCGAAAGTAGTGATTATCGAGGACCTGGTCTCTACAGGGGGCAGTAGCCTGAAAGCAGTAGAAGCCGTACGCAACTTCGGATGCGACGTAGCAGGCATGGTGGCGATCTTCACCTACGGTTTTCCGGTCGCCATACAGGCATTCAAAGATGCAAAAGTTTCGCTTACGACGCTCAGCAACTACGATGCTGTTGTAGAAGAAGCCGTCCGTACAGATTATATCGACGAATCGGAGATTGCCATTTTGCAGGAATGGCGGAAAGATCCGTCCAAATGGAATCCTAAATACTAAACAATCGACGAATGACGGAATTTGTAAGCGGTATTAAAACGATTCCTTATAACGAAGATCGTATTTACAGCATGCTGTCCGATCTGTCCAACTTAGAAAAGGTACGTGACCGTATCCCACAGGACAAAATACAGCATCTCGAATTTGATGCCGATTCATGCAGCCTGACGGTTTCTCCCGTGGGGAAAATCACCTTTCAGATCGTAGATCGGGAACCTTGCAAAACGATTAAACTGGCGACCACCAACTCGCCGGTTCCACTCTTTCTGTGGATTCAACTGAAACAGGTGGAAGAAAACGACACCCGTATGAAGCTGACAGCCCGGGCAGAGTTGAACCCCTTTATCAAACCGATGGTTTCCAAACCCTTACAGGAAGCCGTCGACCGAATATCGGAGGTATTGGCCTCTTTATCCTATTAACTAAAAACGGACGCAGCATTAAAAATGGCTCGGAAACTTTGGGAAAAAAACAGTTCGGCAGACCGGGAGATCGAACGTTTCACCGTCGGTAAAGATCGGGAAATGGATCTTTATATCGCAAAATATGATCTGATCGGTTCAATGGCACATATCATCATGTTGGAAAGTATCGGATTGATAACCAAGGAGGAACTTCCGTTGCTCCTGTACGAATTGAGGCAGATACATGCATTGGTGGAAAAAGGAGTGTTTACCATCGAAGAAGGTGTAGAAGATGTCCACTCGCAAGTGGAGCTGATGCTGACACAACGGTTAGGAGCTATCGGAAAAAAAATACACAGCGGCCGTTCGCGCAACGATCAAGTGTTAGTAGATTTAAAACTGTTTACCCGGGCACGCATACAGGAAACCGTACAGGCCGTTTCCGGACTGTTCGATGTACTCATCGCACAAAGCGAGCGCTATAAAGAAGTATTGCTCCCCGGATATACCCACCTGCAGGTAGCGATGCCTTCCTCTTTTGGACTGTGGTTCGGGGCATACGCCGAGAGCCTGGTCGACGACCTGCTGTTGATGGCGGCCGCCTTTAAAATATGCAACCGAAACCCGTTAGGGTCGGCAGCCGGATATGGTTCGTCATTCCCGCTGAACCGGCAAATGACAACCGACCTGTTAGGCTTCGATTCCATGGATTACAACGTAGTATATGCTCAGATGGGACGGGGAAAAATGGAACGCACCGTTTCTTTCGCCTTGGCAGGGATCGCGGCAACACTCTCGAAATTGGCTTTCGACGCCTGTTTGTTCAACAGTCAGAATTTCGGTTTTATCAAATTGGCCGATCCCTACACGACCGGTTCCAGCATCATGCCTCATAAAAAGAATCCGGACGTATTTGAACTGACACGTGCCAAATGCAACAAAATCCAAGGCCTTCCACAACAAATCATGTTGATATGCAACAATCTTCCATCCGGAT
Organism: Parabacteroides sp.; assembly: GCA_041798765.1. Classification (GTDB taxonomy): domain Bacteria; phylum Bacteroidota; class Bacteroidia; order Bacteroidales; family Tannerellaceae; genus Parabacteroides. The sequence goes on along the minus strand of JBHCAZ010000057.1, from coordinate 958 downwards.
ACTTTCGGGATATGCAGATCATCAAAGAACTTTTTCTTCCGGCATTCGACGAATTGGACAATTGCCTGCAAATGGTCACACGCATGATGCAGGAAATCGAGGTCAATCGGAACAGCATCGAAGAGGACAAATATAATCTGTTATTCAGCGTAGAAGAGGTCAATCGGCTCGTATTGTCGGGCGTACCATTCCGGGATGCCTATAAACAAGTGGGATTATCCATCGAAGCAGGCACTTTCGTCCCTCGGAAAGAGATACACCACACCCACGAAGGAAGCATCGGAAACCTCTGTAACGATCGGATTTCGGCCTTGAAGCAGACTGTTTTGGCAGAATTTTCGTTTGAAAAAATAAACGAAGCCGAGCGGCGGCTATTATCCGAAGCATAAACCGATGAAACGATTTGTACTGCTTTTCCTTATCTTATCGGCTTTTTCATGTACCAAGATATACGAATCGCCGATTCCCTGGGCACACGTCTACCTACAGCTCGACTTACGGTTCGAAGACAGGGATCTGATTGGCCCTACCCGTTACAAAGTATTCACTTCCGGACGAAAAGCCGGCGAAAGCGTCGGCTATGCCGGTATTGTAGTGATTTGCGGTTTAGACAACAACTATTACGCATTCGATTTGTGTTGTCCGCACGAACGGTCGGCCACCGTCCGCATCGAACCGAACGAGATCGGTCAAGGGATATGCCCCCAATGTCATACCGTCTATGATTTAGGATATGGAACCGGAGCTCCGACACAGGGTGTTTCCCGCTCCGTTTTAAGAAGATATGCCGTCCAGTCGAAAGGCGAACGACTGATTATTATCAATTAAAAGCAAAGAAACGACATTTTTTCATCCGAATATTTGCTGAAATAAAAAAAAGATCTACCTTTGCACACGCGACAAAAAAAATGATCGCATCATGCGGAAGTAGCTCAGTTGGTAGAGCATAACCTTGCCA
>JBHCAZ010000056.1:0-4315 GCA_041798765.1 Parabacteroides sp. | reverse complement strand
AATTAGACCGGCAGATATTGAATATCATTTCGAAAAATGCCCGGATTCCGTTTAAGGATGTAGCCGAAGATTGCGGCGTTTCAAGAGCTGCCATACATCAGCGTGTACAACGCATGATTGATATGAATGTAATTGTCGGCTCTGGTTATCATATCAATCCCAAGATCTTGGGATATAATACCTGTACCTATATCGGTGTCAAATTAGAACGAGGCTCCATGTACAAGGATGTAGTACCTGAATTTGAAAAAATTCCGGAAATTGTGGAATGCCACTTCACTACAGGACCGTACACCATGCTGATCAAGCTGTACGCACGAGACAATGAACACCTGATGGAATTGTTGAACAACCGTATCCAGGAGATTTCCGGAGTGACAGCCACCGAAACACTGATCTCTCTACGCCAAAGCGTTAAAAGGGAAATTCCCATTTATGACATAAAGGAATAGAATGGAAAGAAAAAGAGCCGCTTTAGTAAAAAAAGAATACCTGTTCCCCTTTGTATTAGTTACGTCGTTGTTTTTCTTGTGGGGGTTCGCTCATGCCATATTGGATGTATTGAACAAACACTTTCAGGAAGCGCTTGTAATGACAAAAGCACGATCGGCATTGATTCAAGCAATGATGTATACAGGTTACTTTACGATGGCAATACCTGCCGGATTGTTTATCAGTAAGCATGGATATCGGAAAGGGGTGGTTTTCGGGTTATTGTTATATGGAATCGGCTCTTTGCTTTTTATCCCCAGCGAAAACCTGATGTCATTCAATTTCTTCCTGTTTTCGCTGTTCGTCATCGGATGCGGACTGACTTTTTTGGAAACAGCCGCCAATCCTTACGTTACGGAATTAGGCGATCGGGAAACGGCTGCAAGCCGATTAAATTTAGCACAATCTTTCAACGGTTTAGGATGTATCTGTGCCCCCATCATAGGTGGCATGCTGCTTTTTTCGGGAGAAGAAAGCAACATCTCGTTGCCTTATACGGTTATGGGCGTTGTCGTATTGGCCGTTGCGGTGGTTTTCTTACGGATTCGGCTTCCGGAAATCAATCATGAAGAGCCGGAGGAAGCACAGACAGTGCAGACGAAAGGATTTGCCGGTTTGTGGAAACATCGCCGGTTTGCATGGGGAGTAGCCGCCCTGTTCTGTTACGAAATTGCCGAAATATCCATCAACAGTTTTTTTATAAATTATGCAACCGACGACGGGTGGTTGAGTATAAAAGATGCCACCGTTTTGCTTTCATTCGGAGGGTTAGGATTATTTATGGTCGGCCGGGTCATCGGTAGCTGGATCATGAGTTTTATCCGTGCAGAGAAAGTGCTTTTTATTTGCAGTATTTTCACCGTTCTCTGCTCCTTACTGATCACGCTGAATCTCGGTATGCTCTCCAAAGCATCCCTATTCGGATGTTTCATTTTCGAAGCAATCATGTTTCCGACGATCTTCGCCCTCTCTTTGCGTGGATTAGGGAATTACACGAAACGTGCCTCTTCTTTTCTGATGATGTCGCCGATCGGAGGAGCCATCGGTCCGCTGCTGATGGGCTACACGGCAGATATTACCTCCATGTCATTCTCGTTCATTGTCCCGTTTTTCGGGTATGTAGTCGTTGCTGTATATGCCTATATCGTCATGACCGGCAAAGACCGCTGATCATCATCAGATTGCAGAAACCGGTTTATTGTTCCGGATAACTTCCCGGATTTCCTTTTCTGTTCCTTGGAACGGACCGGAATGTTGTAATTTCAATGTACACATGGCTGCTGCAAAACAACCGGCCTCCTGATAAGATATCCCTTTGTTACGCAAATACAGATAGCCGGCCATATAGGTATCTCCGCATCCGGTAGCATCCACCACTTCCGATGGCGGAAAAGCCGGTATTTTATAGAAGTGTTTGTCCGCATAAATCAACGATCCCATGCTGCCTAATGTGAGCAGAACTTCTTTCACACCCCAAGAAGCCAATATTTCAGCGGCTTTATACGGATCGGAACAGCCTGTCAAGACCTCCATTTCATGTTCATTGGCTTTCAATATATGAATATACCGGAGCGCCTCCTTTTTCTCCGTCCAATCGACAGCAAAGACACTCTCTCCGTACACTTCACGCAGATATCCCTGTACATCGACCGAAAGAAGACCTTTCCCAGACAGAAACTTAATGACATCCAACGAAAAGTCATCGGCCAACAGGCTTCCCAAGTGATAAATATGCGCATGGACCTCCTTCAATCTCTCGACAGTAAACGGATCGGCCTTTGCCAAAACCCGCTGCGTACGATTATTTTGGTTCTCACCATACTTATTTTCAAAATAAACCGATCGGGCACTCGGCAACGCCAACACATAGAGTCCTTTTTTCCGAAGTGTTTCCACAACTCCGATTTCGCTTTGACCCAAAGCCGTCACCAATTGAAAATCAGAGGCATCCAAGCAACTGATTGCTTCTGCAAAATAGAAAGCTGTACCTCCCGGCATATGCACCGTATGCTTCGGCGTAATCACCTTATCCAAGGTGATATGCCCGATACAACAAAGATTATATACACTCATTTATCTTGTATTCAAATAATATTCGACCAAAAATACAAAAATGAAGAAAAAATGTCGAAAAAAACACCTTTTTAGAAAAAAACGGAAAAATCGAACATAAAAACGGCTTGTAAAGAGCATATGGCTTTACAAGCCGTATGTCAACAGTCTTTCATCCCGTCAAATCCGTGCCAAAGCCGTCACAATGAAATCCCAGGTACGTTGTACAGAGGAGATGCTTACCCGTTCGTCGGGAGAATGCGGATGCTGCAAATCCGGTCCGATAGATATCATATCCATTTGCGGATAAGCCTCCTGGATAATGCCGCATTCCAAGCCGGCATGCATCACTTTTGCCTGCGGTTTCTTACCGTACAGATCCTCATAGCTTTGCTGCATAATTCGGAGGATCGGCGACTCGATATTCGGCTGCCATCCGCCATATGCATCCCCGTATTCCACTTTTGCTCCAGCTAATGCAAACACACTTTCAAGACTTGAGCAGACCGATTCTTTTTTACTGTCAGACGAGCTGCGGACCAAAATTTTCACCTCTATCCGTTCGTTCGAAGAATGTACGATCGCCAAATTAGTAGAAGATTCCACAGTGCCCGGAAAATCGGTCAACATACTGATCACTCCATTTTGACAAGCCTCTATCGCATTAATCAGATCGTCCTGTATCTCTTCGGGAATCAATGTCGTGGGCATTTCGGTCATCTCGGCTACAAAAGAAATATTCTTTTCCACGCCTTTATATTCAGTACGGAACAATTCCTGATAATCGGAGACAAGCTCCCACAAAGCTTCTACCGAATCTTTCGGAATGGTAATCACGGCAAAAGCTTCTCGCGGGATCGCGTTTCGGAGAGACCCTCCTTCTACCTGCGCAAGGCGTGCTCCATAGTCGCGTACAGCCTCTTTCAGAAAACGGAACATCAATTTGTTGGCATTTGCACGCCCTAAATGGATATCCACCCCCGAATGACCTCCTTTCAGGCCGGTCAAGGCAACCCGGACAGCCACATCGTTTTCCGGCACATACATATCTTCTTTAAATTGCATCGAGATATTCAGATCGGCTCCTCCGGCACAACCTACAAACAGTTCGCCCTCTTCCTCCGAATCGCAGTTCAGCAGAATCTCTCCTTTTAGAAAACCGGGTTTTAAACCGAAAGCTCCTATCATACCAACCTCTTCATCAACCGTAAACAATGCCTCTAACGGACCATGTACCAGATTTTTATCCGCCAATACCGCCATTGCAAATGCCGCCCCGATTCCGTTATCGGCTCCTAAAGTCGTTTCACGCGCTTTTACCCAATCTCCATCGATATAGGCATCGATCGGATCAACCAGGAAGTCATGCTTTACAGAGGCATTTTTCTGAGGAACCATATCCAAATGAGCTTGTAGGGTAACCGTTTTTGCCCCCTCTTTACCCGGATAGGCCGGTTTCCGGATCAAAACGTTCCCGACTTCATCCTGCAAGGTTTCCAATCCCAATCCTTTACCAAAGGCTACGACAAAACGAGTTACCGCCTCCATCTGACCGGTCGGCCGCGGTATCTGCGTAAAATCATAGAAATATCCCCAAACTGATTGCGGAGACAGATTTTTGATTTCTGCTGACATAAAAACGACTTTTTAGAACCATCGGTCGGATAACCGTCCGACAATTCGGAATTAATAATTATATAGCTACCAACACCCCTCCTAAAGGGCTGTTCGTTTATTATTTTCGTTCATCAACCCGTTCGTTCATCTCTTT
>JBHCAZ010000055.1:0-27612 GCA_041798765.1 Parabacteroides sp. | reverse complement strand
GGAATGTGGAATCGGGTGAGCGGAACAATCGAATATTATACGCGTAATTCAGCCGATCTGCTTTATTATAAGAATCTTCCGCTTTCTGCACAGGTGGGCGATGCCACCGGAATCAATACCAATCTCGGAAATGTCCGGAATGAAGGTGTCGAATTGACTTTAAATGTGGTACCTGTCCGTACAAAAGATTTACAATGGACCGTCGATCTGAATTTTTCGACATTGAAAAATAAGGTAACCTATTTGCCGGGCGGGGCATATACGTACTCAAACCGGGTAGCCGGCTATCGCCTCGAAGAGGGAAAATCGTTGTATGAATTTTATATGCCGAAAAATGCGGGTGTAAATCCGGAGAACGGAAATATGCGTTATTGGATCAGAGATGGAAAAACCGGATGGAAAACGACCGAAAACTTTTCGGATGTGACAACCAACGATTATCAATGGTGCGGCAGTGCGATTCCAAAAGCGTTCGGATCGATTACCAATAACCTGAAATGGAGAGATTTCGATTTCTCGATGATGTGGTATGCCTCTTTCGGCTCTAAAATGTACGACTATGTATATTTGGAAAATACGACCGTTCGAAACGGGGTAGGTGTCGTACAGGATTTGGTAGAAGGAAAAGTGTGGATGAATCCGGGTGATCAGGCTGTTTTCCCGCGCTGGTCGGCCGATGACTATTCCAGCACACGTAAAGCAACCGATTTTTATCTGTTCAACAACGATTATGTACGTTTGAGAAACTTGTCGTTCGGATATACGGTGCCGCGTGCGGTGATCAATAAAATGCACCTTTCGTTTGTCCGCCTGTATGTCAGTGGCGACAACCTGTTGACGTTCGGTCCGGCTGCAAACCGTCATAACGATCCGGAAACGGGAATGGTCGGAAACAACTATAACGGTAATGCAAATACCGATAACGGGGTACAAAGTGCAAGACGGGTATTTACAGCCGGAGTTCAAGTTACATTTTAATAAAGAAAACGGAAATGAAAAAGATATATAAAACAATCGGACTGCTGTCGTTAGCTGTTTGCCCGCTCATTTTTGGCGGTTGCGACGACGAATTGACTACCGAAGATGCCCAAAAAGTCTCCTCTACAACGATCTTGTCGAGTGCAACAGGGTTGAATATGGCGCTTAATTCGGCCTATAATACGCTTTTGATGGGAGATAACGGAGCCGGAAGCCAGAATGATGCATGTTATGCCGGCGTTGCCGGATTTGCCATGCATTATGACTTGGGTGGAGCGGATATTATGAGTACGACCAATTATGGCGGTTCACCGGAATCGGCCTATAAATTTCTTTCCGAGCGTACGATGGCCTCGGGAGATGCTTCGCGTATCTGGTTGAATATGTATAAAGTAATCAATCAAGTTAATCAAATTATCGATGCTTTGCCTGAGGCGGTGGGTGAGGAAACGTTGAAATCCGAAATAAAAGGACAGGCACTGGCTATGCGCGGAATCAGCTTCTTTCATTTGATAATGAATTATCAGCAGACTTACGCCATTGCCCAAAATAAACGCGGGATTATTTTGCGCACTTCATCGGCCGATGAAACCAACAAAGGTTTTGCCACAGTGAAAGAGTCTTACGATCAGATTATCGATGATCTGACGGCTGCCAAAACATTATTGAGCAACTATCAGCGAGATGAAAAATGGCGTATCAATGCGGACGTCATTTCCGGCATGCTGGCACGTGTTTATCAGGTGATGGGGAATTGGCAAGGAGCCTTGACGGAAGCTACTTCTGTGTATCGGAAATATAACACGCTGATGACGAAAGAAGAATGGTATAGCGGCTTTGATATGTTAATGGCCAATGGTTGTAAAGAATTGATATGGGGTGTTAAGTACACCAATTTGACCAATATCAGTTCCAATACCGAATTTAATTATTGGTACAATCAAGATCCGAGTTACGGCGAAGCCATGCAAGAAGGCCCGGTTTATAATTTCATCAATCTGCTGGTCGATCAGAAATATGTAGACTTGTTTGACGAAACCGATTATCGGGGAACGCGGTGCGATAAAACGGAAAAAGTAACGGATGCCGATGTGAAAGAGGTGATGTTTTGGCATCGGACCGCCAACGGAGATGCCGATATACGCGCAAGGTGGGTTTATAATAAGATGAAGACCTATGGTGATGGCAATGGAGCAAAACAGGCCCATTCGTATGGTATCGATTTTCCGTTGATGCGTGGTTCTGAAATGTTGTTGATTATGGCTGAAGCGGAGGCCCATTTAGGAAATACGGCCAGCGCCTTGAGCCTTCTGAATTCGTTGCAGGTTGCCCGTGAGGCAAAGCCGACGGACGAATCGGATCAGAAGAAATTGCTTGAAAAAATTTACATCGAACGCCGCAAGGAGTTGTTGGGCGAGGGTGTAACCGGCATTTACGACCTGCTTCGCTTGCAACAGCCGTTGGTGCGTTACGGATCGACAAAAGCAAATCCGGCAGGTCACTATTCTTGGGGAATGGCGCAATTGGATGGATATAACGGTTCGGATGCACAACCCAAAGGAACCTTGGCATCGAACGATTATCGGTTCATCATGCAGATTCCACAGTTGGAGATTGCCAACAATGAAGCGGTCTCCGAGTCGGATCAAAACCCTTTCAGAGGCCAGTAATCGGAATCTATATTTGCAAATATAAATAGATGCTTATTAACGGAGTGTGTCGAAAAGAAAATGGAGACATGCTCCGTTTTTTATATATGTACAACCCTCTCTCTTGCATATTGAACGTGTGGACTTGACGGTGATTGAAAAAAACTTATTGGTAAAAGTTTTGTATTTCAGATAAAAGGCGTACTGCATCTTTGCCATGAATCGCAGTTTGGGTTAGTTATGTCGGTGCGAGATAATAAGGGTTTATTAAAAGAGAAAATAGAGGACCATTTTAAGGATATTGCTTACATTTGCTGAACCTACAATACGGCATGGGATGATAGAGGGTATTTTATGAAAGATTTTGCAGATGATAAAATATTGCTTCGAGAACTAAAAGAGGGTAATGAAGAGGCTTTTGAGTTCTTATTCCATAGTTATTATCCTCGTTTACGCGGATATGCATCACGTTTTGTGACTGATGAAGAGATTGTCGGCGATCTGATTCAAGAGTGTTTTCTTAAGTTTTGGGAAAAACGGATGTTGATTGAAGCTGTTTCATTGTCTGCTCTCCTTTTTGCGATGGTCCGTAATGCGTGTTTAAATTATTTGAAACATATACAGATCGTAGAACAGCGTCGAGTCGATTATTTGGATACGATATCGGGGAAAGAAGAACTTTATTATTGGGATTTTAAATTGAGCCCGGAGTATACCTTACTTTATAAAGAACTTCAGGATCAGGTGAATGTGGTGCTGAATAATCTTTCTCCACGTTGCAGAGAGATTTTTGAGATGAGCCGATTTAAAAGGATGAAAAATCGTGAGATTGCAGAAAAACTCCAGATCTCTACCACGGCAGTCGAGAAACATATCGCAAAAGCGCTGACTCTTTTTTCTGATCACTTTAAAAATAAATATCCTTTGGATGTTCATATCGCTATTTTAGCCTGGTTTCTTTTCGATTAAATTCTCTATACGGAGAAAATATGCGTTTTTTATTCCTTGTATGACAAAAATATGCCAAGAAAGGTTGGGTAATTCTTTTTTCTATTGTTACATCTTATACAATACATGCTCATGAAAACACAATTATCAGACATATACGCATTGGCGATCCGCTATTTTAAAGGGGAAATTCTTTCTGAAGAGGAAGACGTTTTATTCCATTTCATTAGTTCTTCATACGAGAATCAAGAATTATTCCGTAAATGGGAAAAAAGTTGGAAGCAATGGGTAAGAGAAGATAAACATTTCGAGGCTGAGTGGAATAAACTGCATATGAGATTGCAGATTCGGCAGTCGGCAGAATCTGTTTTTCAACCTCGCCGCATACAGTCCCGTAAATTTTATATTGTAGCTGCTGTGGTTGCTTGCTTGTTGATGATTGGAGGAGTAACGACTCTTCTTTTACATCGTGCAAATACGGTATCTAACCATCCATATATTGTCGAGACCGCAAATGGGGAGAAAAGCCGGATTATATTAACAGACGGAACTGTTGTTTGGCTGAATGCAGGTTCATCACTTCAGTATACAAGTTCGTATAATTTGAAAAATAGAGAGGTATATCTGCAAGGAGAAGCTTATTTTGAAGTAACCAGACAAAAAGAGAATACACCTTTTTTGGTAAAAACGGATCAATATGAAGTTTTGGTGAAAGGAACAAAATTCAATATTACATCTTATCCTGAGGAAACGCTGGTTAAAACAGCTTTATTGGAGGGTAGTGTTGATATTTTATATCGAGGAAAAATCATTTCTATGATTCCTGGAGAGTTGATCAGTTTGAATAGAAAAGATCGTTCTTTTTCTCGGCAACGTGTTCAAGCATTTCAGTATAAATCATGGACTGAAGGCCGGTTAGAATATGATAAAATCACATTGAAAGAATTGTCCGATCGTTTGTCACGCACATACGATGTGAGGATTCACGTTGCAGACAACCTGGATAAGGAGATGACTTTTCGTATTTCTCTTCGGAATGAAGAAACGGTTGGAGAAATCCTTAAGGCTCTTTCTGAAATTATTCCAATCCGCTATGAACTGCAGGATGGGGATATATTTATTTGCAAACAATAGCGCATTGTTATTATATTTTATTAAATCTAATCCTTTAAATTTTTGATTTATGTATAGAAAACATGTTGGAAGGGCGTTGATTTTTACTTTGTTGCTTTCCGGAAGTTTTTCGATCCATGCCCAAAGGATAACAAAACAGTACAGAAATGTACCATTAAAGACTGTATTGGCGGAAGTGGAGAAAGAACTGCAATACTCGATTATTTACAAAAAAGACGAGGTAAACGAGCGCAAGCAGATTTCTCGGGATTTTAACAATGCCTCTTTGGAGGAAGTCTTGTCTACTGTGTTAGACAATGGGCTAACTTACTCTATTCAAGGTAAAATGATTGTAATATCGAAGAAAAAAGAGGAGGTTCGTTTCGTGGATCAACAAAAACAACAGCATATAAAAGGAACGGTAAAAGATGAAAATGGAGATCCGGTGGCTGGAGCCAATATTGTTGAGAATGGAACCACAAATGGAACTATAACGGATTCGGACGGTCGTTTTTCTTTGACAGTGTCGGAAAATGCTAAATTAAATATCTCTTATATTGGATATGCGGAAAAAGACATCGTTTTGACAAAAGGACAGGATATTCTGGATATTCAGTTGAAGGAGGATTCGCAGGCCTTGGAGGAGGTCGTTGTCGTTGGATATGGTACACAGACGAAACGTGAGATTACCGGGTCTATTACAAATGTATTGTCTGAAGATTTTAATCAAGGTTTGAGTCGGAATGCTGCCGACTTACTACAGGGAAAAGTTGCCGGGTTGACCGTTCATTCAGGGTCGGGAGATGTGACAAGCCAGTCTACAATTCAATTAAGAGGCATGTCTACCTTGCAGAATGATCAAGGACCATTAATTGTAATCGACAATATTCCGGGGGCTGATATGTCAACAGTTTCGCCATTGGATATAGAATCCATTTCTATTTTGAAAGATGCCTCTTCGGCAGCGATATACGGTTCACGATCTGCAGGAGGTGTTATTTTGATTACGACTAAACGAGGTTATGCCAGCAAGCCGGTTATAGCCTATACGGGTGCTTTGGGAGTTTCTTCGTTAGCCAATAAACCGAATTTGCTTACCGCTGAAAGATGGCGTGAATATACTTCTTCTACTCCGGGAAAAAATGGAACCGGATTTGATTTAGGAGCAAATGTCGATTGGTTTAATGAAATAACCCAATTAGGTATTCAGCAAGATCATAATGTGTCGCTGTCCGGTGGCGGTTCGAATCATAATTACAGAGGCTCTCTTTCTTATATGAAGCGGGAAGGAATTACCCGTGATAACTCGCTAACTCGCTATAACGCCCGTTTTCAGTTCTCTCAGAGGGCGTTGGACGATCGCCTGAAAGTGAATATTACAGGCGTTGCAACGTTGTCGGATAACGCTCCTACTAATGTTACAAATTTTTTGTTGGCTTATAATATGATTCCGGTACGACCCGTAAAATTAGAAAATGGTAATTGGTTTGAAACGCGTGAATATGATCAAGGTAATCCGGTGCGTAATCAGGATGAGAATAAACATGTAAATAGAATCAATAACTTTTATGGAACAGCCGATATCTCATATACATTGTTAGCCGGTTTAGACGTAAAAACGCTTTTGGCGAAAAGTAGAAATACGGAAGATGAGAGCGCTTATTACAGCATTGAATCGCAGTCTGGATATAATGACGGTGGCCGGGCTGAACGTTCCGGTAGGCTGGGAAATAAGGATTTAATGGAGTGGACTTTAAATTATGCGGCTGAATTTAACCGGAACAAAGTGAATGCTTTAGCCGGATACTCCTGGGAACAGGAGGATTTTGAGAGTCATTATGTTCGAACGCGTGGGTTTGTTACGGACCTTTTAGGGGCAAACGATTTAGCATCCGGGCAAAACCTGAACCCGGGAGATGCTACTTCCGGTAAAATTCAAAGTCGTTTAATCTCTCTTTATGCAAGAGCAAACTATAGTTTTGATGAAAAATATATGTTGACCGCAACGATACGTCGCGACGGTTCCTCTAAATTTGGAAAAAACAAGAAATGGGGAACGTTTCCCTCCATTTCTGCCGGATGGAATCTTTCGAGAGAATCGTTTCTTAATCGAATCAATTGGTTGAATGATCTGAAGCTGAGTGTGGGATATGGTATTACCGGAAATCAGACAGGACTGGATCCTTATACGACATTGGAACTTTATGGGGCAGAAGGTGTATATTATGAATCCGGATCATGGCTTCCCGCTTATAAGATCAGTCAGAATGCAAACCCTGACTTAAAATGGGAACAGACAGCGATGTTGAATATCGGATTGGATTTTTCAATATTTAAAAATCGTTTGAGTGGCCGATTAGAATGGTATGACAAAAAAACGTCGGATATGCTTTATACCTATCCGGTACCAACACCTCCATATTTATATGGAAATATTATGGCAAACGTTGGAGATATGAGAAATACCGGTGTGGAGTTAAGCCTCAATATCGCGCCCATACAGACCAAACAATTTGATTGGAATATCGCATTGAATATTGCTCATAATAAGAACAAGGTGACTCGATTATCTAATGAGATATTCACCATGGATCGGATATTATTGGGTAATGTGTTTATTCGGGGTGGTAGTTCGAGTGGAACCCATATTCTGGAGGAGGGACGGCCTATCGGACAATTTTATGGCCTTGTTTGTGAAGGACTGGACGAGAATGGCCGGTATATGCTGATTGATAAAGACGGGGATGGCGAAATATCCGATCCGGCCGATTATGATTATATCGGAAGCGCCCAGCCTGATCTTACATATGGTATTACAAATTCATTTCGTTACAAAAACTTTGATTTTTCGTTTTTCTTGAGAGGCACTGTCGGAAATGATATTTTGAATGCCACTCGGATGGCCTATGCGCAGTCTGGTTTCCTTCCAGGAACGAATGCGTTAGATGATCCGTTGACTTTTACATTAAGCGAAACGCCGAGATTCTCTAATTTTTATATAGAGGACGGCTCATTTATGAGAATGGAAAACATGACTTTAGGATATAAAATAAATGCTTTGCATGGAATCAGGGTGTATTTGACTGCTCAAAACCTCTTTGTGCTCACAAAATATAAAGGACTTGATCCCGAAGTGCCTATGGACTCGGGCAATGGTCTGACCCCTGGCGTTGAACCTCGTGAATTTTATCCGAAAGCACGAACGTTTTCTATTGGTTTGAATTTGAATTTTTAATCTCTTAAAGTTTAAAAAGATGAATATGAATAGACTATCTAAAAATATATTATATACAACGATCGCTTCTCTGATGCTGATTTCTTGTATGGATCTGGAAGAAAACGTATATGATAAGTTGCCAACGAATAAATTCGGAACAACTGAAAAGCAGATAAATGCAATTATGGGGCCGGCTTATCAATCTTTGAAAAATATGTTTAACTATGATGGCCCATGGGGAGCTGCAGAAATGACATCGGATGAATTGATTGCCCCGACACGTGTTGGAGGTGACTGGTGGGATGGCGGGCAGTATATGGAACAATGTATGCATTCATGGAAGCCAGGATCTTATTCGGTAGAAAATTGCTGGACCTATTGTACGGAAGGGTTGACAGTCGTCAATTCCGTATACAGTATCATAGAGCAAAGTGAAGCGATCAGCGATCATTTGAAAATCCAGTATCTTTCTGAGTTGAGGGGGTTGAGGGCTTTTTGGTATTATGTTATTCTGGATATCTTTGGAAATGCCCCGCTGGTAACGGACTTTAAAGATGTGTCGCTGCCATCTGTGACAAGTCGTGCCGATCTTTACAAATATGTGGTAAAGGAATTGAACGAGATTATCCCGAATTTACGTGTTGACGTATCGGATGCCAGTTATGGTAAATTTACACAGGGCGCAGCTCGCATGGTCTTGGCCAAAATGTATCTGAATGCAGAAGAGTGGAGCGGGCAGCCAAATTGGCAAGGGGTTATTGAACAGTGTGATGAAATAATGAAACTGGATTATATTTTGGAACCAAATTGGAAAAAGAATTTTGAAGTACACAATGAGGTTTCGAAAGAAATCATTTTCCCGATTTGTTATAAAGCATCGGACAGTTATGGAAATATCTTACATTTGTGGACATTGCATTATTTGGATCCGGATGTATTAGGTTTTACCGGTGGAACATGGAATGGTATTACGGTACAACCGGATTTTGTAAGAACGTTTGATATTGAAGATCCGCGATATAATGGAACTTTTTTGATCGGACCGATGATTGATCCGAATTCCGGTGAAGTTTTAAAGACTACTTTAGGACATGATCTGAATCATACGATTGATTTGAGAATTGTTGCCGGAACAGAAAAGAAAAATGCAGACGGAGAATTAACGCCGTGGGGAGAGGTTCATCAAGAAGATGGTGCTCGTATTAACAAATGGGTTTTTGAAAAAGGTATGCAAAATACCAATATGGAAAATGATATTGCAATTTTTCGCTTGGCGGATGTCTATCTGATGAAAGCAGAGGCTTTGTTGAGATTAGGGTCCGAGATTTCTGTTGCCACCCAACTTGTTAATGCTATCCGGGAAAGAGCCTATGGTAACTCCGATCATAATTATGCCAGTGTTACTTTGGATGATATCTATAAAGAACGTGGATATGAACTAGCTTTTGAATTTGTTCGTCGGCAGGATATGATTCGTTTCGGGACCTATCTGAAACCCCGATTTATGAAACCGTATCAAACGCCTGCTTATCGAAAGCTGTTCCCGATTCCATTCAAAGCATGGCAAAAGAATAATAATTTGGTACAGAATCCGGGCTATCTTGCTTTTTAATAAATGAAGTTTTTACTAATTATAATAATTCCATGAAAAAAGAAGAGAAGAAAATGAATCATTCTAAAATCTCCAGAAGAAAATTTTTAGGTATGGCTACATCTGGTATGGCTGCTTTTACCATTCTTCCTAATTTCACGATTTCGGGTTTGGGACACGTCCCTCCCAGTGATAAATTATATATAGCTAAAATAGGTTGTGGAGGAATGGGGGCTGCCGATTTGGGTAGTTTAATGAATACGCCAAACCGGAATGCGGCTATTACTTGCTTGTGCGACGTGGATGATCGGCAGTCGGTGAATGCTCGTAAGACTTATGCGAAAGCAACGTATTATAATGATTTTAGGGAAATGTATGATAAAGAACATAAAAACTTTGATGCGGTCTGTATTTCTACTCCCGATCATAACCATGCCATTCAGGCTTTTGGTGCGATGAGGATGGGAAAACATGTTTATTTGCAAAAGCCGATTGCCCATGATATTTATGAAGCTCGCATTTTGACCGAAGCAGCCAAAAAGTATCGTGTGGTAACTCAAATGGGTGACCAGGGAAATTCTTGTGATGGTATGCGTGTGTTAAGAGAATGGTTAGAGGCAGATTTATTAGGAGAAGTCCATAAAGTGTACTGCTGGACAAATCGCCCTGTTTGGCCTCAAGGAATACCTTGGCCAACAGGTAAAACCGCTATCCCGAAAGGATTGAACTGGGATTTATGGCTTGGAACGGCGGAATATGTGGATTATATTGAAAATCTGGTCCCATTCAACTGGAGGGGCTGGTGGCGTTTTGGAACGGGAGCTTTGGGAGATATGGGTTGTCATATTATCGGCCCGCCTTTTAAATTGCTTCAATTGGGATATCCAACCGAAGTGTCTTGTAGTACAACCACCCTTTATTCCGGAATTTTTGAGGAGGCATATTATCCGGAAAGCTGCCCTGTTGCCAGTTCGATTCGTTATAAATTTAAGAAGAAAAATGGTGGAGAGCTCTCTCTCTTCTGGATGGATGGGGGTATCATGCCGGAAAGATTCGAGGAAATAGATCCGGATACGGATATGACTTGTGCAATGGGCGACTTAGATATAAATGATGTAGAGGGAGCAACGGTTTTTGTCGGGACAAAAGGAATGGCTTCTTGTGGTTGGGGAGGATCTGACCCTCGTTTTTGGCCCAAAGGACAAATCGCCAATAAAAAACCCCTATTTGAAAAAGACCTGAATATACCTCAAAAATATAAACGGATTGAAGGAGGAACGAATGGCCATTATTGGGCGTGGATCGACTCTTGTATTGCCGGTTATGATAATGCGGATGTTGAGTCTCCGTTTGAAGGGTATGCCGGACCGTTAACCGAAAGTGTATTAATGGGTAACCTTATTTTGAGAAGTTATAACATTCGCGAAAGAGTGAAACAAAATGACTCTATTTATGGTGAACGTGAAGGTTTTATTTATCCAGGTAGAAATAAAACCTTCTTATGGGATGGCGAACACATGCGAATTACCAATTTTGAACAGGCCAATCAGTTTGTTAAACGAAACTATCGTAAAGGATGGGAAGAAATTAAGTTGTAAGTCAAATATTTTTACAAGAACGAGCATTAATAAAAAACAAAAGAGATGAAAACAAATAAAGTTATGATTTTTTTAGCCGTATCGGCTTTAATATCAACATCTTCATGTAATTTTCAAAAAGAATCCAATGCGTCGGGTAATGTGGGGAAACCGGAACAAATAGATGCGGACGACAAGTTTCCTGAAGGAGGAGAGTGGATCACGATGTTTGATGGCAAGACATTGAATGGATGGCGCGGCTATTGCCGTAAAGATGTTCCGAAAGGTTGGATTGTAGAGGATGGTGTTATCACTTATAAAGGAAGCGAAAGTACGGTCGATCCGGGAGGTGGAGATTTGATTTTTGACAAAAAATTCAAGAATTTTATTTTTGAGATTGACTGGAAAATAGATAAGGCCGGTAATAGTGGTATTTTTTATACAGCTCAAGAAATAGAAGGAATGCCTATTTATTATTCGAGCCCGGAGTATCAACTGTTGGATAATGAAAATATGCCGGATGCCTGGGAAGGAATTGGTGGAAATCGTGAAGCCGGTGCTGTTTATGACATGATACCTCCGGTTCCTCAGACGGTGAAACCGTATGGAAACTGGAATAAAACCAAGATTGTCGTTTATAACGGACGGGTTATTCATTACCTGAATGATACGCCGGTTTTAGAATATCAGTTCGGTACTCCTGTATGGAAAGCCTTGGTCGACAAGAGTAAATTCAGTAAATTTAGTGAAAGTCCGGAAAAATGCCCTGAAGCTTATACGTATATGCTTGATTGCGGCAAAAATCCTGGATATATCGGTTTACAAGATCATGGCTATGGGGTCTGTTTCCGTAACATTCGCATAAAAGAGTTATAAATACGATGGAATTAGTATGTTGCAGTTCTTGTGGGGATTTAAGCCGGAAAGCAACAACTGTCATTCTTTCTGAACTGGATAAGCACAAGACTTTGAGGCTTTGTGCTTATCCAGTGCTGCTTTTTCCCTGTTCTCCTTTTTCTGGCGTATGGGAGTATATCTGTTCCGACAGGATTGATTATGGAACATTTTGGTGTCAGGCAATCATTATTACTTGTGGCGCTGGGATACTTTCTGAGTATTTCTTTATAGGCAAAACCTTAGAATCAGACAACACGCATATACTTCAGTGATCTTTTAAAAAGAGAGACAAAGTTGTTGATCTTTACTCGATAGAATAATGGTGATTGAAAAAAACTTATTGGTAAAAGTTTTGTATTTCAGATAAAAGGCGTACCTTTGCAAGCCGAATATTATCAAAATTGTACTAAGAAGCTCGTTTTAAGTGCATTGTTGCGTCATTTGTGTCCGTAGCAATAAGGCATTGGAAACGGATTCTTGTTTTTTAGAATTATTAATTATTAATTTTTAAGTAAGTGGATACTTTAAGTTTTAAGACCATTTCTGCAAACAAAGCAACTGTAAACAAAGAATGGGTTATTGTTGACGCTGAAGGACAGACGTTAGGACGCCTTTGTGCGAAGGTGGCAAAACTTCTTCGCGGAAAGTACAAACCCAATTTCACTCCTCATGTTGATTGTGGCGATAACGTGATTGTTATCAATGCAGATAAAATCGTTCTGACAGGGAATAAATGGAACGATCGTATTTATTTGAGATATAGTGGATATCCTGGAGGCCAGACTGCCTATACGCCGGCTGATCTGATGAAAAAAGGCGAGGATCGTCTGTTACGGAAAGTCGTAAAAGGAATGTTGCCCAAAAACCGTCTGGGAGCCAAAATTCTGGGCAACCTGTATGTATATGCGGGTACTGCGCACAAACATGAAGCCCAGCAGCCTAAGTTAATCGATATAAACTCATATAAATAATAAGATGGAAGTAGTAAATGCAATAGGAAGACGTAAAGCGGCAGTAGCTCGCGTATTCGTAAGCGAAGGTACTGGGAAAATTACGATTAACAAACGTGATTTAGCCACATACTTTCCCTCTTCAATTCTTCAGTTTATCGTAAAACAGCCACTCTCGAAGTTGAATGTTGCAGAACAGTATGATATCCGGATCAATCTTGGCGGAGGTGGCTTTAAAGGTCAGTCTGAGGCAGCTCGTTTGGCCATTGCCCGTGCATTGATAAAAATCAATCCCGAAGATAAGACGGCCCTTCGTGCAGAAGGTTTTGTTACTCGCGACCCGCGTGCTGTAGAGCGTAAAAAACCGGGACGTCCGAAAGCTCGTAAGAGATTCCAGTTCAGTAAACGTTAATCTTGTTTGGGAGTTTCTTGCAAGAGCGAAGCGTTTAGTATCTAAATTGTCAGGATTCTTGTTTGCATGCAGATATGTGAAAGGACTACCTGGTGATTGAGTAAACAAAAGAATGTAAACGATTTAAAAAGAAAAAAATGTCAAGAGTTAATTTTGATCAGTTATTAGAAGCCGGTGTACACTTCGGACACTTAAAAAGAAAGTGGAATCCGGCAATGGCTCCTTATATTTTTATGGAGCGCAATGGTATTCATATCATTGATTTATATAAAACAGTTGCAAAAGTAGACGAAGCTGCCGAGGTAATGAAAAACCTGGCTAAACAGGGAAAGAAAATCCTGTTCGTCGCTACTAAAAAACAAGCAAAACAGGTCGTTGCCGATAAAGCTATCTCTGTAGGTATGCCTTATGTGATCGAACGCTGGCCGGGTGGAATGTTGACAAACTTCCCGACGATCCGCAAAGCCGTTAAGAAAATGACGACTATCGATAAAATGACCAAAGACGGTACATTTGATAACCTTTCTAAAAGAGAAAAATTACAGATTACTCGCCAACGTGCCAAATTGGAGAAAACGTTAGGTTCTATCGCCGATTTGACCCGTCTTCCGTCGGCTCTTTTTGTTGTAGATGTAATGAAAGAGCACATTGCCGTACGCGAAGCAAACCGTTTGGGAATCCCGGTATTTGCGATGGTAGATACCAATTCCGACCCTAATAATGTCGACTATGTAATTCCGGCAAATGATGATGCAACCAAGTCGGTTGAAGTGATCTTGAACGCTCTCTGCGAAGCGATGAATGAAGGTTTACAGGAACGTAAAGCCGAGAAAATCGATACGGAAGCTGCCGGTGAAGGTGAAGCCGCTCCGAAAAGAGACCGTAGAGCCAAAGGTGTCCGGAAAGAACGTACCAGAAAAGAAGATGACGAGGCGCTGAATGCAAACGTTGTCAGCAAATTTGCAAAAGACGACGAAGAATAAGCAATAAGACAATTGGTTTTTGACAATTGACAGTTCATATAATGGGCAATTGGCTTTTGACAGTTAGATTCCAATCAATGTCATTTGTCGGTTGCCCATTCTAAGTAAAATGTAGAATCATATAAATTATTAAATACATAGATTATTATGGCAGTTACAATGGCTGATATTTCCCACCTGCGCAAAATGAGCGGTGCTGGAATGATGGATTGCAAAAAGGCTTTGGAAGAAGCAAACGGCGACTTTGACAAGGCAATGGAAATTATCCGTAAAAAAGGACAGGCGGTAGCCGCAAAACGTTCGGACCGTGAAGCTTCTGAAGGTTGTGTGCTGGCTGCTGAGAAAGATGGATTTGCCGCACTCGTGGCGTTGAAATGCGAAACGGACTTCGTTGCTAAGAACGGCGAATTTATCGCACTGACGCAGGAAATCCTGAATGCGGCAATGGATAAAAAACCGGCGACAAAAGAAGAATTGTTGGCAACTCCTTTGGCGGATGGACGTTCTATTCAGGATCATATTACCGACCGGATCGGAGTAACCGGCGAAAAAATGGAGTTAGGTGCTTTTGAGTATGTACAGGGAGCATCTACAATCTCTTATATTCATCCGGGAAATAAATTGGCGACAGTTGTTGCTTTCAACCAGGCTACAATTGAACACCAGATGACTCGCGATGTTGCTATGCAGGTTGCAGCGATGAATCCTGTATCTGTGCGCCCGGAAGAAGTTCCGCAGCATATTCTCGATCAAGAATTGGAAATTGCAAAAGACAAAGCTCGTCAGGCCGGGAAACCGGAAAACCTGCTGGATCGTATCGCGCAAGGTGCTTTGCAAAAATATTTCAAAGAAAATACGTTGTTGCAGCAAGAATTCGTTAAGGATGCAAAACTGACGATCGAACAATATCTGCATACGGCAAATAAAGATTTGACCGTCGATAGCTTCAAACGTTTTACGCTGAATGTGGATTGATCTGCATTAAGTAATGAATTGAAACGGGGTAGTTGAAAAATCGGCTGCCCCGTTTTTTTTATACGGCAAAAGGCTGTATCTCTGTTTGTTTTAGAATTTGAAAATAAACGAAACCCATCCTATCGGCCTGTAGGGATTGATTTGTGGCCTGTTCTTTATTATCTTTGAAAACCGAATTTAAGCTTTTATAAAGCAAGGATTCGTGTATAACCTATTAGATTGTATTTGATGAAAAGAATAAAAAAAACAAACTTGCCTGTTTTCGACCTGGTTGTATTGGGGTTTATCTTTTTCGGCTATGCCACGTATGGCGCTTTGGCAAGCTATTTTTCCGGATCTGTAAATCCGTTCGATATGCAGGGGATAACTGATATTCAGAACTGGTATTCCATCGCGATCGAACTCATTATGCTGACGATGGCAGGAGGATACCTTTATTTGCGACATTTTGATTTCAAAACTCTTGATTTTTCATTGAGCCGATATACCTTTCCTTTTTTTCTGCTGTTGGTTGTCGTTGGAAGTATTGCAGCAGATATCGGTTTATATACCTCTTATCTGTTTTTTTCTCCGGAAATCGATTATACGGCTGTAGCTGCTACCCAAACGTCGGCAGAAGTATCTCCGTATGCTTATATAAGCGTTTCGTTGTTTTTTTTCTCGCTGTTGAATGGCTTTTACGAAGAACTCTTCTTTATGGGGTTTGTCTTTGCCGCCGATAAACGTCATCGATCTTATGCCCTTGCAGGAAGTCTTTTCGTGCGCTTTATTTTTCATATCTATCAAGGTATTCCCGTGGCAATCGGTATCCTGTTTATGGGAATAGCTTTCATCCTCCTCCGTAAACGTATCCATTCCTTGGTGCCTTTTATGCTGGCGCATGCAATATTCGATATGTTTGGAGCCAGTTTCTATGCCTGGATGTATCCATATATCAGTTGATTATAGTCGATGAACAATGAAAGGAAGAATGGTCGTTTGAAAGAAAAACGGAGAAACGTTCAGCTTTCTCCGTAGATAATGTTATCTTTGCAATAGGGCCATTCAAGCTATACAAAGCGTTGTGTACCACTTAAAAAGAGGGAAAAAACTGTTTTGCCTGCTACAACTTGTCGCTGATAGAGCTGCTGATGTCCTATTACATAAACCTAAATGATGGATTTTGTCGTACACATGAAAAAAAAACAATTTATGAAACTTTTTATGCGACCGATTTGTGTTATACTCTGTCTTTTTGTTGTGTTATCTGCCTGGTCTCAACATAAACCGTTGAGATTGGGGGCAGAACGTTTGGAGGTGATTGTGCCGCTTTTGAAGGATAAACGAGTCGGGCTGGTTGTCAATCAGACCTCTATTTTAGAAAAAGAGCAGCGGCATTTGTTGGATGTATTGTTAGAAAAAGAGATAGAGATCGTTAAAGTTTTTGCCCCTGAACACGGCTTTAGAGGAACAGCGGATGCCGGAGCAGAGGTGAAAGACAGCCGCGATATCAAAACGGGCATACCAATTGTATCGTTGTACGGTAAGAATAAGAAGCCGACACCTGCCCAGTTGGAAGATATAGATATACTTGTTTTTGATATCCAAGATGTTGGTGCTCGTTTTTATACCTATATCAGTACGATGCACTATGTCATGGAGGCATGTGCCGAAAATAATCGGCCGTTGGTTGTGCTGGATCGTCCGAATCCCAATGATTTTGTAGACGGACCGGTAAGGCAAGCCGGTTTCGAATCGTTTGTCGGCGTACATCCGATACCCGTGTTGCACGGACTTACGGTAGGAGAGTTGGCTTGGATGATCAATAAGGAAGGATGGTTGAAAAGCAGTCCTGATACCTGCCGGTTACGTATAGTTAAAATGGAGAATTGGAAGCATGGCGATCCTTATTGGCTACCGGTGAAACCTTCTCCCAATCTGCCAAATGATCAGGCCGTTCGCCTTTACCCTTCGCTTTGTTTTTTCGAGGGAACCAATATCAGTGTAGGACGGGGCACCTACTATCCTTTTCAGGTACTTGGTGCACCTGATAAGAAATACGGAGATTTCAATTTTACGCCCGAATCTTTGCCGGGCCTCGATACCAAACCGCTGCATCAGAATAAAGCCTGCTTCGGTACGGATCTGCGCGAATATCCTTTTAAAGGAGGACTTTCCTTGGTGTTTTTGTTGGACATGTATAAAAGAGCCGGAAAAGATCAGGCGTTTTTCTTCTCACGTCCACAGTGGTTCGATCTGCTTGCCGGAACAAAAGAACTCCGTTTCCAGATAGTCCGGGGAGTCAGCGAAGAACAGATCCGGGCAAGTTGGCAACCAGGCCTTGCTGCATATAAAAAAATCAGAAAAAAATATTTGCTATATCCGGATTATCCTAAACAGTTCAAATAAAAGATGAAAGCCTTTAGATTTTTATTTTTGTACTATGCCATATTTTTACTGACCGGGGCTTGTACGTATGTAAAACAGCAGGAAGATTCTGTAGAAGAAGTGGATAGCGAGTGGGTGGATAGCCTCCAGCATGTGTATCAATTCGGTATATGTATCGACTCGTTGGATGTAACGGAATATTGTTTGAAAAAAGGCGATAATCCGGCGCTTATTTTTACTTCTTTAGGTTTTTCGGCGTTACAGGCCGATCGTATTTGCCAAGCGTCTGCCGCTGTATTGGATCCAACGAAACTTCGGGCAGGTATGCATTATTATACATTTACGACCCAAGATAGCGTTGCTATGATCCGTTATATGACGTTTGCGAAATCTTTGACCGATTATGCCGTCATCGATTTGAGCTCGGACTCGATTTTCGCCTATGAATTTAACAAGCCAATTACATTTAAACGGCATTATATGGAGGGGGAAATACATTCTTCTCTGTGGAATGTGATCCGTCAGTATGGAGAAGATCCGCTTCTGGCGTTGAAATTGTCGGATGTGTATGCGTGGCAAATCGATTTTTTCGATCTGAAAGCAGACGACTCTTTTAAGGTGCTGTACGATGTGGCCTACATCGATGATACGACAGCCCTGAGTATTACAACGATTCAAGGGGCTATTTTTACGCATTTAGGGAATGAATTTACGGCAATTCCTTTTGTGCAGGATAGCGTGTGTGAGTATTTTGATGCTGAAGGCAACAGTCTGCGTAAGGCTTTCTTGAAGGCGCCGTTGGATTTCTTTCGTATTACTTCCCGTTTTTCGAATGCGCGTTTTCATCCGATACTGAAACGTTACAGAGCCCATCATGGGGTTGATTATGCTGCTCCGGCGGGAACGGAAGTCAAGAGTATCGGGGCTGGGAAAGTGATTTTCAAAGGGTTTGCCGGAGGAGGCGGACATTCGTTGAAAATACAGCACAATGGAACGTATACAACGTCTTATATGCATTTGAGTAGATATGCGAAAGGTATTGAAACAGGGACTTTCGTGCAACAAGGACAGGTAATCGGGTATGTGGGCTCATCTGGACTTTCGACTGGCCCTCATCTGGATTTCAGGGTGTATAAGCATGGAAAACCGATCAATCCGTTGCAAATGGAAGCTCCGCCTTCAAAACCGATCAAACCGGAATTAAAAGATAGTTTCATGCGCGTACAGAAACGAATTTTGGCAGAGATGGACAGTCTGAGGCTAAGATCTGCGAATAGATAAGGATACGACAACGCTTTTTTTCGGTAAAAACAGGTCCGGTGAACAGTAGGCTGCATTCTTTGTAGTCTCTTCGAGGGAGGATCGTGGAGAATACGGCAACTATCCGATCGTTATCTGTTCGACAGAGACGGGTTCTTTCAGAAAGATGGAGGCCGTTTCCGAAAATTTATCGGCTGATTCGGTTGTCAGAAACCGCCGGTGTCCCTGTTTGGTGAGGCGGTTGTCCATTTCCGGATGACGGAACAGATAATCTTTCAGACTGTCAGCGACCGATTCTCCTTGGGCAAATAGCGAAACATGTGCCGGCAGGAAATTTTTGATCTTGTTGATAAGCAGCGGATAATGCGTACATCCCAATACCAAGGTATCGATTTCGGGGTCGACGGATAGAATATGATCGATATGTTTTTTAATGAAATAATCGGCTCCAGGACTGTCATACTCATTGTTTTCAACTAAGGGAACCCACATCGGGCAGGCTTCACCCGTAACCTGGATGTGCGGAAACATTTTTGTCACTTCTAAGGGGTAAGAGCCGGAAGAGATCGTTCCGCTTGTCCCCAAAATACCGATATGTTTGCTCGAACTGATCCGGTCCATCCATTCGACTGTAGGGCGGATAACCCCCAATACGCGTCGGGAAGCATCCCATAAGGGAAGGTCTTTTTGTTGGATGCTGCGTAGGGCTTTCGCTGATGCAGTATTGCATGCCAGGATAACCAACTGACAACCTTCGGCAAAGAGTCTTTCTACGGCTTGACGGGTGAAATGGTAAACGACTTCGAATGAGCGTGACCCATAGGGGCTCCGAGCGTTGTCGCCTATATAGATGTAATCGTACGCCGGTAAGATTTCCCGTATTTTGTCGAAAATAGTCAACCCCCCGTAGCCGGAGTCGAAAATTCCGATCGGACCGGAAACCGACGAAAATCGTATCGTATCGTTTGTTTTACACATCCTGTTACACCGAAAGAGACGGTCTCTCATATATAGCTGAGGGGATGTGCCGAAGTTCGATATTCAGACACATCCCCTCTCTATGCTTTAGAATCGTTATTTATTTAATACCCAGTTTCGCTTTGACAAATGCTGTTGCATCTACTGCACCATTGCCTGTGTAGAGAACTACTTGCGGATCCAGCACATAAATATATCCTTTTTCATCGCCTACAGCTTTGATTGCATTTCTCAGTTTTTCCTGAATCGGGACGAACAACTCCTGGTTTTTCTTTTCGAAATCCTGACGAGAGATCTGAATGAAGTTTTGTGTGCGTTGCTGCATATCTTCCAATTCTTGCATTCTACGCATTTTGATATTTTCTGTTAAGGAGTCCTGTTGTGCGATAAAATCCGAATATTTTTTGTTATATTCGTCTTGCATTACCTGCATTTCATTTTTGTATTTGTTCTCCATATCGGCCATCTGCTTCTGCATGTCTGCAAATTCCGGCATTGACTGGATTACGTCTTGTGTATTCACCAATGCAATTTTAGATTCCTGCGCAAAAGCACTCAAGGGGAGCACCATCAACAAAAAGATAATCAATTTCTTCATTTTACTATACATATTATTTGTTTATTAATCAATTTACGCTTATTCTCGATAAAGCGCACAAATATAAGTATTTATTTTGAATATCCTAACTTTATAAGGACTTCGTTACTTATATCGATTTTCGGAGAGGCAAAGATGATGTTCATGGATGAAGCCCTGTCCATAACCATTTGGTAACCTTTGTCTTCCGAAATTTCTTTTACCGCATTATAAATCTCATCCTGAATAGGTTTCATCAGGTTTTCGCGCTTTTTATACAATTCGCCTTCCGGACCGAAATATTTGCGTTTCAGTTCCTGGGCTTCCTGTTCTTTTTTTACGATCTCTTCCTCGCGTTTGGTTTTCATTTCTGCGGAGAGAAAAACCAAGTCGCTTTGGTAGGTCCGATACATATTCTGAGCCTCTTGCTGAAGTGCATCCACTTCGTTCTGCCATTTTTTCGATACCTGACTGAGCTGTTCGTTCGTCATCTCGTAGGCAGGAATATTTTTCAGGATATACTCCATATCTATCAAGGCAAATTTCTGTGCATTCCCAATCAATGAACAACATAGGAATAAGCATCCTAAAATAATCATCTTTTTCATACGCATTGTTCTTTTAGTTCAACTTGTTTGCAAATGTAAAAATATTTACGAATTCAGAATGATCTATTGACAAATAATAAATGACAATTAACAATGAATAATGAAAAAGAGCGTTTTTTTGAAAGTGAATAAACGGAACGTATAAAGTAAAAGGATGTGCCGGAAATTTTATCTCGGCACATCCTCTTATGCTGGTAGCACGAATGCTTCAAAATCAAATGATTCTTTTAGAATTCTTGGCCGATCACAAAGTGGAAGTTGCTTCCTCCGCGTTGTGTACTGCCGTCGGGACGGTCGAATCCGTATGCCCAGTCGATACCCATCAAACCGATCATCGGAAGGAATATCCTGACACCGACACCTGCCGAACGCTTCAAGGCAAACGGGTTGAAATCTTTCAGGTCCTGCCAAGCATTTCCGGCTTCGACAAATGCCAGGCCGTAGATGGTGGATGACGGTTCAAGCAAGAACGGATAGCGTAATTCCATCGAAATGCGTGAATAACCGTATCCCAACGAATTATAACTTGCAAGGCTTCCGTTTTCATATCCTCTCAGTCCGATCGTCTCGGTCGCGTAGGTGCTGTTGAAGCCGCTCATACCATCACCTCCCATGTAGAATGCTTCGAAAGGCGATTTCTTATATTTATTGTAGGAGCCTAAGAATCCGTATTCGATACGGCTCATCAAGACCGGTGTACGTTTGATCGTTAATGGAGCCAACGGGGAAAAGATTTTCGCCCGGAATTTCCATTTATGGTATTCGATCATGCGGAATTTGTTTTCATCCTGGTCGCTCATGTTTTTATAATCTTTTCCATCCCATGCCGACCACGGCGGAGTTGCTGCGACCGAAAGCATGAATTGCGAACCGCGACGGGTATATAACGGGTTGTCGATCGAGTTTCGCTGCAGGTTCAATTCTAAATTGATATTGTGACTGTTTCCGTTACTTATAAGGAAATATTCACCCCAATCTTTAAGTATGTATAATTGGTAGTTTAACGTCGCCATAAATTGGAAATAGTCATCCGGCCAGTTCAACCGTTTTCCATAACCTGCTGAAAGACCGAGGATCATCATGGATTTATCCGGGTCGTAGGCCAGTTCATAACTTCCGTAATTGCCGTATCCGCCATATCCGCCATATCCACCGTATCCACCATATCCGTACCCGCCATAGCCTCCGTATCCGCCATAATAGGGATACCCCATTCCGTAAGGACTGTAAAAACGGCTGTTGTTGCTTAAATAGCTGCGGTTGATATCGGTCATCTTCGAAAAATAAGCACTTACCGACAAGGTGTTGGGACGTTTCCCTCCGAACCAAGGATCCATAAAGGAAATGCTGTATCCCTGATAGTAGCGTCCGTTTGTCTGTCCGCTTAAAGTCAGCGTCTGTCCTTCTCCCTGTGGAATAATTCCTTTATATGTATCCGGATTGAAGAGATTCTTCATCGAGAAGTTGGTAAACTTCAGACTGAGTTTTCCGATTACGCCTGTCTGTCCCCAGCCGGCAGAGAATTCGATCTGGTCATTGGCCTTCGACACTAAATTGTATTGAATATCAACGGTTCCGTTTTCCGGATTCGGCACCGGTTGTGGAACCAATTGTTCCGGGTCGAAATGTCCCATCTGGGCAATTTCACGAGTCGAACGCATCAGATCATCTCGACTGAACAGCATACCCGGTTTTGTACGGAGCTCGCGGCGGACGACATCTTCATACAGCCGGTCGTTCCCATTGATGATAACCCGGTTGATCGTTGCCTGCGGACCTTCTTGGATACGGATTTCGAGCGCTATGGAGTCGTTTTCCGCTTCTACCTCTACTGCATCTGCTCCAAAGAAGATGTATCCGTTATTGTAATACAGGTTCGAAACGGCATCATCGTCTGTAGTCAGACGCTCATTCAGCTTTTTCTGGTTGTAGACGTCTCCCTTTTTCATACTCAACAGATACATCAGTTGTTCTGTCGGATATTTAGTGTTTCCCACAAAAGAAATATCTTTCAGGTAATATTTGCTTCCCTCTTCGATCTTTAAAAAGATGTCGACCTGTTTCTCGTTGAAATTTACAACGCTGTCTGCTATAATCACGGCATCCCGATATCCGTTCTCGTTATATTTGGCTATCAGGTTGTTTTTATCGTTTTCATATTCTTCCGAGGTGAATTTCTTCGTGCTGAACATTTCGAGGATACTGCTCTTCCAGTCGTTATAAAAGCTGAATCGTTCGTTCGTTTTCTTCATCGCTTTTTTCAGTGTGCGGTCGGACAACGCCTCGTTTCCGGCAAAATGGATTTTATGGATTTTCGTCTTCTCGTTTTTATTGATGTTGATATCCACAATCACCTCTCCTTCGTGTGCCAGATCGTCTTTTTGACGAATATCGACCTCTACGTTTTTAAACCCTTTTCCATCAAAGAATTTTTTGATAAGGGTTGTAGCCCTGTCGATGAGGTTCGGTGTCACCTGATACCCTTTTCGCAATCCGAGTCGGGCTTCGAGATCTTCCCGTTCTCCCTTCTTTATTCCGTTATAATGAATTTCGGAAATTCTCGGACGCTGTTTTAACTTGATTTCCAGCCAGATTTTATCTTCTTCTATTTTGGATGCAACGATTTTGACATCCGAAAAAAGACCGTGTTTCCAAAAGCGTTTAACGGCAGCAGTCACCTCATTTCCGGGAACAGTGATTTCATCACCGACCGAAAGGCCGGAAAAACCGATCAGTACAAAATCGTCATACGAAGTTACTCCGCTCACCTTTATGTCGGCAATTTTATATTTTTTAGGCGACAAAGAGTAGGAGATTACCGGCGTGGTTTCCGGTTTCTCAACAAGGGTAGTGTCGGCTTCCTGCGCAAATACACCGTAGACACATCCTAAGAAAATAAAAAACAGCACTATTCTTTTGTACATACAACTGCTATATTTATAGTATTAATTGCTCGCTTGTTTTGCCGAAACGCCTTTCGCGCTGCTGGTAATACAAGATTGCGTCATACAATTCCTCTTCTCTGAAATCGGGCCAATAGATGTCCGTAAAAAAGAATTCGGCATAAGACAATTGCCATAAAAGGAAATTACTTATCCGTTTTTCTCCTCCGGTGCGGATCAACAGATCCGGATCGGGAATATTTCGGGTCGTCAGGTGATTTGAAAGTACCGTTTCGGTAATCTCATCCAAGTCGATTACTCCTTTTTGGACTTTGGCTGCCAACTCTCTGGCGGCTTCCGTAATTTCCCAACGAGACGAATAACTTAAAGCCAATATAAGTGTCGTTCCCGTATTCTCTGCTGTTTGAGAGATACAGTCGGATAATGTTTCGCGTGCGTTGGCCGGCAAACGGCTTAAATTCCCGATGGCCAACAGACGGATATTGTTTTTCATCAAATCAGGCGTCTCCCGCTGGATGGCCGATACCAATAATTCCATTAATGCCTGCACCTCTTCTTCCGGCCGGTTCCAGTTTTCTGTCGAAAACGTATACATTGTCAGAAACTCCACGCCCAAAAGGCTGGCTGCTTCCAATACTTTTCGTACAGAAATAACACCTTCCTGATGTCCGAAATAGCGTTCCAATCCTTTCGATTTGGCCCAACGTCCATTTCCATCCATGATGATTGCCACATGACGGGGCAATCGCATTTTGTCTATCTGTTCAATTAATGACATTATTTTTTATCTGTAACTACTGTTACTGTTTTTACTGTTACACGGACGGTTCCGAGGGCCGAAATCCCACGTTACCGTCAGCAGCAGACAAGCGTACCAATCCTTATTCTTCAGCAGGCTGCCTTTCATCCGGTATGGATCGTCTAAAAAACGATTCGTTTCGTCGGTCGTATCCAATCCGTCGCCGAATAATTTCCGGAAAGAAAATTCTCCTCCGATATTGATCCTGTTTTTAACTTTATATTTCACGCCGACCCCCAACGGGATATTCGCCCCGAAAAAGGACTTTTCCCCTGCCGGAGCAGCCGTTACCCCAATCCCCAAAAAGAGATAGGGAGAGATGCGTTTGGCATTTTCGTAAGCGAACTTGTCGCTGTACGGAAAGAAATTAAATTCCATTTGCACACTCGCATCCATGAAATTGCGGCTGAAAGCTCCCTGTTTTCCCTCCGGAAATACATTTTTCAATCCTTCTGTTGTCCCCGAAACAGCTCCCCATAAAAGATTGGACTTTAAAGCCCAGCGAAAGTTCGGGTTATAGCGGAACACCACCCCGAATGCGGGATTCATTCCTTTGAAAAGGGCGTTTTTATTGGTGTCTCCCATGTAAAAGGAGCTACCCGCCATTCCGCCTATTTCATATTTATATTCTTGTGCATGAATCCCTTTACAGATCCCTGCTGCTAATACAATCCAAATACAAATGCGTCTGAAAAAAGTCGAAGCCATATTTTTCTGTCTCCATTTTATAGATAAAACTTTCTTCTTTAACGCTAAACGGGACATAAAATTATATGCTCGGTTCTATTCTTTAAAGCCTAACCGGTTGATACGTCCCCGCCAGATCTGGTTGAGAACTCCAGAGTCGCGTGTTTCTTTTCCGCCGAAAAGAAACAGGTGCTGCTGCTTGTCTACATGGATGGAGGTAAATCCTCTCGGTTTAAATCCATCCGGCATCAAAACCAATGCCGTCGATTTTTTCCAGTTCAGACCTCCGTCTTTCGACCAGTAAATAGCCGAAGATGCTTTTCCGTCTGCCTGAATACCACTCAACATAAAAAGTTTATCATCATATACGATCACTGCAGCTCCTTCCTGTTTTTCGAAAGAAGCGGCTTCATCACGTGATATTTTAACCCATTCTCGCCCATCGTCGGTAATCCAAACTGTATTTAAAAGACTATTTGAACGATCCTTTCCCCCTAATATCAGTAGATGCGAATGATGGGCGGTTTGATAAAGTGTTGCAGCAAAACCGTCGACCGGAAAACCGGTCGCTGGCAGCGCATTGCCTTCTGTCCATTGCATGGATGGATCCATGGTAGCCCAATAGGCATTACCCTCTTTTTCAATGACGGCAGCAAGCAAGGCCGGACGAGAAACTTCCCCAGAAGCATTTTTCCGGAGACTTAAACTACCGATAAGCGATTTTACGACCGGAGCCGATTCGGCTACCGACCATGTTTCGCCGTTATCCGAAATGTATAAGGCCCCTGACGCGGTAACAGCAAATAACCGATTCTCATAAACGGTCAATTGGTGCAGGCGGATCTCACCCGACGGTAATCCCGAAACGGGTAATTCCGTCCAGTCTGCCGGGTTCGATACGGGTGTACGGTACAGACGATATCCGGCATGCGCATCTGTAGGCAACGTATACATATAATAATAGTCGGTTTCATTCCGATGCAGAACAACGACCTTTTCCTCCCGGAGAGAAGTGCTTTGAGCCGGAACAGTAAGCTGAGACCAGCTCATGGAGTCGGGGACAACCTGATGGATATTGACTTTGGCGATGTAGGTTTTTTGGATGTCTCCTTCGAGCGATTTCGTAACGAACCGGACCTCTCTCGAAAAATCGAGCGAGTCTTCCATGTTCCAATAGAACGCTTCTCCGACTCCCGGATAGACCTGGCAGTTATAAACGGCTTGTCCCATCTGGATCTTGCAGACAACTTTCTGGTTCAGAACCGTTCCATATGGCATCGAGTCGGCGTTGAAAATACGGCCGTTCACCTGGTCGATGGTGAATACCACATCCGACAATCCTTTGATGGAGTCGTTTGACAGAGAGAACGTGATGATTCTGCAGTCCTTTCCTAACTCGTAATTATATTCTTTCGTTCCGAGACAGGCGGAAAACAGCATTCCGCAACACCCGGCTATAAACAAGACTAATTTATTTTTCATTCAACAATAAGTTTGCTGCGTATTATAGAACCACAAAAGTAGAAACATTTTTTGCTTTATCCCGCATTATCGGGAATATTTATAATATTTTAGGTCGTTACAAGATCTCTTAATCTGTGAAATCGTCTCGTTTGAATCGTTTCAGCAGCCGATTTTCCCGTATCTCCGAACCGGCCAATCTGCCGGAAATCATCGGGGCCGGTATACCGTTGCCCAGCTTGTTGGGCGAGATTTCGACCCGTGCTTCATCCCACAGCCCTGTGCGCAAGAAACTGTTCAGCAACTGCCTTCCTCCTTCCACCATCAGCGAATTTAATTTCCGTTCGTATAAAGCGGATAGCACCTGCTGTATCGGTTCTTGTTCGAAATCGATTTGAATGTATTCGATATTCGGCCGGTTTTCGGCCGGTTTTTCCGTAAAAATCAGCGTTCGGACTGTCCCGTCCAATATGTAGGAGGACGATGGAATGCGCAAAGCTCGGTCGAATGCCACACGTACTGGCGCGTGTCCCACCCAATGCCGTACGGAAAGCGACGGATTGTCCAATAGCACCGTGTTCGTTCCGACCATGATCGCCGCAACTTCTGCTCGTAACCGGTGAACAATCCGGCGGGTCTCCGCCGAAGAAAACTGTACCGGAGGATGTGTGGTATCCGTTCG
>JBHCAZ010000054.1:0-6036 GCA_041798765.1 Parabacteroides sp. | reverse complement strand
TTTTTTTAGAATCCTCTCGACTGACATTTTGTCAGGTGTTTTTTTAGGCATTTATAGGCATGAAAAAAGGTCCTTTTCTTGTTCGGATAGACCTCGATCTGCATAAAAAAAGTAACATCTTTACAGGTTTTGGAGAATGAATTCTTTTTTAAACGTTTTTAAGGATATAAAACGCAGAAATGCTTTATGATAAAAAAGTTATTCTGTTATATTTGCAACTGAAAAAGAGATCTGCTTTTGTGTTGTGTTCGCACACTCTGTTCGGATTGTTGTAAAAATGTAAGGGAAATGTCTTATTTTAACTACTACGCAGCTTCTCAATTATTCCATGGATCGGCGCTTTCAATGATGGGCACGCGTTTGGATGTGTTAATGCTGGGTGCAGATACGGTCCGGCTGCAATCTGTATGGGAAAAGATCGTGCGGGAAGTTGCCCGTATGGATAAAATGATGAATAAGTTCGATCCTTCAAGTGAAGTGTCGCGGGTGAACCGGTTTGCCGGACAATATCCGGTGGAGGTGAGTGCCGAATTATGGCACATCTTGAATGATTGCGCCTTTTATTATGGGCAGACCGATGGCCTTTTTGATGTTACGTTGCGTAATTTCAAGCAGGTACTGCTTTCTGAGGCGGATCGGACGGTCTTTTTCTTCTCCGAATCTTTGCAGGTCGATTTGGGAGGATACGGAAAAGGATATGCGTTGTTGAAAATACAAGATTTGTTGAACGAAAACGGTATCAGACAGGCTTTGGTTAATTTCGGAAACAGCTCGGTACTTGCCTTGGGTAGTCATCCGTACGGGGAGTATTGGCCGGTTTGTATCGAAAATCCGTATACCGGCCGGCTGCTTGCCGACTTTACCTTGTGCGACCAAGCACTTTCTGTGTCTGGAAATATGCCGTCTCATCCGCGCCATATCGTCAATCCGCATACAGGCGTTTTTGTAGAGGAGGCGGAGCTGGTGGCTGTAGTGGCAAAGGATCCTCTTGTGGCAGAGGTGCTTACAACAACTTTTATGGTGGCGGATACGGAGCAGATGGCTTCGATTGCCGGAAAATTTGAAATGTACGAAAAAAAGAGATATAAATTATGAAAAACGAAGACGCTTCGGCCGTTTTGAGTCGAAGGGATTTTGTAAAGAGCTTGGGAGCAATCGGCGGAGGCGGAATGTTGCTATCTGCGGTTCCTTGGCTGCAATCATGCAGTCTCGACGATAAAGCGCGTATAGTCAAGGAGAAAGTCAAGATCGGAGTGATCGGGACCGGCTCGCGCGGTCAATACCATTTGAATAACCTGAAAGACATTCCGTATGCAGATGTCGTAGCCCTGTGTGATAATTATCCGCCTCACTTGAAGGAGGCAGCAGCGGTATATCCACAAGCCGAATTATATCAGGATTATCGTAAACTTCTGGATAATAAAGAGATAAAGGCTGTTATGATTGCTACTCCGTTGTACGAACATGCCCGTATCACAATCGATGCCCTGCAAGCCGGCAAACATGTGTTTTGCGAAAAATCGATGGCCATGACATGCGAAGATTGCTTGAAAATGTACCATGCTTACAAACAGTCGGGGCTTGTTTTATTTATCGGGCAACAACGCTTGTATGACCCCAAATATATCCGGGCGATGCAGATGATCCATGCCGGTACGATTGGGCAGATCGGCTCGATTCGGGCCTACTGGTTCCGAAACAACGATTGGCGCCGGCCGGTACCTTCGCCGGAATTGGAACAAAAAATCAATTGGCGGCTTTATAAAGCCTACTCCTGCGGATTGGTGACCGAATTGGCCACGCACCAGCTACAGGTAGGAAATTGGGCGATGCAGATGATCCCCGAAAAAGTATCCGGTATGGGCGATCTGATTTATTGGAAAGATGGCCGGGAAGTATACGACAGCATTAACATGACCTATCATTATCCGAATGGGGTGAAAATGTCTTATGAGTCCATGATCTCTAATAAGTTCTATGGATTGGAAGAGGAAATACTCGGAGATAAGGGGACGATGGAACTCGAAAAAGGAAAGTATTATTTCGAAGAGGCGGCACCGGCTCCCGGTATTTTGCAATTGATCAACCAGATCGAACACAAGGTGTTTGACAATGTATCGTTTGCCGGTCCGAGTTGGGTTCCTGAGACGGCTTCGATCAACAAAGGGCATCTGATCATGGATAAGGTGACAACCGTCAGCGGGCAATCGTCGGTCGGCGCTGTGGGCGACGGCTCGGTTGAGCTGGTCACCGCTTTTTGTGAAGCGGCGATCACCGGAACCCCGGCTGCTAACTTAGTGGAGGAGGCCTATTATTCATCTGTTTTGGGTTTATTGGGCCTGCAGGCAATGGAAGAAGAGCGGGTGATTATATTCCCCGAAGCGTATAAAATACCTTATTTAAATTTTGGATGATTATGAAAGATCTTGTTATATCCAAAAAACGGCAGAAAAAGGAACTGATATTTTTTATGGGTTGCTTGCTGTGCGCTTTTTTGTTGAATGCTATCGCCATTATGATCTACGAAACAGACTGGTCGGAACTTTGGACACAGAGCCTTTGGGTGCTGTTAGTCTGTAGCATATTTTACGGTGTTTCGGTTGTTGTGCGGCTGTTGTATTACGGCATCCAAAAAATTTTCGACTGAAAAACGGAAGGAACGGATGTGCCGGAGCCGCTGGAAAAGCGCCGGATTATTCCTGTCGGCCGAGTGCCGACAGGATCAGCGGCCAGTTTGCTGCCAAAGCGCTCATGCTGGGGTAGAGAAGATCTGCTCCGGCATCGACCAGTACCTGCCCGTCTAAAGGACCGGTATTCACGGCGATGGTAAAAATGCCGGCTGAAACGGCCGACTGGACGCCCATCGGAGCATTTTCGACGACAAAGGCTTCGTGTGCCTTTACGCCGGCTTTTTGCAGTCCCATCAGATAGGGTTCGGGGTGAGGTTTCCCATATTTCACGTCGAAAGCCGTCACCATCTTTTCCCGCAGGAAATACCCCGGATAATCGTGTTCCAATTTGTCTATCAGGCTATGTTGTCCAGAACCGGTCACAACAAGCGTTTGCAGTCCGGATCCCTTGACGGAGGCCAATACCTCTGCTGCTCCGGGCATCGTTTTACCGTCGTTGTAGCGATTGAAAAGCATGGCTTTTTCGGTATAGATCGCCTCTTTTTCTTCCGTAGTCGCTTCTCTTTGAAATGTCTTCAGATATAATTCGTTGATGGTACTTTCGCCGGTCCGCCCCTCATATAGATAAAACAGTTCCGGATCTGCAATCAGCCGATGGTTGCAGGCCGTTTCGTACCAGGCACGGGCATGAAAACGCATGGAATCGTAGAGTACGCCGTCCATGTCGAAAAGCACGGCTTTAGGGGTTAATTGCGCCTGTCTGGTACGTAGTAGATAATGTTCGATCGCTTTTTCGATCCGTGTAATTTCGGTTGTGTGCACCCTTGGTCTATTTACAGTTTTAAATATAATAGAAGGGATACATCAGAAAAACATGCTGAGGTATCCCTTCCTTTTTATGGATTTTGATAATCAGAGTCTTGCCTGTATTGCTTCACTTTCTTTTTCGTATCCCGGCTTATTGAGGAGGGCGAACATGTTTTTCTTGTAAGCCTCTACGCCCGGTTGATCGAACGGGTTGACACCCAGCATATATCCGCTGATTCCGCAAGCTCTTTCGAAGAAGTAGAACAACTGGCCGATATAATAGGCATTTACGGCAGGCAGTGTAATTTTAATGTTGGGTACTCCACCGTCTACGTGAGCCAACTGTGTGCCTAATTCCGCCATTTTATTCACTTCGTCTACGCGTTTCCCGGCCAGGAAATTCAATCCGTCCAAGTTGGCGCTGTCGGTCGGTACGATTACGGTATGATCGGGTTCTTCTACCGAAATAACCGTTTCGAAAATAGACCGTTCGCCGTCTTGCATCCATTGTCCCATCGAGTGCAGGTCGGTTGTCAGATCGACAGACGCCGGGAAAATACCCTTTCCGTCTTTACCTTCGCTCTCTCCGTATAGCTGTTTCCACCATTCTGCGATGTAATGGAGTTTCGGATGGAAATTGGCGAGTATTTCGATTTTTTTGCCGTTTTTATACAGTTCGTTTCTGGTTGCTGCATAGATTTCGGCGATATTGTCGGCAAACGGGACGTTGATGTCAGTTGCCTGCTCCATCGAGACAGCTCCCGCCACCAATTCGCGGATGTTGATGCCGGCTACTGCGATCGGCAGTAATCCCACCGGTGTCAGTACAGAGAAACGGCCACCTACATTGTCCGGAATCACAAAGGTCTTGTACCCTTCTTGGTCGGCAAGGGTGCGGAGTGCGCCTCTGCGTGCATCGGTAATAGCCACGATGCGTTGTTTGGCCTCTTCTTTTCCGACAGCATCTTCCAGTTGTTTTTTCAACATACGGAAAGCCAAGGCCGGTTCGGTCGTCGTTCCCGATTTGGAGATGTTGATTAATCCGAATTGTTTATCTTTCAGTATTTCACACAGCTCGTACAAGTAATCTTCTCCGATATTGTGTCCGGCATATACCAAGACCGGATTTTTGCGATTCGTCTGCAACCAGTCAAAACTGTTGTTTAAGGCTTCTACAACGGCTTTTGTACCTAAATAACTGCCTCCGATACCGATGGCTACGACCACTTCGCATTTGGCACGCAGTATTTCGGCCGTTTTTTCGATATCGTTCAGTGCTGCTTCCGTAATGGAAGAGGGGAGGTGCAGCCAGCCCAAGAAGTCATTTCCGGCTCCGTTTCCGTTTTGCAGCGTCGTATTGCATGCATTTGCTTTTTCTGCTTGGGCATATACCTGCTCTCTGGTAATCTTTCCCAATGCTTTGTCGATGTTTATAGCTATGCTCTTCATCTTTTTTATTGATTATTTAAATGTTTCAGTCAATTGCCGGATAGCCGATACCGGCGATTTCTTTTCATACAAAATGCTGTATAAGGTGTCGAGAATCGGCATATTAACTTGATATTTTTCGTTGATTTCCCGAATACATTTTGTTCCATAATAACCTTCTGCGATCATTTCCATTTCCAATTGGGCCGTTTTTACCGAATAACCTTTCCCGATCATGGTTCCGAATGTCCGGTTGCGGCTGAAACGAG
This sequence comes from Parabacteroides sp., assembly GCA_041798765.1. Taxonomy (GTDB): domain Bacteria; phylum Bacteroidota; class Bacteroidia; order Bacteroidales; family Tannerellaceae; genus Parabacteroides. The sequence continues at coordinate 902 of JBHCAZ010000054.1, read as the reverse complement.
AGTAGGCGGTGACTAACAGGTCGCCTAAATAGACGGAGTCTGTAATGTCTCGTTCCAACCCATGTACGGCATAAAGGAAATTGCGCATCTCCTCGATAGCGTTACAGATAAAGATCGCGAGAAAGTTGTCGCCGTATTTCATGCCATGACAGATCCCCGCTACAATGGCATACACATTCTTCAAAACAGAGGCATATTCAATGCCTGTAACATCTTGGCAACAAGAGTTTTTTAAATAATGATTTCTGAAAACCGGCGAAAAAATCCGTGCATTTTCGATCTTTTTACAGGCCAATGTGATGTAGGAGAGGCGTTCGAGGGCGACTTCTTCGGCATGACACGGCCCGCCGATCACGGCAATCTGTTCGGCAGGGACATTGTAATATTCGGTCAGGTAGTCGGAAATCAGAATGTTTTCGTCCGGGACGATTCCTTTAATGGCCGAAATGATGAACTTATCCTTGAGCGGGGTCGTCAGTTTCATCAGATGCTGTTTGAGGAATGGCGAAGGAGTTGCAAAAATCAGCGTGTCCGAATCGTTGGTGATTTCATTGATATCCGTGTAAAAACGGATATGGTCCGTTTCGAACTTCACCGCCGACAGGTAGCTGGGATTGTGTCCCGATTGCAGAAAATCCTCCACCTGATCAGTCCGGCGCATATACCAGTTAATACGGTCTTGTGTCGAAAGTACAATTTTGGCTAAGGCGGTAGCCCAGCTACCACCTCCCATTATTGCAATTTTTCCCGGCAAATTCATCGCGTTTTGTTATTTAGTCGTGTTGGCAATCCAATTTTCCACCTCTTCTACAGTGGGATTTTGCAGTTCCAATTTATATTTTTTGTTCATTTCGCAGAGCTCTTGTCGGAGTTTGTTCGGGTTGACCTCTTTAAGCGTGTCT
>JBHCAZ010000053.1:0-20013 GCA_041798765.1 Parabacteroides sp. | reverse complement strand
CAGCATGGCTAGCCATGCTGTACGATAAAAGATGTATTTTTGTCCAATAACTGTAACGGTTATTTAGGACTAGTCATGATTAAGGTTTTTGTTTTTTTTATCAGGTATTTTCGTGGGCGTTGACGGATTCGAACCGCCGACCCTCTGCTTGTAAGGCAGATGCTCTGAACCAGCTGAGCTAAACGCCCTTTCATTTCTTTCATTAAGTACAAATAAAAAGCCTCTCCTCTAAAAGGCGCTGCGAAGATACGGCTTTTTTTGTTAATGCCAAATAAATATATGGAAAAAATAAAGCTGTTGTGTATCTTTTTGCTATCGGATAAAAAGAGGAGGCGTTCGGGATACCGTTTCGCTCCGTACATCTGTTTTTACCGACGGGCAACATTTCTTATAGGTGTACTAACTAAAAATAGCACTTTTATCTATTTATGTATGAATTATTATCGTAACTTTGCAGCCTCATATTTCGTATTATATGGAATTTTCAACATTGACAGCAATTTCGCCGATAGATGGGCGATATAGAAATAAGACCGACAATCTTGCCGCTTACTTTTCGGAGTATGCGCTTGTAAACTATAGAGTACGCGTTGAAATCGAGTATTTTATCGCTTTGACCGCGTTTTTGCCCCAATTAAATCATTTGGATACAGATCGTAACAAGGAGTTGTTGAGAAAAATATATGAAGACTTTTCATTGGAAGATGCTGCACATGTAAAAGAGATCGAAAGCGTTACGAACCATGATGTAAAGGCGGTAGAATATTTTATCAAGGAAAAATTCGATGCCCTCTCTTTGTCGGATTATAAAGAATTTATTCATTTCGGATTGACTTCGCAGGATATCAACAATACGGCTGTGCCTTTGTCCGTCAAAGAAGCATTGGAAAACGTCTATTATCCCGGATTACAGGAAGTGCTCGATCAGTTGAAACAGTATGCCGAGGCCTGGAAAGACATCCCGATGTTAGCCAAAACACACGGACAACCGGCTTCGCCGACCCGTCTGGGAAAAGAAATCATGGTGTTTGTATATCGTTTGGAAGAGCAATTGCATTTGTTGAAAAATGTGCCTGTTTCGGCAAAATTCGGCGGAGCAACCGGCAATTTCAATGCGCATCATGTTGCCTACCCCGATTATGACTGGCGTGCTTTCGGCAATCGATTTGTCGGAGATGTGTTGGGATTGAAGCGCGAGGAATGGACAACCCAGATTTCCAATTACGATTATTTGGCTGCCCTGTTTGACGGCATGAAACGCATCGATACGATTTTGATCGACTTGTGCCGCGATTTTTGGCAGTATGTGTCGATGGAGTATTTTAAGCAGAAAATCAAAGCCGGAGAAGTGGGGTCGTCTGCCATGCCGCATAAAGTCAATCCCATCGATTTTGAAAATGCAGAAGGTAATTTGGGTATTGCTTCCGCCCTTTTGGAACATTTGGCCGTGAAATTGCCGATTTCACGCCTGCAGCGGGATTTAACCGATTCGACCGTATTGCGGAATATAGGCGTTCCGTTTGCACATGTTGAAATAGCCTGTAAAAGTTTACTGAAAGGATTGGGAAAACTGTTGTTGAATGAAAAAGCGCTTTATCGGGATCTGGATCAATGTTGGGCTGTGGTAGCCGAAGGCATCCAGACGATTCTTCGTAGAGAAGGATATCCCGAACCTTATGAAGCGTTGAAAGCGCTGACTCGTACAAACGAAAGCATTACGGCCGATTCGATCAGCCGTTTTATTGAAACATTGCAGGTGAGCGATCAAGTGAAAAAGGAGTTAAAATCAATAACACCTCATAATTATACAGGTATTTAGGGAGAAATAAGAGCGATAGCCGTGAGGTTATCAGAGTATTAAAAAGTTATTTAATTTACAGAAATGAACACAGAAGAAAGAGAAGAAGCTCAACCACGTCCAAGAAAAGTCATTCCCGCCATCAGAAGGGAGAATAATTTGGATCAGGAGTCGGAAAGAAGGCCGTATAATCAAAATTACAGCAGGCCCGAAGGCAATAGCTATGAACGAAGACCGTATAACAATAATCGCCCGAATGGCGGAGGATACGGTGCTTATGGAGACAACAGGCCGCCGTACGGTGATCGTCCGGCTCGCCCTCGTATGTATGAAAACCGTGAAGGAGGGTATAATAACAGACCCTACAATAACGGTGGTGGAAACCGGAATTATGGAAATACGAATCGAGAGGGAGGGTATGCGAATCGGCCGTCGTACGGGAATAATCGGCCGTACAACAACGACCGCCCGGCGTACAATAACGACCGCCCGGCGTACAATAACGACCGTCCGGCGTACAATAACAATCGTCCGGCGTATAACAACGACCGTCCGATGTATGGAAATGATCGTCCGTATAATCCCGGCGGTTCTTATAACCGCCCGTCTCGCCCCAATTATGAAGGGGGAAGAGTCTATACGGCTACGCCATCGCAAGAAGGAGGTGCTCCTGCCGAAGGCATACGTAAAAGACGTCCGCGCGTAGGAGATTCCCGGGTGACTAATTTTGAGGCTCCGCGCGATAACCGGTTAGGAAACAGACCGGTAGGAATGGGTGGTAATCGTTTTGGGCATGCAAATGCCGGTGGACCACGCAAAGGAGGAGGATTCCCGAATCAGCACAACCAGCGTCCGCGTACAGCCGATTATAATCCGAATGCGAAATATAACTTCCAGAAGCAATTGAAATACAAGGAAGTGCTCGCCGATCCGAACGAACCGATCCGGCTCAATAAATTCCTGTCGAATGCAGGGGTTTGTTCCCGCAGGGAGGCCGACGAATATATTCAGGCCGGGGCTGTGAAAGTAAACGATCAGGTGGTTACCGAATTGGGTACGAAAATCACGCGTCAGGATAAAGTGCTGTTTCAGGATCAGGAAGTACAGATCGAAAGCAAAGTTTACATTGTGTTGAATAAACCGAAGAATTGTGTAACGACTTCCGATGATCCGCAGGAACGTCTGACCGTGATGGATTTGGTGAAAAACGCTTGTTCGGAACGGATTTACCCGGTAGGACGTTTGGACCGCAACACTACAGGGGTGTTGCTGCTGACCAATGATGGCGATTTGGCTTCTAAATTAACACATCCTTCTTTTAAAAAGAAGAAAATCTACCATGTATGGCTGGATAAGGATGTATTGGTGGAGGATATGGAAAAAATCGCTAACGGCTTAGAGTTAGAGGATGGAGAGATTCACGCCGATGCCATCAGTTATGCCAGCGATATTGATAAAAAACAGGTAGGTATCGAAATCCATTCGGGGCGTAACCGTATCGTCCGCCGCATCTTTGAATCGCTCGGCTACCATGTAGTGAAATTGGACCGCGTTTATTTTGCCGGCTTGACGAAGAAAAACCTAGGACGCGGAAAATGGCGTTATCTCAACGAACGCGAAGTAAATGCGCTTCGTATGGGAGCTTTCGAATAGTATAAAAACAGTAAATAAGGAGGGGGATGCAATGTATCCCCCGCCTCTTTTGACTAATAAACATATAGACATGGAAACAATTAAAAGAACGAAGATTGTAGATGTTCTCAAAAGTGAAGCTTTCGGGACAATCGTTAACGTGAAAGGGTGGGTGCGTACCCGCCGCGGTAGTAAACAGGTTAGTTTTATCGCTTTGAATGACGGGTCTACGATTTATAATGTTCAGATCGTTGTCGACGTGGAAAAGTTGGGTGAAGAATTCCTGAAACCGATTACGACAGGTGCCAGTATCAGTGTAAACGGTGTCTTGGTGCAATCGCAGGGACAGGGACAACAGGTTGAAATTCAGGCTACTGGAATTGAAATTTACGGAACGGCCGATCCGAATTCCTATCCGTTGCAGAAGAAGGGGCATTCGTTGGAATTCCTGCGCGACATCGCCCATCTTCGTCCGCGTACGAATACGTTTGGGGCTATCTATCGTATTCGTCATCACATGGCGTATGCGATTCATAAATTCTTTCATGATAAGGGGTTCTTCTATTTTCACACGCCGCTGATTACAGCATCCGACTGTGAAGGGGCCGGACAGATGTTTCAGGTTACCACGATGAATCTGTATGATTTGAAGAAAGACGATCAAGGAGCAATTATATATGATGACGACTTTTTCGGACGCCAGACGAGCCTGACGGTTTCCGGGCAGTTGGAAGGAGAACTGGCTGCTACGGCTCTCGGACAGATTTATACGTTCGGGCCTACTTTCCGGGCCGAAAACTCCAATACTCCCCGCCATCTGGCTGAGTTTTGGATGATCGAACCGGAAGTGGCTTTCAATGATATCCACGACAACATGGATCTTGCCGAATCGTTTATTAAATATTGTATCCGCTGGGCTTTGGACAATTGTCTGGATGATATTACTTTCTTGAATAATATGTTCGACAAAGGCTTGATTGAGCGTCTGCAGGGTGTTTTGAAAGACGAATTCATCCGTTTGACCTATACCGAAGGAATCCGTATTCTGGAAGATGCGGTGGCCAACGGGCATAAATTCGAGTTCCCCGTTTATTGGGGCGTCGACCTGGCTTCGGAACATGAACGTTTCTTGGTGGAAAACCACTTTAAACGTCCGGTTATTCTGACCGATTATCCGAAAGAGATAAAAGCTTTCTATATGAAACTGAATGACGACGGAAAGACCGTCCGGGCGATGGATGTCCTTTTCCCGAAAATCGGGGAAATTATCGGAGGATCCGAACGTGAAGATAATTATGATAAATTGTTGAATCGCATAGAAGAGCAGAAGATTCCGATGAAAGACATGTGGTGGTATTTGGACACCCGTCGTTTCGGAACCGTTCCGCATGCCGGATTCGGGTTAGGATTTGAACGTTTGTTGTTATTCGTAACCGGTATGGCCAATATCCGGGATGTCATTCCTTTTCCGCGTACTCCGAGAAATGCCGATTTTTAAGGGTATACTCCAAATACATACAAAAAAATCCGCCCGTTTCGACAGGCGGATTTTTTTTAATCTTCTTCCTCTAAATCGACGGGAACCTGTTTCTTGAATTCCTCTTTAAATGAGATCAACGATTCGGTGCGAGCCAGCCCCAACGGCTGTAACTTGTCGTGGATAATCGCCAACAGGTGCTGGTTGTTTTTCGCATAAATCTTGATAAAAAGGTCGTACTTACCCGTTGTGTGGTGACATTCGACCACTTCCGGAATTTCTCTGAGTGCCTCTATCACCTCCGAAAATTGTCCGGGAGAATGGAGGTACAAGCCCATGTAAGCACAGGTTTTATACCCTACTTTGGTGTTGTCTACGATAAACTCAGAGCCTTTGATTACGCCTAAGTTTGTCAATTTCTGAATGCGTTGGTGAATAGCAGCCCCCGAAACATTACAATCTCTGGCTACTTCGAGAAAAGGCATGCGGGCATTTCCGATAATGAGTTTTAGGATTTTTTCATCTAATTCATCCAATTGATGATGTGCCATAATTTGTGTATATTTGTTATGTATATTCTCTGATGCTTTTATCTTGTTACAAAGATAATGATCTCTGATAAATAATGTAATTTTTCGGTGCGAAATATTTACTTTTATAAGACTCTTTTTTATTTGCTTTTTTTAATACAGACGGATTATGGAACACGATACGGATCTGATAGTTGTAGAAGAACATACCGCTCCGCTTTTTTCCCATATCGCGGAAACGTATACCGATGCTTTCCCCGACATAGAGCGTCGGGACCTTGCTCTTTTTCGGGATCTGCTACATAAAGAACCCGACTTTTCGGTGCATGCGATTCTGTACCGGCGGCAGTATGCCGGTTTCATCACTTCGTGGACATTCGAACGGTTTTCGTATATCGAGCATTTTGCCGTAGATGCCGGTGTCCGTAACGGAGGGGTCGGTTCAGCAGCCCTGAACCGTTTTCTTGCCAGTATCCGGCAGCCGGTTTTTTTAGAAGTTGAATTACCGGAAGAGGAGATGGCAATCCGGCGGATCGGTTTTTATACTCGTTTGGGTTTTGTAGAGGATCCGCATTTTTATTTCCAGCCTCCTTATCGGGAAGGAGGAAGCGGTTTAGCCATGCGTCTGATGGTTTATGGGGGAGAAAAAGGATATGTTTTTGAAGATGTAAAGCGGCAATTGTATGAAAAAGTGTATGACTTTTCGGAGAGCTTGCCTGATCGTACAACCTCAGATACCTGAAAAAAGATCTCTTCATGCGGACGTATTCAACAGCTATATGCCACCTGAAAGAGCATAAAAAAAGCTGCATCCCTTAAAGATGCAGCTTTTTTAGATCGTATGCAAGGATCAGTTGACTGCCTGACGGGCAGAATAACTGATTTTCAGTGCGTATGCTTCACGAAGCGCCTGTTTTACGTCTGTGATAAGACCCATTTTTGTTTCTTGGTCGGCCTTGATCGAAACAGTCATAAACGGCTGATCATCTTCTTTCATACTCGACTTCTCCTGAGCGATATAGTCTTGAATTTCAGAAACCTCAGCGAATTTGTCATTCAATTGGAGACGTGCTTCAGATCCCATTTTAGCCTGGTATTCTGCAACCGGTTTTCCTACATAGATGAATGTCACCAATGATTTCTTTTCCAATTTCTGAAGTTCGGTAGCCTGCGGAGCACGGAATTGTACCATTAATGTCACTTCACGCATAGATGTTACCATCATGATAAAGAACAAGAATGCAAATACCAAGTCGGGTAATGATGACGTATTTAATTCGGGCATTTCACGTCCGCCCGCTTTAGAAAACTTTCCCATTACTTTTTATCTCCATAATTTTTAGGCTCTGCTTCAGATATCTTTTGCGGATAAATCTGTTGAACAGCCTTTTGTTGTTCTTCTTCTAAGTCGGCGAATGATTTTCCAAATTTTTCTTTGGATACAGCATCGCGCAACTCATTGTATGCCTTGGCCAATTCATTCTGTACGCTGATATAAGCCTGATATTCTGTTCCACGGTCGTTCTGCAGCGAAATTACCGCTTTAGAAGCACACATGGTCTTTCCGAAGAAAGGAACATCTTCTTCCACTTTTTCAGGTTTGTGAATATCGTTGTACGGATTGTCGATGAACTCCTTAACCTTGTCTTTCAATTGCTTGATGTCAATAAACTGATCTCCGCAGAGAACCTGGTTGTTACTGTTGATCAGTACGACCAGCAAGTTTCTCTTGTTGATATCAATTTTTTCATCCTGTTTCTGATCTTTGGGTACTGGAGGAGGAAGGCGGCGAGCCAAACCTTTATCCGTATCCATTGAAGTAGTAATAAGGAAGAAGATAAGCAACATGAAAGCAATATCGGCCGAAGAAGTCGCATTCATTGCGGGTACTTTTCTTTTCTTTTTTGCCATAATGCTTGTCGTTTTATCTATTCGTTATTACTGTTATTAGCGATTGAACATTTTTTTCAAAGAGCCGAAACCTACTGCTCCGACAATGAGTACCAGTAATACAACAGTCGTCTGGATCCACATATCTGTAATTTTCAACCAGAAAGGAATGTTGTATTTAGCAGAGTCTGCATTGATTCTCGGCAGCGGAGTTGAATCACCCATTGAATAGGTAACAAACAAGATGGCCACAAAAACTACAAACACGCCTAAAGCCATAAGTGCCGATTTCGGGTTGGTTTTCAAAAGACCTCCGAATTGCATCAATGCGAAGAATATGGTACATACAATTGTTACTGCGAACAGTACGTACATCCAATTTAATAATAACCCTGTATAAATGGGTTCTTTATTTTCAGCGGCAGGGTCTACGACACCTCCGGTATAGAATAGAGCCAGTACGACAAGCGAAATGATCACGGAGATCAGCAATGTCCAACTGGATATTTTTCTTATTTTAGTAACTGCCATAATAGTGACTTATTTTTTGAATTTAAGGTTGTATTTGATAACCATGTCAAGCAGAGAGATAGAAGCGTCTTCCATCTGGTTCAGGATAGCTTCCAATTTGCTTAACAAATAGTTATAGAAAATCTGAAGGATCAAAGCAACAACCAAACCACCGACTGTAGTAATCAAGGCCACTTTCATACCACCGGCAACAACCGTCGGGCTGATATCACCAACCTGTTCGATTTTGTCGAACGCCATAACCATACCCACAACTGTACCCAAGAATCCGAGTGACGGAGCCATTGCGATAAACAGCGTGATCCATGACATGTTCTTTTCGAGCAAACCACCCTGAACACCACCGTACGATACGATTGATTTTTCAACAACATCGATACCCTGGTCGATTCTCATCAAACCTTGATAAGCGATAGATGCGATAGGACCTCTTGTGTCGCGAGCGATCGCTTTTGCTCCTTCTACATCTCCTTTATCCAGTGCGTCTTCGATTCCTTTCAGTAATTTGCTTGAATTGGTTTCCGCCAAGTTCAGGTAAATGATTCTTTCCAGACAGAAAGCCAGACCTAAAACCAATGCGATGGCTACCAAGCTCATGAAGTCTGCACCACCTTCGATGAATTTTGTTTTCAGCGCCTGGTACATACCGCTTTCAACAGCTGTTTCGGTTGCCTCCTGAGCAAAAGCTACTGTAGAGAATCCAAGGGCACATAAACCCATGAACGTTTTTGCAAAATACTTTTTCATTGTGTGTTTAATTTTTAAGATTAATAATTCTTATTTGTTTTATTTCTTTTTTTTAAATCTTAATTTGCGGAGAGAGCGGGATTCGAACCCGCGAAACCCTTTAGGGGTTTACACGCTTTCCAGGCGTGCCTCTTCAACCACTCGAGCATCTCTCCAATTCAAAAAAATATCGCTTTTCCTTAAAACGGGTGCAAAATACGAAAAAAATCGCACATGCAATCGTTTCAGCGTACAAATCTATAGTTTTTGCTTGATATATGCATCATTTATCGTATATAAATTTATGTAATGTTTTAAAATAGCCTGCTAAAGATCCTTTTTTACACTAATAAATAACTGTAGCGCATTTTTTCGGGTCTGGAAGACGATCTCTTCGAGCGAGGTCCGGAAGATCTCCGCTACTTTTTCGGCCGTTTTCCAAATGTAAGCGGGTTCGTTCCTTTTTCCACGGTACGGAACCGGAGCCAGGTAAGGGGCATCGGTCTCCAATACGATTTTTTGCAGGTCGCACGTTGTGAGCAGTTCCGGCAAAGTCGAATTTTTGAAAGTGACTACTCCGTTGATACCTATTTTGAAATGATCCAATCGGTTGATTTCTTCCAATTCTTCCTCGTTTCCGGTAAAACAGTGGAAGACACCGCTGAGTTTTTCCGCACCTGTTTTATAGATCGAGTCGAATACCTCCGGAAAGGCGTCGCGGGTGTGGATGGCAACCGGCAGGCCGGCATCGATGCTCCATTGTAGCTGCTCTTCGAAAACCTCTTTTTGTTCTTTCAGATAGGTCCGGTCCCAATACAGATCGATTCCGATCTCTCCTACAGCGCAATAGCTATGTTGTGAAAACTGTTTTTCGATGGTTTTCAGCGTTTCGGCATAGCGATGGTCTACGCTGGTAGGGTGCAGTCCCATCATCGGGTAGGCGAAATCGGGATACCGTTCGCAGATCGCATGCATACGTCCGATCGTTTCCGTGTCGACGTTGGGAAGAAGCAGGGTATCTATCCCCGAGGTGCGGGCAATATCGATCAGCCGGTCTTGTTCCGGATCGAATTCTTCCAAATAGATATGATTATGCGTATCGATCAGCTTCATCTCCTTAATACCGACGGTTGATTAAGCGTTCGCAGATCGCTTTGATGACACCTAACTTTTCTTCGGCGACTTGCAAGGCATGCAGGTGTGTCATGGCTTCTTCGAAGTAGCGTTGGATTTTGATTTCGGACAATTCTTTTAATCCCAATTGGGTATAAATAGAGGTAATGGCCGCAATCTTTTCTTCCGGATGATCAGTGGTAGCCCCGATCCACCGGTTTAAGATCTCTTTTTGTGCATCATTTGCCCGTTTGAGCGCATTGATCAATAGAAATGTTTTTTTGTCGCAAAGGATATCGCCCCCGATATTCTTCCCGAAGGTGGCCGGGTCTCCGTATACGTCTAACAGGTCGTCTTGCAATTGGAATGCCAGTCCGATACTGATACCGAATTGATACCAATGGTCGGCGTCCACTGCCGGAGCGCCGCCTAATTGTGCTCCCATCCTGAATGCACATGCAAGCAGAACGGCCGTTTTTAACCGGATCATTTCGATATATTCTTCTTCGGCGACGTCGGTACGTGTTTCGAATTCCATATCATACTGTTGTCCTTCGCATATTTCGATGGCAGTTTGCGAAAAAAGCGCCAGTGTTTCCTGTAGCATCTCCGGCCGGGTTCGGGCGATCAGCCGGTAAGCGGCAATCAGCATGGCATCTCCCGATAAAATGGCGGTATTGGCATTCCATACCTTATGTACTGTCGGCTTATTTCTCCGTTTGTCTGCTTCGTCCATCAAGTCATCGTGCATCAAGGTGAAATTATGGAACACTTCGATCCCTATCGCCGGAAGCAGTATTTCATCCATGATCTCTTCCTTATATATATTATAGGCCATCAAGGCGAAAGCCGGACGGATTCTCTTCCCGCCGAGCGAAAGGATGTACCGGATCGGTTCGTATAATCCCTTAGGCTGGCGGTCGTAAGGCAGTTGCGGCAGCCTATCTTCTATCTTTTTCAGAATGTCGTTAAATGACAGCATGCTGTTTTCTATTTATATTATCGGAATCATTTTTTTTTAGGGGGGGAGGTTGAAGAAACCTGTACATCATATAATTTGAGGGGATGTGCCAAAATCCGATTTTTTGACACATCCCCTCCGTATTACTTGGTTATATTCAAATTATTGTAATCTGAACGTTACAGGTACTGTGTATTTTACACGTACCGGCTTTCCGCGCTGTTCGCCCGGCTTCCATTTCGGCATCGAGTTGATCACGCGAAGTGCTTCTTTGTCCAAAGAGGGGTCTACACCACGGATTACTTCTGCATCTACGATCGATCCGTCTTTATTTACGACGAACGAGCAGGATACACGCCCTTGGATACCGTTTTCCTGTGCGATTACCGGATATTTGATCGATTTGGCAAGGTATTGCAACAAGGCGCCTTGTCCACCGGGGAATTCCGGCATTTTTTCTACAACGGTAAAAATAGTCTGTGCGGATTCTTCCTCTTCTTCGACAACTGCGGGAGGCGTATAGGCCTCAACCTGTGCCGTCGATGCATTATCTTCTGTCGATGCGATTTGCACATCATCCAATTTTACGTCGTCGTCAACGACTTGTAAAACTTCAGCTGCTGCTGGTGGTGGTGGAGGAGGTGGCGGCGGAGGCGTATTCTCCGGACGTGTGATTTCCATCTCTTCCTCAGCAATGATATCGGCAACGCCCTCGCTTGTGGCGATTTTGATATCAGGCTCGCTCCATTCGAAGCCAACGAACAAAACGGCCAATCCGACGATCATTCCCATGAGGACGCCCATTGTCTTGCCCTTTTCAAGGTTCGCTTTTGGTGATTTCTTAACTTCCATATTATTTATAATTAAAAGAGTATTCTTTCTTTTGCTGCAAATATAAAGATAGTTTTGTGAAAACAATTCGAAAAAAAACAAATACTTGCCGCTTTTTTTACTTTTTTTGCGAATGAAGATAAAAAAAACGATGAACGTATACCTTTTTCTGCTTTTTCCCGTTTTCTATTAGAATCGGTTTTAATTTTGTGCCGGTATTTTTTTTGACGTATATAATCATGAGACAGCTCTTTTTCATACTTTCTTTTGTATTGTTTATCCTCCGGGCGGTAGCCCAAGAGGGCGATGTCGTATTTGCATTCCTGCGCTATCCCGCCTCTGCACGTGCCAATGCGTTGGGCGGAAATACGTTGTCGCTGATCGAACGGGATCCCTCCTTAGCCTTTCATAATCCGGCCCTTTTGGGAGGAGAGATGGATAAAATGATCAGTTTCAATTATCTGAATTACATCTCCGATATCAATGCCGGAAATGCGCTCTTTGCGAAAGCTTTGAAAGAGCGGGCGGCATGGGGAGTGGGAGCTTCTTTTTTCAGCCAGGGACATATCAAAGGTATGTCGGAGGAGGGGATTTCTACCGGCGATCTGTGGCTGAAAGACATCAGTTTGAACGGTATGTTCTCGTATGACCTTTCCGACCGTTGGCGGGGAGGGGTTACCTTGAAATTTCTTTATTCGGGCATTGCCGATTATACCTCGCTCGGATTGGCGGTGGATGCAGGGCTGAGTTATTACCATGCTGAAAAAGACTTTTCTTTCGGAGTGGCGTTGAAGCAGGTGGGAGCCCAGTTGAAACCGTATGAAGACGAACGGCAGAAGATGCCGTGGGATATACAGGCGGGTATTACCAAACGGTTGGCGCATGCCCCCGTTCGTTTTTCGTTGACAGCCATGTACTTGAATCGGTGGAAAATGGATTATACGGATGCGCTTTTATCTGAAAAAAACAGCCGTTCTTTTTTTAAGACCTTGGCGAAGCATTTGGTTTTCGGTATCGATTGTACGCCGTCCGAAAATTTCTGGATGGCTGTCGGATATAACCCCAAAGTCGCTTCCGACATGGCGCTTAAAGGCGGAAATGCTTTTGCCGGCTTTTCGGGAGGTGCCGGCGTGAAGATCCGGAATTTCGATGTCGGGTTCTCGGTGGCTAAATTTCATCCGGCCGCACTGTCTATGCTGTTGAGTGTTGCTGTTTCATTCGGCCATTGATAAAGAGGGGCATTCCCCGAAATCCAAGCATAGCATTTCATAGCAGACGGTCAGCCATACAAGGATGCAAGGCATCGCTTTTACGGCGTATGGTGCAATAACGGTATGTCGGATGAGGGGTGGTACCAGTTCGGTGGTACTGATCGCAACGATGGTCAGCGTGGCGTAGAACAGGTATTTTTTGTATCGGATGAAAGGAGAGGGGCTATTGATGTACCATAGAGCGATGCCGGTCATGAGGATGATATAGCCACTTGCTTCGCTGCCCGTGCTGAATAAGACGACAAACAGTAGTACATGGGCTAATAGCATCATCCGGAAACGCAGGTATTTGAACTGGCTGGTGCGCAGGTAAGCGAGCAGGAACAAGACGACGCCGGGAATAAGCAGCCACAGGTCGCTGTACGAGGCATTGCCGGATATTTTACGTACAACCCCTAATAACGAAATGTTCTGCGAAACGGCAAACATATTCAGTTCATTTTTCTGTTGCAACTGCTCTATCCACGAACGATATTGTTCCCCTAAGTAGTCCGGTCCGGGGGTATAAAGAAGTGGAAGCGCCAACAATAGAAGCGTCCAACAGAGCGTATATAACAGAAAGCGGACCTTGTGTTTCGAGAAAAAGAAAAATGCGAAGCCGACTATCGGGTATATTTTCATCAGGATGCCTCCTGTGATCATGGCGGTTGCCCATATCTCTTTTTCCTCTTCGATCCAAATGAAAGTCAGAAGGATGCATGCGGCCACTGCGATATTGAATTGCTGTACGCCCTGAGCGGTCATCAGTTCGCATAAGGTATACCCATAGACGAGCGTTTTCTGCGGTTGTGTAAGCGGTAGCCGGCGGACGGCGTAAAAGAGAAAGGCGGTATTCGCCGTTACCCAAAGCGGAAGTCCGGCCCATACGGGAAGCATGGAAAAGGGGGCGGCGACCAAGGCGAAAAGCGGACCGTAGTAATTAACGTCGGAGTAAGCTTCCGGATATTCGCCGTAAAGCGGTAACCCTTGGAGGGCATGTGGAAATACGGCCGAGAAAATCTTGTAGTTATTGTATTTCCCGATACATAGCTTGACGATGGAATAGAGTAGGCCGGAAAGCATCCAGGCGCCGAACAGGGTCTGTTCTTTCTGGAAAATCGGTCGCTGAAAGAAAGACATCAATGATTTTGTCCGAACCATACGGCTGTTTTCTTTTTTAACTTTGCCGACAAAGATAACGGATCCCGCCCGACGTGTCAAGTATTTTTGGTATGTTTGTCGTCTGATTGATAGAAAAATGGCAGGTTTATATATTCATGTCCCCTTTTGTTCCAAAAGATGCCTGTATTGCGACTTCTTTTCCGGAACGGAACTCCAATACCGGGAAGCCTATGTCCGGGCGCTTATCCGGGAGATGGAACTCCGGCACCCTTATATAGAAGGCGCTCCTGTAGAGACGATTTACTTTGGAGGGGGAACCCCTTCGCAGCTTTCACCCGACGATTTCCGGGCGGTATTTGATGCGGTCGGGCGTTTTTTCGATCTTTCGGTATGCGAGGAAATTACTTTGGAAGCAAATCCGGATGATATGACGGAGGCCTATGTCGAGGCCCTTTCCGGACTGCCTTTTAACCGGATCAGTATGGGGGTGCAGAGTTTCGGGGATGAAGATCTTCGTTTTCTCAACCGGCGCCACGATGCCAAGCAGGCATTGGTGGCGGTAGAACGTTGTAAAAAAGGCGGTTTTTCGAATATCAGCATCGACTTGATATACGGGTTGCCGGGACAAACGCCCGAAGGGTGGATCCGGAATATAGAAACGGTGCTTGCCCTTGATATTCCGCATATTTCGGCTTATCACCTTATTTATGAAGAAGGGACGGCCTTGTACCGGCTGAAAGAAAAAGGACAGGTGCAGCCGGTGTCTGAAGAGACCAGTTTGACGCTCTTCTCCTCGCTGATCGAACGACTGGCCGATGCGGGCTATCTGCATTACGAAATCTCTAATTTTGCCCGTCCCGGCTTTTTGTCTTGTCATAACAGTGCCTATTGGAGCGGACGCCCTTATTTGGGGCTCGGTCCTTCCGCCCATTCGTATAATTGTACAGCCCGGCATTGGAATATTGCCTCCCTGCAAGGATATCTGGCCGGCATTGTTTCCGGCGCGCCGGTAGTTTCGGGCGAAGAACTGTCGGCCGATACCCGGTATAATGAATACATCATCACCGGATTGCGGACCATGTGGGGCGTGGATCTGCAGGAAATCGAACGGCTTTTCGGCAAAGGAAAGAGGATCTATGCCGAGCGGCAGGCCGATCCGTTTTTGCGATACGGAACCTTGCTTTTGAAAGACGGACGCCTCTTGCTTTCCAAAGAGGGAATTTTTATTTCCGATACGGTGATGAGCGACCTTTTATGGGTCTGATATCGTTTTTTTTATACGAAGTCCCCGTTTTTAACAACGAAGTCCCCTCTTTTTAGGACATTTTATGCACAATTTCGCGATTTTTGAGAATAAAAATAACCAACATATCAAACTATTCCATATATTTGCCCCATCAAAAACAGTGAATAGTGCCATATTTGTACATAATATCGGGATGCAACGGAGCTGGAAAAACGACTGCTTCTTTCACCATTTTACCGGAAATGCTGAAATGCAGGGAGTTTGTTAATTCCGACGAGATTGCCAAGGGGCTTTCCCCTTTTAATGCTGATAGTATCGCGGTGGCTGTCGAAGCAAGTCGTATTATGTATAAGCGTATCAAGGAATTGATCGCTTCCGGTGAAACATTTGCTATGGAAACTACACTGGCCACCCGTTCGGTCGCAAACCTGATTCGGGAGGCACAAAGGGAAGGATATTATGTGACATTATTGTATTTCTGGCTCAATACGCCGGAACTTGCCGTCGAACGGGTGAAGATGCGGGTCGCTGCCGGAGGGCACAACATCCCGGAGAATACGATCCGTCGCCGTTATCGGGCAGGTATACATAATCTGTTTGAATTATATATCCCCATTTGTGACTATTGGATGATAGCAGATAACTCTATGTCGCCGATGGAAGTGATAGCCAAAGGTTTCAAGAGTATGAAAAAAGAGATATTTAATTCGGATATTTATACAAAACTTGAGCATCATGAATGAACAAGAAATAAGAGAATTTGAAGAAAATATAGTTAAAGGTGCCCGTATCGCATTCCAGCGGTTAGTCAGCCAAAAGAAAAAAGAAGATGGGGAATTGGTTTTCTCCCGCAATGGGAATATCTTCCGTGTAAAAGCCGTTGATTTGGAAAGCAACCTGTTTTAACTCTATTTTTTGAGATAAAACAAATCCTCCGGAAAAGCTCTTTTCGAGTTTTCCGGAGGATTTGTTTTTTATTCCCCTCGTGAAACAAGCGGAGAACCAACTGCACCCATACTTTTTCAGTGAGATTCCGACGCTTTTGCCTCTTGTACAGAGATTTTGTTTATTTCGGTAAGCAGTTCGATAAAACCGGCGGGGAGTTTCAAGTCCTTGTCATACTGAATGCTGACATATTTCTTTTTCGCTTTTTGGGTCAAGACAACCTGCATCAGCATATCTTGTGTCGCTTGCGGACGCTTTTGCTGGAATCCATAAGCTTCTTTCATGGATGGGATGTCTGCCGCTTCCAACTTCTTTTTTAGCGTCTCGAATTGCTCGTCCGTCAATATCCCCTCTTCGATCTCCGGCCGCTGTACCTTTTCCATGTTGTCCATGTAGTAGTTTGCGACCTCTTTACGGAACTTTTTCTGGCTGTCGAAAGATAAACTGATTTTATAATTGTTTACCACTTCGAGGGTATATAGAAAAGTAAACTCATCTAACGGTTGCTTCTGTTGACAACTGACGAACAGGCAACCAATCAAGCAAGACAGATAAACAAATGCTTTTTTCATACGAATTCTTTTTTTACAATAAAAAAGTACGCAGCAGGAAATTATCCCGACTGCGTACTTCTCTGTTATATCAATCGATTATTTCCAAGGAGCGGGCTGTACCAAGTAGGGTTGTCCGTTTTCGTCATTACCCATGGTCCGTATCTGATCGTCAGGTATCGGAAGCATGGTTCTTGCCGGATTCAATACGGATGCAGCAGCGAACTTCGGAATGTATTTCTGTTCGTATTTCACATAAGCAGCCAGTTCTGACGACATATAATCGCCTCCCCAACGGGCCAAGTCGAACCAGCGTTCGCCTTCCATTGCCAGCTCTAACTTACGTTCCATGCGGATGGCTTTCATACAAACGTCTTTGCTTGAGAATGCCGCATGCGAAGTCGGATAGGTAGCCACTTTATAGTTGGCGGCCGGTGTACCGTCAGCCAATTTTACGATGTTGACCGGTAAAGCCGCACGTGTACGAATTCTGTTTACCTGTTCCATAGCTTCTTTCAACTGTCCGTCGTTAGCCAAACATTCGGCATACAACAGGATCAGGTCGCGCAAACTCAGGTATTCGATGTTCATACAAGAACCGGGTGCCCAACCACCGTAGATGGCTTTCATGCCGGCATCTTGTTCGGCTTTGCTGTATACGTGTTTTTTCGGCATGAAGATACCGCCGTTCACCGGGTTACGAACCCAATCCTGAGCGGGCATACCCCAATCTTTATACGGGATACCGAAACGACCTACGGCAAAGTCCAAGCGCGGGTCTACAGCAATGGCCTTATTGGTGACGACAAAATCTTCTCCGTCACCCCCTTTTCTGGAGATGCTCTCTTTTGTGCGGTATTCGCCGTTCAGATAAGGAAGGCCGTTTTCGTCAACCTGGAATGAGTTGACCAATTCGAACGAAGGCTGGTAGAAACCGCAGCATCCACCGGGACCGGAGTTGTGCGGGTAGTTCAGACAGAATGCTGCGTTACCCATATCCTGTGCCGCGTTTGAATACTGGATGGCGAATACGGATTCTTTTCCGTTTTCGGTCAAGGCATTGAAGTTATTGTTCAGGTTGTCTTCCAATGCATACGCCAAACCGTTGCTGGTCTTTCCGTTTTCAATCACCTCTTTCAAGATCGGTTTGGCTTCGCTCAGTTTACCGTTGTATATCAGGATTTTTGCTTGCAACGCTTTGGCTGCCCACACATTCACGCGCCCAACCTCACTTTGTGTTGCCGGCAAGCTGGCTACTGCTGCATTAATGTCGGCCAGTACATTTTCGTAAATGTTTTTGTCGTTGTGCACTTTCGGGTCATTCTCCAAATTGTCTTCTCCAATCCAGGGAATCATCGGGCCGAATACGCGGATACCTTCGAAATAAGCCAACGCACGGATAAAACGTAATTCGCCTTCACGGACTTTACGTATATTTTCAGCCATATCTTCGGCTTTTGCCAAAATTTGCATGGCCATATTGACACGTTTCGAAACTGCATAAATCCATGCCCATTTTTGAGTGAGATAATCGTTCGTATTCAACGTGTTATACAATTCCACTTCATTCAAAACCGACTGGTCTCCCGGGTCGGAACCTTTGTTGGCATCGCCACCGTATATGCCGCCCCACACCCAGTTCAGCGGAGAAGCCTGATAGGGAGCGATGTTTTCTACGCGAGAAGCTAAGCCGGCGTAGGCATTCATGATAATCAGCTCCGATCCGACTGCATTTTCCAATGCAGCTTGGTTTAAGCTCCCCTGCGGATCTTTGGTCAGAAAATCGTCTCCGCAAGAGCTCAATGACAAGGCTGCTGTAAGTCCAATTGCCAGAATATATGTATGTTTCATAATATACAAATTAAAAATTACTGTGTTAGATTAAAATACAAAGTTTACACCGAACAAGAAACGCATGGTTGTCGGCCATCCACCCATATCGATACCTCTACGCAGGTCGGAACCATTGCCTTCGCCTACGTTTGCATTGGTAAATTCAGGATCCAGTCCGGAATAACCGGTGAGGGTCAGCAGGTTTTCTGCCTGTACATATACACGCAGGTTGGAAATGGTCGCTTTCTGCAACCATTCTTTCGGGAAGGTATATCCCAAAACAATGTTTTTCAGGCGCAAGAAAGAGGCATTTTCCACATAGTAGGAGTTGGCATTGGTTCCGGAATAGGTATCGCCGTAATCCAATACCGGCAGGATGGCTTTGCTGTTATCGGCACCCTGTTTCCAGGAAAGGTCACGTATACGCGTCGAACGGTTTCCTTCGAACAACCAGAAATCGGTAAAGTATTTCGTGTTGTTGAACAGGTCGTTTCCGATTGTCGAATACCAGAACATGGTAAAGTCCAAATTCTTGTAAGTTACAGTCGTGTTCAATCCGGCAATCAGGTCGGGATGCGGCGAACCGATGAATGTACGGTCGTTTCCATCTAATTTACCGTCACCGTTTGTGTCGGCAAATTTGAATTTTCCTACCCATGCTTTCGCAGCTTGTGCGTCGGCAATGGTTTGTCCTAACGGCGGAAGAGCCATGACTTCTTGTTCATTTTCGTAGAATCCGTTCACTTTGTATCCGTAGAATTCGGAGATCGGATGTCCTTTGGTCGTGCGGCTTACAATTTCTCCACCTCCTAAACGAACGCCTTTTCCCCACATGGAAGCATCGTCTGCTTCGGAAATGCGAACGACTTCATTCTTGTAATGAGAGAGGTTCAGGGCTACATCCCATGACCAGTCGCCTTTTTGGTCGCGATAGTTGAAGTTCAGATCCCAACCGGTATTCTTCATATCACCGAAGTTGATGTACGGTTTGCCGGCATCACCTGCCAATGCAGAGTATTGGGCGGCAATCAACATATCGGTCGTTTTCTTATGGTACCATTCGAATGATGCTCCGAATTTTCCGTTTAAGAACGTAGCATCCAATCCGACGTTAAACATTTCTGTTGCCTCCCATTTGGTATCTTCATTACCGAATTTACCCAAGCGATAACCGGCGTCGGCAAAGGTGTTCATTCCGGTGATGTCGTAGTTGGTACGGGTCGGTACAGTTTCGAATTCATATGCGAAGTTGGTGATACGCGGCACTTCCGAGTTACCGGTTTGTCCGTAACCTACACGCAGTTTCAGGTCGTCTAACCAGTCACGCGTATTTTCCATGAAACCTTCCTGCGAAATACGCCATCCAGCAGATAACGAGGGGAATACTCCGTAACGGTTGGATTGGGAGAAACGGGAAACGCCGTCACGACGAACGATTCCGGTCAACAGGTATTTGTCGGCGAAAGAGTAATCGACACGTCCGAAAATTCCGAACAGGGCGAATTCTCCGTTATAAGTAGATTCAGCAAGCCGTTGTCCGTCGTTGGCACCCATATTCAATATCCATGTATTGGTAT
>JBHCAZ010000052.1:0-31784 GCA_041798765.1 Parabacteroides sp. | reverse complement strand
TCCACCTCCGGATCCTAACCGTGCCCCAACCGGATCGGAAGTACAAAACCATTCTTCCGCATCAAAATGGGTAAGCGAGTGAAAATTTCCCACCAAATTAGGGGGCAAAGACAGCAATTTTTTCATTCCTTTTATTTTCGTTCTTCGCAAAGGTATGAATTAATCGTTATTCACAATATGAAAAGAAATGTAAAAGCATAAAAATCGCCACGACAAAAGTCCTCTTACTCGGTAAAACGATTTTTTGATGTGTGGGTTTTAGACACAAAGTGAGGCAACCTATTTTAGGAAACTACACTTCGGCATCTGAAAATACACCCGGCTGACAAAATGGCAGGTTTTGAACAGGCGAATCAAAAGCACCTCGTTTCTTTGATGTTCGATCCATATAATGCGTTGATTATTATGTATTGTTGCGTGCGAATGTCTTATTATCAGTGCTATGAATAAAAAAACTTTTTTCTCAAGCTATTCCAATACCGGGCAAAAAGGATTATTGAGGATTGCTTGTTTTCATGCCTCTGTCACAAGAGTGACAATACGTTGTCACAACTGTGCCAATACGCTGTCACAACTGTGACAACGGGAGCGTTTTTTTTAGAATCCTCTCGACTGACATTTTGTCAGGTGTTTTGAGGGTAAAAAAGGTTTCGACATCCCCACAGGTTTTTCGGAGTGTAGCCCGAAAAATCCAAAGAAATAATTGCCTCTACCTTTTCCGGTTGTCTTTGGTTGATTTTTAAGAACGCTTATTTAATACTATTCATACAAAAAGTAAAAGGGGGACGTACCAATATCTTTGATACATCCCCTTTTACCTTCGTTTCTTCGGCAGGCACTGCTTTGAGCAGCTCTATATTGCCGAATACTAAATTGTCTTGATTATTTTCTTCAAATCCGAAGAGGTTACATCTGCCGCAATTATGATTCCTTTTTCATCGATTAGAAAATTTCGAAAACCTTTCTTCAATTTAAAAGACTTGTACACATCGGAATTTTTACCTTGTTTCTCAAGAATTTGATTCGTTCCTTCTAATTTATCGGCTTTTATCGTTTCGTAAAAAACCGATTCTCGTTCATCCAACGAGCAAGAATACATAGTAATTTGATCCGAATGTAACTTGCGTACCTCATTCCACAATTGGACGTTGCGTGCCCTTGATTCTCCATCGTAGGCTGCCCAGAAATTGACTAAATAGTAACGTCCGCTCTGATTTTGAAAATGACTGTTATAGTCATTCCCTAAAAACTCTATTCTCGGGGCTAAGTCTCCGGGGTTTAAACCCACTGTCGGCTTTGCCTTTTTTGTTCCCGCCGATACTGTAAGCAGCGCAGCAACAACAAAGAGAACATAAGCTCTTACTTTCATAACTTTAATTTTATGTGAAACATAATCGGGGGGAGTGGCCTATAAACGGTAAAAAAAACCACCCGAACACCCGACTCCTGATTTTCAGGAAATTAAACAGCAGAATCCTTCGCTAAGGATGTCTATTGTCTGTTTTTTTTTATGGCGCAAATATACGGATAAAAAAATGTTTTCAGCAAAAGGCAGAGGTGTTTTGTGTAAAAAACAAGTTTTTTTATATGTTTTATTGCATGCATCAGCTGGTTTTTATATGTTTTTTAGCATATTTTTAAAAGAGGTTGAAAATAATCGAAATGAATTCACCTGCTTAATTGTGTCCGGTTTAGATATATATTATGTACCTTTGTCTGCATAATAAGATGGAATTATGACAAAGAAAGACGAAATAATCTTGCTTAATATCCATGGGGCAGACCGTCCGGGTGTAACGGCCGCCCTTACCGAGATATTGGCGAAAAACAATGCTTTGATTCTGGATATCGGACAAGCCGACATCCATAGTCAGTTATCATTAGGTATTCTTTTTCAGAGTACGGAACAAAATTCGGGAGAGATCTTGAAAGAGTTGCTGTTTAAGAGCTATGAGTTAGATGTCAATATCCGGTTTAAGCCGATTTCTGAAAATGAGTATTCCGAATGGGTTTCCATGCAAGGAAAAAATCGATATATAATTACGATATTGGGGCGTAAACTGACGGCCAAACAAATATCGGGAGTAACCCAGATTATCGCCAGGCAGGGAATGAACATCGACGATATAAAGCGGCTTACGGGGCGTATTCCGTTGGACGAAAATGCACGTACCCCGAAAGCCAGTGTCGAATTCTCGGTACGGGGAACTCCGCATTCAAAAGAACAGATGCAGGCTGATTTTATGCAACTTTCTTCCGAACAGGAGGTAGACATTTCTTTTCAGGAAGAAAGCATGTATCGGAGAATGCGTCGCCTGATCTGTTTTGATATGGATTCGACACTGATCGAAACCGAAGTGATCGACGAATTGGCACTGCGTGCCGGAGTCGGCGATCAGGTGAAAGCCATTACAGAAGCTGCCATGCGGGGAGAAATCGATTTTGCCGATAGTTTCCGCCAGCGTTGCGCGTTGCTGAAAGGGTTGGATATTTCGGTCATGCAGGAAATTGCCGAAAATTTGCCGATTACGGAAGGGGTAGACCGACTGATGTATATATTGAAAAAGGTGGGTTTTAAAATCGCTATTCTCTCCGGAGGTTTTACCTATTTCGGAAATTACCTGAAACAAAAATATAATATCGATTATGTGTATGCCAACGATTTGGAGGTGGAAAATGGAAAATTGACCGGACGTTATGTGGGAGATATTGTCGACGGAAAACGAAAGGCCGAGCTTTTACGGCTCATCGCACAGGTTGAAAATGTCGATATTAGGCAGACGGTCGCCGTTGGAGACGGGGCCAACGATCTGCCGATGATAAGTATCGCCGGATTGGGAATCGCATTCCATGCCAAACCGAAAGTAAAAGCGACAGCCCAACAATCGATTTCGACAATCGGATTAGATGGAATCCTCTATTTCCTCGGTTATAAAGACTCGTATTTGGATGAACAGATGTAATAATGCAACGAATAATTAAAGCATATGGTAAGACATATTGTAATGTTTAAATTGAAGGAGTTTGAAACTCCTGCCGCAAAACAGGCGAAAATGGTGGAAATTAAAAATGCGTTGGAAAACCTGATCCATAAAATAGATGTTCTGCGTATGATCCGGGTAGACTTTAATGTGAACCGGGAAGAATCGTGGGATATTATCTTGACGACAGAGCTGGATTCGCTTGCAGATGTCGCACGTTACGCCAACCATCCAGAACATGTAGCCGTAGCTAAAACGATTATCGGACCGGTAAAAGTCGATAGGGCTTGTGTCGACTACGAATATGAAGAGAAATAGAATGTGCTGAAAGATTTTGACATAGAAGAACGTACTTTTCAGGCAATTCGCAATTTCGAATCCGGATATAACTGTGCGCAGTCTGTTTTTTTGGCTTATGCCGACCTTTATGAAATCGACCGGAAGACGGCAGAAAAGATGTCAGTCTCTTTTGGAGGGGGGATCGGGCGTATGCGTGAAGTTTGTGGGGTCGTCAGTACCATGGCCATGCTTGTCGGGTTCAGGTATCCGGTAGAAGACGTGAATGACATTGAGGCGCGTACCCGCAATTACCGGATCGTGCAAAAAACAGTTGCCCTTTTTAAAGAAAAGCATCAGACGATTCTTTGCCGGGAATTGCTTCCTGCTTCCCAATGTTCTACCTCTCCGGTTCCATCAGTCCGGACAGAAACATATTATAGCACCCGACCTTGCGGAAAGTATGTAGGCGATGCCGCCGCTATAGCCGGGCAAATGTTGAAAGGCTTGCTGGATGAATGATCAGGCAATTAAACGTATTTGAGAGACATATCCCAATGCGTGTACATCGTGGAATAAACTTGCATACGAAGAAAGGGCCTTGACGTTTACTTTATAGGTAACAATGGCCTTGTTTTCTTTGTAAAATGTCTCAAAAGAGACACTTACGATAAATATTCCCTTGTTTTCCAATACCTTACGAAGTTCTTTCAGGTCGGGGGTTGCCGTTGTGCAGGTAATGGTCAGCATTTTGTTGACCCCGTCCAGAAACATTCTCCGTTCCAACCGATCCAAACTTATTAAAATAATTAAAGTCAGTAGTGTGGCAATGGTAGCCGGTACATACATACCGGCTCCTACTGCCAACCCTATCACTGCAACCACCCAAATACAGGCAGCAGTAGTTAAGCCGTGAACACTGCCTCTACTTTGTATGATGGCTCCGGCTCCTAAAAAACCGATACCGGAAAGCACTTGTGCGGCAATGCGTCCGGGATCGCCGTTCAGAAAATCGGGATAACATTGCGGTAACCAAATGGAAACAAGCATTGCCGTGGTAGATCCCATACAGATCAGCGTAAATGTACGCATACCCGCTTCCCGTCTTCTGGACTGCCGTTCCAAACCGATAGCTGCTCCCGCAACAAAACTGAACAGCAGTTTTATGGCAGCCGTGTATGGGGTGATCGACGTATCTCTCAAGAGCGAATAAACTTGTTCCAACATATAAAAATCTCCTATTTAGATTCTGTTATTTCAATGACATGGCTGATGGTATTTTGCGAAGAAAAGACCGGTATCCCTACTTTCATCAGATATTCTCCCGAAAATGTTTTTCCATTGCATGACAAGCGGGATTTTGTGCCCGGCATCAGATTGATTTCTTTTAAAGTATAGCGTGATTCGCTTTTCAGTCCTTGCAAACGCACCGGTTGTGTTGCTTCTGAAAAACGGGGATAAAGGTCGAATGCAAACAAAACGGCTTTATCTGCGGCCTCATTGGCATACATGACAGCAGCGTGATTACCTTCGTAGGGAGAAACCAAGCGATACAAATCGCCTTCCAAAATAACATTATTCAGTCGTTTGAAATTGACTACTGCCTCTTTACAATACTGTAATTCGTTGTCTTTCATTTCGTTTGTACGAATATCGAATCCTAACTTACACATGCTGGCAACATCTGTACGGAATTTGATCGACTGTTTTCCCCAACTGGTTACGTGGGCGCCTAACGATTTAACCGGGAAGAAATGTGAGAAACCCCATTGGATATAAATACGTTCTACCGGCTCTGTATTGTCGCTCGGCCAAAATTCGGTGAAGTATTTCAACGCCTCATAATCCGAACGTCCTCCACCTCCGGAGCAGAGCATCATCGGCAGATTCGGATATTTTTCGTTCACCCGTTTCATTACATTATATACGCCCCGTACATGTTCGATATACAAATGAGATTGCTGGTCTTTCAGATAATCGGAATAGATGTTTGTGATCGGACTGTTGCAGTCCCACTTGAAATAAGCGATACCCGGATATTTGGTCATCAGGTTATCGACTACGCCGAATACATAATCTTGCACGTCCGGATTGCTCAGGTCCAAAACCAATTGGTTCCGGAAATAATATTCGTCGCGGTTAGGCAAATGAATCACCCAGTCTTTATGTTTTTCATACAATTCGCTTTTGGGGTTAACCATTTCCGGTTCGATCCAGATGCCGAATTTTATTCCTTTTTTATCGGCCTCTTTTACCAGCCGCCCGATCCCGTTCGGTAATTTTGCCGTTGTTTCTACCCAGTCGCCCAAGCCTTGACGGTCGCTATTGCGCGGATATTTATTGGCAAACCATCCATCGTCGAGCAAAAACATGTCTACACCTAGCTCTTTCGCTTCTCCCATAATTTCGATCAGTTTTTCTTCGTTGAAATCGAAATAGGTAGCTTCCCAGTTATTTAAAAGCGTCAGGCGAGGCCCGTTGCCGTCTTTCAACTGATAAGTGCGTGCCCAACGATGAAAATCCCGACTGGCTTTTCCTTTGCCGGCTGTACTGTACGTGAATATAAATTCGGGCGTACGGAAAATGGTGTTCGGTTTCAATGTATATTCAGAAGCATACGGGTTGATCCCGGAAAGGATGCGCAGTTTATTTTCATTATCTACTTCAAACGTAAAACGGAAATTTCCGGTCCACCCGATTGTTCCCAACAATACATCGCCGGTATTTTCCTGTGCTTCTTTATTTAAAGAGACCATAAAGAAAGGAGAACAGAACATATTCGCTCGACTGCCTAATTTTGTATCTACGATTTTTTTCCCGAACGTCAGTTGTTTCTCATCCATCACCGCTTCATGCGCCCAATCGCCCGAGAATTCAGTCAGAAAATATTTGCCGGCATGCAAATGGAGCAATGAAGAAGCATAATTGTAAAGGGTCACCGGTTTCTTTTCGGTATGACTTATCTCGGCATATTCCTTTATGATATTTTCTTTCGAATACGTAATAAAATGTAGTTTGACTTCTACCGGATAAACTTTATCTTTTAGCAGGATAACAGTTTCGTTCACATTTGCTTGAAGCGTTTTTTGTTCGTGTGAAACATAGGTCAGCAGTAACGAAGGATTCCCGTCGTTGTGTAAGATTCGGATGGCAGGCTCAAAGTAGTCTTCCATGCCATGAGTCAGATAGGCCTCTTTTCCTAAAGGTAACTGTGCCCAATCGGCTTCGTTGGTGAATTTTTCTCCGAAATAAGACTGATACAGACGTCCGGTTTGCTCATCTACTTGATAAATAAGGCTGACACGGTCGGTTGAGATCGGAATAACGGTTTTCCCACTAACGGAAAATATGCTCATCCAGATCAGAAGAGCAAAAAATAGCTGTTTGCTTTTCATGTGATTATTCTTTTTTAAGTTCCGAAATAACAGGTTATACATTCTTTTATACAAAACAAAGATAAGATAATCTCCGGAAAAAAGGATAAAAAATGGAGAGATAATGATGGCAGCACTGGTCCGGCCGAGATAAACGTTTAGTCAAACCGGAGAGCAATAGACGGCCTTGTAAAAAACGGATAAACTCTTTTTGAAAAAAATGCCACTTTGTCAGTATTTTCTGCCGAATCTTTGCCAGAAATAACTTGGCATTCATTTTGCAGGAATAAATGCGACCGGAAACAGATTCGGTCATAAATACAGAACGTAATTAATAAATTATTCTAATAAAGATAAGTTGAATATGAGTGCGAATGGAAAAATCGGTGTTACCAGCGAAAACATCTTTCCTATTATCAAGAAATTCCTGTACAGTGATCACGAAATTTTTCTTCGTGAATTGGTGTCGAACGCTGTCGATGCAACCCAAAAATTAAAAACGCTTTCTTCTGTCGGAGAATTTAAAGGAGAATTGGGCGATTTAACTATACGGGTCAGTTTTGATGACACAACCATCCGGATTTCGGACCGTGGTATCGGCATGACTGCCGAAGAAATCGACAAATATATCAATCAAATTGCTTTCTCGGGAGCAGAAGAGTTTGTCGAAAAATACAAAAGCGATGCCGCGGCTATTATCGGGCATTTCGGATTAGGATTTTATTCTTCGTTTATGGTCTCTAAGAAAGTGGAAATCATTACAAAATCGTATAAAGAGGGTGCCGCAGCCATGAAATGGAGTTGCGACGGAACACCCGAATATACGTTGGAAGAAACCGAAAAAGCCGAACGGGGAACAGATATTATCCTCTATATAGATGATGAGAACAAGGATTTCTTAAATAAAGAAAAACTGAACGGCCTGCTGACGAAATATTGCCGTTATCTACCGGTTGCCGTGGCTTTTGGAAAAGAACAGGAGTGGAAAGACGGAAAGTATGTAGATACCGAAAAGGATCATATTATCAACGATGTACGTCCGGCATGGGTGCGCAAACCGAACGATCTGACTGACGAAGATTACAAAAAATTCTATCAGGAATTGTATCCGATGTCGGACGAGCCGTTATTTTGGATTCATCTGAATGTAGACTATCCGTTCAATCTGACAGGTATCCTCTATTTCCCGCGTATCAAAAGCAATATCGATTTGAATCGGAATAAAATTCAATTGTATTGTAATCAAGTATTCGTAACCGATTCCGTCGAAGGAATCGTTCCGGAATTTCTGACCTTGTTGCATGGTGTGCTGGATTCGCCGGATATCCCGTTGAATGTTTCGCGTTCTTATTTGCAGAGCGACCAGAATGTAAAAAAAATATCCGGGCATATTACCAAAAAAGTGGCCGATCGTTTAGAAGAAATCTTTAAAAACGACCGTAAACAGTTTGAAGAAAAATGGGATAGCCTGAAATTGTTTATTCAGTACGGCATGCTGAGCGATGAAAAATTCTATGATCGCGCAGTTAAATTTGCCCTGTTGAAAGACGTAGACGGTGCATATTATACGTTTGACGAATATAAAACGTTGACAGAAAGTAATCAAACGGATAAAGAAGGAAATCTTGTCTATCTGTACACAACTAATGCCGACGATCAGTACAGCTATATACAGGCCGCTAAAGACAAAGGTTACAGCATCTTGTCGATGAACGGACAATTAGATGTGCATGCAATCGGCCAACTGGAGCAAAAATTTGAAAAAACACGTTTCGTACGTGTAGACAGTGATACGATAGACCGTTTGATCCGTAAAGAAGATGCCGGCAAAGTAACCCTTAAAGAAGAGGAACAGCATGCGCTGCAGGAAATGTTTAAAAGCCAGTTGCCGAAAATTGACAAAACCGAATTTTTTGTTACATTTGAGGCCCTTGGAGCAACTGCAAATCCGGTTATGCTGACCCAGAGCGAATACATGCGCCGTATGCGTGAGATGTCGGCCATGCAGCCCGGAATGTCTTTTTACGGAGAATTGCCCGAAAGCTATAACTTGGTATTAAATACCGATCACGATTTGGTTAAAAAAGTACTTTCTGACGAACAAGATGCTTGTGCTGAACAACTTAAACCGATCGTTGCCGATCTGAAAGGATGGGAAGCCCGCAAGCACGATCTGCAAGATGCCCAAAGTAAGAAAAAGGAAGAAGAAATCAGTACAGCCGAGAAGGAGGATCTGGCGAATACGGAGAAAAAAGTGGATGAATTGACAGCCGAACAAAATCGTATGCTGGCCGAATATGCAAAAAGTAATCCGTTGATCGGTCAGCTTATCGATCTGGCATTGCTTGCAAATGGCTTGCTGAAAGGCGAAGCGTTGAGCAAGTTCATTAAACGGAGCGTGCAGATGATCGGATAAACCGGAAGAACAACCGCTAAAAAATCTCTGGCTTTTAACAACGAATGAAGTCAGAGATTTTTTTGTGGAGAAAAAAAATACTGTTACCTTTGATTACTGATTAAATAAAATAGTAAATACCAGATGAAAAAGACGACCGGACTAATCGTGCTATTCTTTCTATTTATTCCTTTGTTGCATGCCCAGAAAGTGGGATTGGTGTTAAGCGGAGGAGGAGCTAAAGGAGCTGCTCATATCGGAGTTATCAAGGCTTTGGAAGAAAATGGAATCCCGATCGATTACATAACAGGAACTTCGGCAGGAGCCATTGTCGGGAGCTTGTATGCGATGGGGTATACTCCGGAGGAAATCTTGGAATTGATGCTCTCAGAAGAGTTCGGATATTGGCAAACCGGAACCGTCGAAGAGGGGTATAAATTTTATTTCAAACAGCAAGATCCAACACCGGAATTCGGCCATTTTTCGATAGACATGACCGATTCGCTTCAGATAAAGGCCAATTTCCTTCCTCAAAGCCTGATAAATCCGATTCAGATGAATCAGGCCTTTATGGCGCTGTATGCGCCTGCTACAGCAAAAGCAGCCTGGAATTTTGATAATTTGTTTGTCCCTTTCCGGTGTGTGGCTTCAGACATATACGGAAAAAAAGCAATTATTTTTAAGAATGGCGATTTGGGAGACGCCGTTCGGGCTTCTATGACATTCCCTTTTTTCTTCCAACCGATCTGGCAAGACAGCGTCCCGTTATTTGATGGGGGTATTTACGACAATTTTCCGGTAGGACCGATGAAGGATGCTTTCCATCCCGATTTTATAATAGGATCCACTGTGGCCGGAGGGAATAACAAACCCTCTCATAATTTATATAACCAGTTGGAGTCGATGATTATGCAGAAAACGGAATACGATATACAGGAGGAAGATGGGATGATGATCAAGTTCAATTTTCCGAATGTTTCTTTATTGGATTTTCAAAAATCGCGCGAATTGATGGAAATCGGCTATGAAAGGACCATTGCGCTGATCGATTCGATCAGGCAACGGGTGCCTCGGATAGTTCCGCCGGAAGAGCTGGCAGCCCGCCGGCAAGCATACAAGGCAGATCTTCCGGATTTAAAGTTTCAACATATTTATATAACCGGTGTAACCGAGTCGCAGCGCAAGTATGTCGAATCGCAATTACATCGGAATATCAATCGGGAGTTTACGATGGAGGAGTTCCGTTATGCCTATTTTAAAATGCTTACCGATTCGAAGATAAAGGAAATACTTCCTCATGCTGTTTATAACCGGAAAGAAAAGAAGTTTGACATGTATTTGGAGGTGAAAATGACAGAGGAAATCCGGATCGATTTTGGAGGAAATATTTCTTCCCATCAGGCTAATCAATTATTTTTGGGCTTAGGGTATCAATTTCTCGGACGTCAACCGATCGATATGAATGCCCATTTTCATGTCGGCAATTCATTCAGCGGTATAGGACTGAACGGCCGTTTGTATCTGCAAACCCGTATCCCGACTTATCTGAATTGGCAAGGTGTCTTTTCTAAAAAACATTATTCGGAGAGCCAGTCGCTTTTTTATGAAGATGTTTTACCTGCTTTTATCCGTCAGAAAGAATTGTATACGAAATTGAAATTCGGATTCCCTTTTCTGCGTCAAACAAAAGCAGAAGTGGGAGTTGCGTATGGTATTTTGAAAGATGGTTATTATCAGACTTTCGATATGGTAGGCCCCAATAGTTCATTTGATTACAGCCGGTACAATTTGTTTTCAACTTCTTTCAGGGTGGAACAAAACAAACTTGATTATAAACAATATCCGATATCCGGGAAAAAACGATTTTTACATGCCCAGTATGTGACCGGAACAGAAAATTATACCCCTTTCAATGCAGGGCAAACAGCTTTGGTATCCGGAAAGAGCTTTAATTGGGTACAGGTTAAAGGTTATTGGGAAAATTATTTGCCGATAAATAAATTGTTTAACCTCGGGTTATCGGGCGAATTTGTGGTTTCAACTAAAAAATTGTTGAATAATTATACCGCATCGGTTTTGCAGGCTCCGGCCTTTACGCCTACTCCACATAGCCAGATCGTATTCAATGAAGCATTTCGGGCGAACCAGTATCTGGCTTGCGGAATTTCTCCCATTGTAAAACTGAATAAGCTGGTACATCTTCGTATGAGTGCATACGGATTTGCTCCTTTTTATCAGATTGAAAAAGAACGCATATCCGACAACGCTGTCATAACGCCTGTATATGGCCGTTTGTTCCATTCTTTTAGATATATGGGAGAAGCGGCACTTGTTGTACAGTTACCGTTTGCTTGCATCAGTCTGTATGCGAATGGATACAGTTATCCGTCGCAAAATTTTAATTTCGGACTGAATATCGGTTATCTGATTTTTAATCCGAAAATGTTGGATTAGTTAAAAAAAAGAGCATAAAGACTTGTGAGTACAAAAGAAAATGCTACCTTTGCAGTCGCAATCTTAAAAGAGGCCGCGTAGCTCAACTGAATAGAGTAGCTGACTACGGATCAGCCGGTTACAGGTTTGAATCCTGTCGCGGTCACTACAAAAGATATGGGTATGGCTCCATAGCTCAACTGAATAGAGCATCTGACTACGGATCAGAAGGTTATAGGTTTGAATCCTATTGGAGTCACACGAAAGGAGAGGGCTCGCTAGCTCAACTGAATAGAGCATCTGACTACGGATCAGAAGGTTATAGGTTTGAATCCTATGCGAGTCACATTTTACCAATGTGTAGTTTTTGACGGGGTGTAGCACAGTCCGGTTAGTGTGCCTGCTTTGGGAGCAGGAGGTCCCAGGTTCGAATCCTGGTACCCCGACAATCTGAAAACCAAGCGATTACAAAACAAAGTAGTCGCTTTTTTCATGCCCCTTTTTCTTATTTAACACGCATATTTAGCCTTATTATTACTATTTTTTTGTAAAGCGACTTGATGCCCTTTACAATCTGTTCCTTTCGTTCTTGGCTCGGTTTCCTCACACCGGTGGCATATTGACGCATGACCGCCGAACTGATGCCTATCTCCCTTGATACGCCAGCAACATTGATAAAGTCATAGTAGTTGAACAACGCCCCAATGTCAAAGGTGTATTCAATCTCAAAGAAAAGCATTTATTGGTATCGTTGTTGGAGAATGATACATTACCTTTGTACCATAGTTAGAACAGAATGTTAGACATCTATAATTTTTATGACGATGACAGAATGGGAAAAGATGCAAGCTGGTGAAATCTACAATGATTTTGACCGGCATTTGTTCAACCGCAGAGTTGAGGCCAAGAAACTGTTTCGCGCTTATAACCAAACGGAAGATGAAGAGGTGGAAAAACGCAACGAGATTATGAAGAAACTATTCAAGTCTGTAGGTGAGAATGTGTGGATTGAACCGGATTTCCGTTGTGAATTCGGAAAGAACATCACTATCGGCAATGATGTTTACATAAACTTTGGATGCGTAATCCTTGACTGTGGTCAGGTGAGTATTGGCAATAATACGTTAATAGGACCTAATGTCGGCATATTTTCTGGCAATCATACGATCGATGCAGAAGAACGTGCCGCCGGAGGACTCATCCCTAAACCTATAATCATAGGAAACAGAGTGTGGATATGTGGAAATGTAAGCATTGTACCAGGAGTCAGCATCGGTGATGATTCGATCATTGGAGCAGGCAGTGTGATAACACACGACGTTCCATCCGGCGTCATAGCTGTAGGCAATCCATGTCGTGTACTGCGTAAGATTACAGAAAAGGACAAAGTTGGTTATACAAAAGACGACTCATATAATTTGTAAATACTTGTGTAGGCAATGTATCTGACACCGCTTATTGGGGCAGTTCCACCATATTTTGTTTATTTTAGGTTTTCCTTAAAGAACACTTCAAGCTTGTCGTAAGGGATTACGCCTGCTTTGTTGTCGTATAAATCGACGTGGGTAGCTCCCGGAACAATATACAGTTCCTTGTTGTCATTGCCTAATGCCTTAAAAGCGTCTTCGCTGAAATAGTGAGAGTGAGCCTTTTCACCGTGAATGATTAGGGTAGGGGTACGGTTTTCCGATGCGTATTGCAAGATGGGCATATTCATCATCGACAGACTGCTTGTTGTAGCCCACGAACCATCAGGACTTGAGTTTACGGCACGCGGATGAAAGCCTCTATCGGTAGTGTAAAAATCGGAATACTCTTTGACGAACAGAGGCGTTTCGTCGGTAAATTGCTCTTTACGCAGGTTGTTGGCAGGCAGTAGCGTGGCATAACCGTTTTGGGAAGCCTCCCAACGGGCATCGTTCATCGCTTTTTTCATTTGGTAGCGGGCTTCGGCATCCACGGCATCATTATAACCTTTCGCTGCTATGCACGAAGATTTGGCAATGCTCTTTTGGGCGGCAGGTATGCAGGAGGTGGCTTTGTCCGAAAAATAGGACAAAATATCTCCGAATATTCTATGTCTTGCCTTGTTTTGGGATTTAAAGGTGCTTAAGGATTTTGGCAGGAATACCTCCCACGACCACATTGTCGGGTACATCTTTGGAGACGACTGCACCGGCAGCCACTACCGAGTTTTCGCCCACGGTAACGCCAGGCAGAATGGTAACATTTGCCCCAATCCACGCATTGCGTTTGATATGTACACCTCCGACGGCAAGTCTGTTGCGTAGGTTTGGCTCTATTGGATGCCCTTCGGATGAAATGACCACTTTGGGGGCAATCATCACATCGTCGTCGATAGTGATACCACCTAAATCCAAAAACGAACAGTCGTGGTTGATAAATACATTTTTGCCTATGGAAATATTTCCGCCGTAGTTGGTGTGGAACGGGGTAAAAATGGTCGCTGATTCGGCTATTTTCCCTCCTGATATTTGGTTGAGAATCTGTATAATTTCCTTATTATCTTCACTTTGATTTGCTTTAAGTAAAAGCGGTTTATTTTTGGCACAAGCAGTTAGTACTTGTGGATAGTCTGGGTCGGCAAACGGTACGGTTTCACCCTGTAAAAGTCTTTCAAAAATGGTCATTATGCTATTTATTGGATTAATTTATTGTAATTTACATCTCACGGTTACATTGCCCGAACCGAGAGCCTCACGTAAGCCGGTAGATGTCGTTTAATTGCCGATTGTCACCGATAACAGGCGTGTTGCTGTTGTATGAAGCAAAAGATAATGCCGCTTGCATCAGTTTGTATTCCGTTTTAAATAATCGTTGATAAAAGGACGCAAAGAGTTGTTTTGACTTGCCGTGAAAATATGTTTCCCGCCTGCAATAACCCGAAGTTCGGCTCGGGGAAAGGTGTTTTTAGCTCGTTCGGCATAACTGAGTGGCACAATTTCATCGTTTTGTCCATGGATGATAAGCACCTCTTTGTCAAATTCAGACATAGTTTCATAAATATCGTAACCGATAGAGCGTTCAAAATAGATTTTTCCTAAACGGTTTCCTCTAAAATCAACATATTCGGGTATTTCATCTACCGACTTAAACAAAGCTTTGGCGTCGTCGAAAAGCACAAAAGCGGCGTTCATCAAAATAGCCCCTTTCACTTTATCTTTATTCTCCATAGCCGCAATGGCGGAAACCACACCTCCTTGACTAAACCCAAGCAAAAAAATATTATTCTTATCCACAAATGGCTTTTCTGCCAAAGCGTTAAGCACTGCCGTAAGGTCTTCTGCCTCGGTAAATGGAGACATCTCTGTCATTTGCCCACCGCTTCTACTTCCGTGATTGCCACCGTAAAACTCCAAACTGTATGTGATATAACCTTGTTGGGCGATGGCTGTGGCGTATTGTGATGAGATGAAATTCAGATTATTGCCAAATCCGGGCGACATAATAACCAACGGCATCGCTTGATTTTCGTAACCTTTGGGAGCAACTATTTCGCCATAGATAGAGATGTTTTTGTTTCCGTTTGTGTATGGAATACGCAGTGGTTCAGTAATGATGCTGTTCACATCAAGGTTTAACGGATCGGATGTTTCCTGCTGGCTATCAGTATCTGTATTTTGTATTTGTAAGTTATTCTTTTTTGAACAAGCGATAAATAGTATCGCCGACAGAATAGTGAAAATTAAATACTTGTTCATGTTAAATCAAGTTTGATTGCTGTTATTTTTTAGTGATAATGCAAAGGTAGTGTAAATTTGGAGGATAAAATTGTCTGGAAGGTTCATTTTTTTGTTTAGAACGTGCTTTGAAAAAATAGAAAACAAAAATCCGCTTGCCACGTTTGAAATACTTCCTCCTCTAAAAAACTACCGGATATTCGGGCGTTTTGTCTTCGTTTTGATGGAATTGGGATGGATTACCGGATCATACAGCTTTCGGCAGAAGTGATGTAAATGTATCGGCCCCGCCATATGGAACTTATAATGAATATTGACGGAAACCCTACACATGTAGGTGCTGGATAAGCAGTTGAAAGAGATTTATCAAGCAGCGTTTGCATGGCGGGCAAGTTGTCAAATTATCTGAACGCCAATCCTGATGTATAAAAAGAAAAAGGAGAGTTTTGATCATGTAGTTTTTATTACATGAGTTATCTGCAACTCCTCGGAAAAATAATGGGGTGGACTATTGTTTGGGCTTATCTGTCGCTTTGAGAATATTCTATATCTCACTTTTTTGTCGTAATTTTGCAACTAAATTATAAAAACATCAAAAAAGTATGTTGACGCTTAAGATTATAACGGAAGAAACGGACCGGGTGATTCGCGGACTGGAAAAAAAACATTTTAAAAATGCCGCAGGCTGCATTGAGAAAGTGATCGAACTGAATGATAAAAGACGCAGAACGCAATCCTTGTTAGATGAGAATCTGGCTATGGTAAACGATCTTTCGAAATCCATCGGTTCGATGATGAAAGAGGGCAAAAAACAAGAAGCCGAAGCGTTGAAGAATCGGGTGGCTGAATTGAAGGAGAGCAATAAATCGTTGCAGTTGGAAATGAATGAGGCTGCCGATGAAATGCAGAACCTGCTTTGTACGATCCCGAATATCCCATACGATGAAGTGCCTGAAGGTACGGGGGCTGAGGATAATGTTGTAGAAAAAATGGGTGGAATGGAGACTGAACTGCCTAAAGATGCACTTCCTCACTGGGAATTGGCAAAAAAATACGACCTCATTGATTTCGATATGGGTGTGAAAGTGACAGGGGCTGGTTTTCCGGTCTATAAAGGGCAGGGAGCACGTTTGCAGCGGGCGTTGATCAACTTCTTTTTAGATGAAGCCCGGGATTCGGGATATACCGAAATCATGCCCCCGACTGTGGTAAATGCGGCGTCTGGTTTCGGGACCGGTCAGTTGCCTGATAAAGAGGGACAAATGTATCATTGTGAGATCGATGATCTGTATCTGATTCCTACGGCAGAGGTGCCGGTAACCAATATTTATCGGGACGTTATTTTGGATGAAAAGCAACTGCCGATCAAGAATTGCGCATACACGCAATGTTTTCGCCGCGAGGCCGGATCGTACGGAAAGGATGTACGCGGACTTAACCGCCTGCACGAATTTTCGAAAGTGGAATTGGTGCGGATCGATACGCCGGAACATTCGAAAGCATCTCATAAAGAGATGTTGGACCATGTGGAACGCCTGCTTCAGAAATTGGAACTGCCCTATCGTATCTTGCGTCTTTGCGGAGGGGATATGAGTTTCACTGCGGCTCTTTGTTTTGATTTTGAGGTGTATTCGGAAGCACAGAAACGCTGGTTGGAAGTCAGTTCCGTATCTAATTTTGACACCTATCAGGCCAATCGTCTGAAATGCCGTTATCGCGATGACAATAAGAAGACCCAGTTGTGCCATACGTTGAACGGTAGTGCGCTGGCTTTACCGCGTATTGTTGCTGCGTTGCTCGAAAATAATCAGACACCGGAGGGTATCCGCATCCCGAAGGCGTTGGTTCCTTATACCGGATTCGACATGATCAAATGAGT
Organism: Parabacteroides sp.; assembly: GCA_041798765.1. Classification (GTDB taxonomy): domain Bacteria; phylum Bacteroidota; class Bacteroidia; order Bacteroidales; family Tannerellaceae; genus Parabacteroides. The sequence goes on along the minus strand of JBHCAZ010000052.1, from coordinate 14,745 downwards.
CTGTTTTGTTAAAAAAAATAAAATTGAAAGATTGGGGGCAGACGAAATTTCCAGCTTTGGACAGGATCTGAAAAGCGGATTGTAAACCTTATCAAATATCAGTTGGTCGGTTTAAAAAAACGCTCCCGACGTCACAATTGTGACAGCGTATTGTCACAGTTGTGACGTGCCTTTGTCACAGTTGTGACAACACGTTGTCACTGCTGTGACAGAGGCATATATCTAAATCATCATCAAAATCCGTTTTTATTTTACCCCGAATCGTCGTTTTGAAACTTCGTTTTTGCTTTGTTTGGACAAGTATATCTGTGATAATTAAAATGTTACATTTCGTTGAAAGAAAAAAATGATTCGAAGGAAGGAGTTGTAAGGAAATCTACTCTTGAAAAGACTGCCATTTGTCGGTTGTAAATCATATCAACCTGTTTTAGAAAGCTATCATGCTGCCTTCATGTGCTTGACGTTCGGCTTTTAAGTGTTAAAAAATATTATTTTTTTCTTGCAATTGAGAATGTTGGCAGGTCCCCTTTCGGAGTTGGAACCATACAACTACATCTCTACATGCCTCGGGTAGCTGAGTTATCGGTAATACGGATTCGTCTATTTATGACGGTTGGGAATCTGCTGAAAACAGCCGCTGATATTCAGACTCGAAATTAGGCGTGAAAAGTTCTTTTCCGATATTTTTTCGGATTTCCTCTTTCGGCCAAAAACGTCCCTCGTCCAATTCGGAAGGATCGGGCGCGAAAGGGCCTTCGTAGATGGTCCGGAATACATGTACCAATTCTTTTTCGATGGCCGATTCGAACACGTAGCGCGTCATGAAAACGGGTGTAAACTGTTTGATGCCCAGTTCTTCAAAAGCCTCTCTCCGTAGTGCCTCTTCTACCGTTTCTCCATAATCGATATGCCCGCCTACAGCTGTATCCCATTTTCCCGGTTGAATGTCTTTCGACATGGCCCGCTTTTGCAGGTATAGCTCGCCGGCCTTATTAAAAATATGCAGATGAATGACCGGATGCAGCCATTTTGATCCGCAGTGGCATTCTTGGCGGGTAGCCTTGCCTGTTGTTTCGCCCTTTTCATTTACCAAAGGAAACCATTCCGTTTTAACTGCCATTATTCTTTCTTTTTAAATCCTTGTATAATCGGTATCAGTTCTTCATTTTTTAAATTTGCTCCGTAGGTCGTATAATCCAATCGGAAGGTACATCCATTCCGAAATTCGGAACAGCCGTAGGCCGTCTTTCCTCGAAGTATGGTTCCCTTTTGACATACGGGACAGTGCAGGGCAGGAGGGAGAGCTACTTTTTCACGAGGCTTGCGTTTTTTTTTCTCTTTGGGTGCTTCTTCCGAAACCGATTCAATGGTAATCCTGCGGTTGGTCTGGTCGGAAAGTACATTTTTTACAATTTCGCCGACCAACTGTTTCAATTCCTCAAGGAAAACACGGGCTTCGTATGTTCCTTTTTCGATTTGCCGAAGTTTCTTTTCCCACAATCCGGTCAGCTCTGCACTTTTTAGCAGTTCTTCCTGGATGGTGTCGATCAGTTCGGTGCCGGTTGCTGTTGGGAAGAGGTTTTTACGCTCTTTCCGGATATAGTTGCGTTTGAATAATGTTTCGATAATGGCAGCCCGTGTAGAAGGGCGTCCGATCCCGTTTTCTTTTAAAGCATCCCGCAGTTCGTCGTTGTCGACTCGCTTTCCGGCCGTTTCCATGGCCCTCAGCAACGTTGCTTCCGTATACGGTTTGGGCGGTTGTGTCCATTTTTCGCCGAGGATAGGTTGATGAGGCCCGGATTCTCCTTTTGTAAATTCGGGAAGTACTCCTTCCTCCTCGGTTTGTTCCGTCTCTGCTTCCGGATCTTTCTGTTCCATGCCGAAAAGGATTCTCCAACCCGGTTTTAAAATTTGTTTGCCGGTAACTTTAAAATCGATTTTCTCGACTTTTCCGAATACTGTCGTAGTCGAAATTTCGCAATCGGGATAAAACGCGGCGATAAAACGGCGGGTTACCAGATCGTAGACTTTCTGTTCCTTTTCTGTCAAGTTGCGTGGCTGGATTCCAGTCGGAATGATGGCGTGATGGTCTGTTACTTTCGAATTATCGAATACACGTTTGTCTTTACGTATTTTTGCCTGGAGCAGCAGGGTTGTCCATTCGGCGTAATCGGCCAATCCTTTCAATGTAGCCGGCACTTTCGGATAAATATCGTCGCTCAAAAAGGTCGTATCCACACGTGGATAAGTCGTTACTTTTTTTTCGTAAAGCGACTGGATCAACTTGAGTGTTTCGTCTGCCGTGAATGCGAATTTCTTGTTGCATTCTACCTGCAACGAGGTCAGGTCGAACAGCCGGGGTGCATATTCTTTTCCTTTCTTTTCCGTAATGTCGGTGACCGTAAAATCGGCTTGGCTAACGGCAGTGAGAAAGGCTTCTCCCTCTTCCTTTTGCGTGAATTTGCCTTTTGTAGCCGAAAACGTTACACCGCGATAGACGGTTTTTAACTCCCAATATGGTTCCGGTTTAAAATGGTCGATTTCGGCTTGCCGGTGGACAATCAGGGCCAATGTAGGTGTTTGTACGCGGCCGATGGAAAGTACCTGCCGGTTTTGCCCGTAACGAAGCGTATATAGCCGAGTCGCATTCATCCCCAAGAGCCAGTCGCCGATGGCGCGTGAGAGCCCGGCCTCATATAATTTCGTAAAATCGGTCTGCTCTTTCAACTGCTGAAAACCTTCGCGTATGGCCTCTTCGGTCAGCGAAGAGATCCAGAGGCGGTAAACCGGACATTTACATCCGGCTTTCTGCATTACCCAACGTTGGATTAATTCACCCTCCTGCCCGGCATCTCCGCAGTTGATTACCATTTCAGCTTCTTGAATCAGTGTTTCTATGATTTTGAATTGTTGTTCGTATGCCGGATTGCTGATCAGTTTAATTCCGAAACGCGACGGAATCATCGGTAAGGAGGAGAGGCTCCACCGTTTCCACTGTTCCGAGTAGTCGTTCGGCTCTTTCAACGTACAAAGATGCCCGAATGTCCACGTGACCTGATATCCGTTTCCTTCGATATACCCGTTTTTTTTCTGGGTTGCTCCGAGCACTTCCGCAATTTCACGTGCCACGCTGGGCTTTTCGGCAATACATACTTTCATCTGACTTTCTCTTGCAAAGGGAATGCAAAAATAGCCTTTCCTTCCGACTTTTCGGATATTTTTACCGAAATAAAAGCATGTCCGGACAGCCGGTTATCACGCGATGTAGTTTCGGTATTGTTCAAAAAATGAGCGGAACGGCCGCCATTGCAACAATATTTTTTCAAAAAACAGTATGCCGGTAAGGGCACATCCGATTCCGAGCAGAACGTCTATTATATAGTGATGGGAGGTGTAAACAGCAGTGCACCATATACCTACCATGATCGATGCAAACAAGGCGATAATCCATCTGCTGCATTTGTTGAAAACAGCATAGGCAAGGGCCACAAGCATATAGGCTGCATGCAGGGAGGGTACTGCTGCAAAGACATTCGCATTACGTCCGTAAATGGAATCGAACAGGGCGAATCCGATCATTTGGTCGAAACGACCTAATCCGGCTACGTTTCCGGGCATGTCAAACACTACCTGAAAACCATGGTTGATGGCATACCAGGGTGGAGCCGCCGGATGTATATAATATCCGACAAAACCGATCAGGTTGACAAACAGAAAAACCATTGCAAAACGGAGATATAAAGTCCGTTTTCCTGTAAAATAAAGCCATAAGCCAAAAGCAATCGGAACAGGCACCCAGCAAAGATAGAAAAGGCCGGCAAAAAAGTCGGCCAGAGGCCAGTGATGGATGGCAAAATATTCGCAGGGCGTCAGTAGCTGTCCGTTGTCGTAAATGCCGAACAGGTTTTTTTCCAAGTTATACAGTTGCTCGATGTCGACCGGATTGACCCGGAAATTCGGATAAATCCGCATCCAGTCGTATGAGATGCCGAATAATATAAAAGGCAATAATCCGACAGCGAGTTTGCGGGTCTGCTCTCCAGCAAAGAAGAGCAACAGGAACAAAAGGGTCATGCCGATATGTTCGATACGCAAACCGGTAAAAAAAGCGGTAAGGGAAAGGAAAAGAACTGTAAACCCTGTTACCGTCCATAGTTCCCTTTTGGATGGCAACCGGAACTGACTATTCATTGCTTTTCGCGGTTGTTTAACAATTTGCGGCAATGGTTCAGACGGGCGAATGCGGTAATGTTGGAAAATACCGCGACAATGAGCAACGGGACGACAAAAATCAGGATGGGCTCAAATGGTTCATTACCTGTTAGCAGCGGGGCGAAAATGCCGCAACACAAGGCTCCTAATCCGGTCAGAACAACTCGTTCAGGGCGTTGCATAAATCCGATTTTACATTCCAAACTCAATCCTTCTGCACGTGCACGCACATAACTTACCATCAACGAGCCGATCAAGGCGATGAATGCAATGATGGAACTGATGACATATCCTTGGTTGATCAGATAGAAACAGATCCCGAAAAAGACAGTCAGTTCGCTGTAACGATCCAATACGGAGTCGTATAAGGCTCCGAACGTCGAACTCATGTGTCCGATACGGGCTACTTGTCCGTCCAACATATCGAAGAGACCGGCAAAAAGAATGATCCCGCCTCCCCAGCCGACTAATGCGAAGTCGTTTCGTTCGCCGCTCATCCCGGCATAGAGGAAGATACAGGCGGATACAATGTTGAGAATGAGTCCAGTAGTTGTAATGAAATTCGGAGTGATCCCGATTTTGATCATACCGCGGACAAAGGGGTTGATGATTTTATAAATAGCCTGTTGGGCCCAATCTCTGAATGTTTTAAATGCTGTCATAATTTATTGTGATGTGTGTTTATTTTTTGAAAGAAAAGAATTGCCGGATGTTGCAATTCCGGTATACAAATGTGCGTTGCATATGGTAATTCCAGGTAAAACCGACAATTAAAGAAACAAGTCCTTTTGAACAGACGAACAGGTCATCGATGTAGGGTTTCAGTGCCTCTTGTACCCATCTGCTTCGGACGATGGCTTCCGTCAATAGGTAGGTACCCCACGTGTTCAAGAGAATACTGCCTATCCATACGAGGATATATTTGAAAAAGACATGTGTCTTTTTACATTCTTTGATTTTAAATGTCCATTTATAATTGACAAAGCAGTTGACCAGGCCACCGCAGACCGACCCGATGAATGTGGCATAGACATAATAGATTCCGACGAGTTTTGCTAACAGGATGGTAATGGTAAAGTCACATAAACTGGCTATCTGGGAGGCAAATTGCGCCCGGATGAACATGAATATTCCCTCTTTTTCGAAAAGGTTCTGTTTGCCTGTCTTTATCCAATTACCCATCTGGCAACTATTAAGAGGATCAAACTGTATATACCGGCTACAATGTCGTCCATCATGACACCGAGGCCTCCTTTTAATCGCTCCATTTTCCGGATACCGAATGGCTTGTAAATATCGAACAGGCGGAACAGAAGAAAGGAGGCTGCCACATACCATCCGTTTTTGTCGGGAACTGCCAACAAGGGAATCCAGACACCGACCATTTCGTCTACGACGACCCGTGACGGATCTTTACCCCAAACCGGCTCTACGGCACTGGCGGCCCGAATGCCTGTCGCTGTAAAAAACAGGATTAAAAAGAACGTGAGAATACCCAATTGAATATCCGTCAAGAAAAATGATAAAATAATCCAGATCAGTGTGGCAACCAATGCCCCGGCTGTTCCGGGGGCAATCGGCGAATAACCGGAACCGAATCCGGTTGCGATAAAACGGTATATAAACGGTATGTTGTGCATCTTGTTGACTATTGTGAAATGATTGACAAAATTAATGTTTACTTTTGAAAGAGAAAAGGAAAAAACGGAAACTAAATTGGTCTGAATAGAGAATAATTGTTCTCTATTTAAGGAAAATGAAGGAAAAAGGAGGACGGTTTCTTTCTTGTTTTGCATGTAATTTTTTTACATTTGCATGAATTTTTAAGTTGTACTAAAAATCGCGCCATGAATATGATACAAAAAATCTGTTTTTTTGTATGTTTGTTTGGAGGAATCTTGACCGCTTCCTTTGTTTCCGCCCAAATTACGGAACAGGTCTATGGAGACGATTATCGAATCCGTCCGGAGATGAAAAAAACGTTGACGGTCGAATTTGATAATCTGAGTTTCTTCAAAAACAACGAATATTCCGGTCCGATTCAAAAAGGCTATACATTACCGGGAGGGCGGTTGGTTGCTAAAGCCATTTATTTCCCTTCGGAACGGGTGAAATTGGAAGCCGGCATATACGGTCTGCATTTTTGGGGGGCTGACAAATATCCGAATCTCTCGTTTCGGGATATTGCTGTGTGGAAGGGAGATCAGTATAGCAAAGGTTTTCATTTGCTGCCCTGGTTTCGGACACAGATTGCTTTGTCCGACCATGTAGATCTTGTCATCGGGAATATCTACGGAAGTACGAACCATCATTTGATAGAACCTCTTTATAATAAGGAATTGGAATTGACAGCCGATCCGGAAGCCGGATTGCAGGTACTTTGGCATGCTCCTGTGGCGGATATAGATGTTTGGACGGATTGGCGGAGTTTTATCTTTTATGAAGATACGCATCAAGAGATGTTCTTTCTCGGTTTCTCTTCCCGTTTGAAGTTAAATGATCCTTCTTCGGTTTTACATGTGTATGTTCCGATACAGGGACTTGCCCAACATCGAGGAGGCGAAATCGACACGATCCGCACCCATTCTGTCCAGACGTTGATGAATGGCGCATTGGGAGCGGGTATGGAATGGAATGTCGGGAAAGAATACCTGAAACGGATCGGTGTCGAGGCGGATTTGTCCGGCTATTATCAACAGGCCGGCAAGTTATGGCCTGTCGATAAGGGGCATGGTTTTCACGTGTCGGCAAAAGCCGACACGAAATATGTACGGGTAAAAACGTCTTTTTGGACATGCCATGATTTTGTATCTTTACTCGGTCATCCTTTTTATGGATCTGTTTCGACGGTAGATGATGATGTTCTTTTAAAAAATCCGCAGATGTGGCGTCTGGGAGTAGAATATGCGAAAACTGTGACGAAGGGGGTCTCGATCGGTGTCGAGGCTGATCTGTATTTTCATACACCGGTCACGGTCGAAAAAAAAGGAGGTATTCTTCCTGAAAAGAAAGGCTATGCCAGTTTTTCGGCCGGTATTTATGTCCGGATCGTTCCGTCTGCTCGAATCCTGCATCTCAAAGAATAAACAATGCTGGAGATCAGCCGTGTAAAACAGAGCTTTTTTTTGAAATATCTTAAAGTTATTGGCGTATGAATAAATTGATTGTTTTTGTAGTAATGGGCCTGTCCTTTATTTGCCGGATAGAGGCACAGACTTCCGTGCTGAAGTTTAGGGATGATAAAACGTTTAAAATCGTACAATTCACGGATCTTCATTATGTATATAGTGAACCGGAAAAATCTAAGCCTGCATTGGATTGTATACAGCATGTGTTAGAGATTGAAAAGCCGGACTTTATCGTCTTAACGGGTGATTTAGTTTTTGGCAAACCCGCTCTTGCCGGATTGGAAAAACTGTTGTCGCCGATTATGGAGCGTAGCATTCCTTTCGCTGTTACGTGGGGAAATCATGACGATGAACAGGATGTTTCTCGCGCGGAATTACAGAAATACGTGGAGAAACTGCCCGGAAATCTCGGAAAAATGGTTTCCGGCCTGCCGGGATATTCGAATTTCCTTTTGACAATCCGCTCTGCAACAGAAAATAAGGATGCAGCGGCCATTTACTGTTTAGATTCACATGCCTATTCAACGATCCCTTCCATTAAAGGATATGGCTGGATCAGGCCTGAACAGATTCGTTGGTATGCCGAACAAAGCCGGTTTTTAACGGAAAGAAACGGAGGGATACCTCTTCCGGCATTGGCTTTCTTTCATATTCCGTTTCCTGAATTTCAGGAGGCAGCTTCCAACGATGGCATCCGTTTGATCGGGAATCGTTGGGAAAAGGTTTGCTCGCCGGCATTGAATACCGGTTTATATACAGCCATGTTGGATGCAAAAGATGTAATGGGGGTCTTTGTCGGGCATGACCATGATAATGACTACGTGATGGACTATAACGGTATCATTTTGGGATATGGACGCTATTCGGGCGGACAGACCGTTTACAATAATCTGCCGGAAGGAAACGGGGCGAGGGTGATCGTCTTAAAAGAGGGTAGCCGCTCTTTTAAGACTTGGATTCGTTTGAGCAATGGCGAAATACGATCGAAAATTGATGAAACAAGCTTGCCGAAAGAGGAGTAAAATATGCGATTTCTATGATAAAACAAGGGGGGCTGTGTTCAAGCATTTATTTGAACACAGCCCCCTTGGTGTTTAGGTCTGTATGTTACCAGAAATATCCGTAAAAAGCGACGGTTATACCGAGGATAATGACTGTATGGATCACATCCCAATGATTCCAACTGGCACGTGTTGCTGCTCGCTGTTCGGGTGTGGACGTCCCGAATACCAATCCTTGTATTTTTTCAGGGGCAGGAGCGGGGGTACATAAACTGACAAGTACGATCACCACTATGCAGACCAGCAGCATCCAGCCGCAGAAGAACAACCAGTTCATATCGTAAAAAAGAGCTTTGAACAGATTATCGGAAACCTCAGTCGCATTACTGTAATATACTTTGGCTCCTAAGCGGGTGATTCCTATAAAAATACCGGTGAGTAAACCCCACATTCCTCCTTGGGCGGAGGTACGTTTCCATGTGATTCCAAGCAGAAATACGGCAGCGATACCCGGTGAAAGTACCGATTGGACGTCTTGCAGATAGTTGTAGAGAACGTCGCCTACACTCCGCATAATCGGAATCCACAAAATACCTAAAATAACAATGACTACCGTTGCGACCTGTCCGATAAATACCAATTTTTTTTCGGAAGTTGCCGGTTTAAATCGTTTGTAAAAATCGATGGTAAACAGCATGGCTGATGAGTTGAACAACGAGGCTAACGAGCTCATTAAAGCGGCTAATATACCGCAAACAACCAATCCTTTGATGCCGGCAGGCAACAATTGAGCGACTAATGTCGGAAAAGCCGCATCGGGAGTCGATAACACAAAGGCCTGTCCGTTGATGACCATGTTGTTTTTGTGGAGGGCAAAAGCAATCATACCCGGAATCAGGAATAGAAAGACCGGCAACAACTTGAGGTATGCGCCGAAAATCGTACCACGGCGGGATTGTCTTTCATCCTTGCCGGAAAGTACCCGCTGTACGATGTACTGATCGGTACACCAATACCAGAATCCGATGATGGAAGAGCCGATCAAAGCGCCTAACCAGGGATATTGAGGATCTCGATTGTCGCGGATCAATTGTGTCATGGTATCGCCGTAATCGTTTACAACGACCGATCGGCAGGTCTCCATCATGGCTCCCCAGCCTCCTAACGCCTTGAATCCTAAAACAAGAATAATCAACGATCCCAACAAGAGAATAGGGGTTTGAAGAATGGAAGTATAAAGTACCGATTTCATCCCGCCCACAATCGTATAAAGGGCGGTCAATACGACTAAACCGATGGCGGCGATCCAGAAAAAGTCGATCCCCCATAATTCTTTGATCCCGAAAACCTGCTGAAAAACCAGTCCGCCGGCATAGACTGTAACGGCTACTTTTGTTAAGACGTAGCTGATCAAGGAGATAAAAGATAGGATGGTGCGGGCTTGCGTATTATACCGTCTTTCTAAAAATTCGGGCATGGTATAGACCATACTGCAGCTGTAAAACGGAACGAATACCCAGCCTAAAATGAGAATCATCCATCCTTGGATTTCCCAATGCGCCATAGCCATTCCGCTGGAAGCTCCAGCACCGGCAAGTCCGATCAAATGCTCCGACCCGATGTTCGATGCGAAAAGAGAAGCGCCGATAGCGATCCATGTTGCATCTTTTCCGCCTAAAAAGTAGTCGGTAGAGTCATTTTGCTTTTGTTTGGTTACCCATATAATAATCCCAATTAAGGCTATTGTAAACAGCCCTATTACAATAAAATCGAGTGTTGTCATAGAAATGTGTGTTTTTCTGGTATATGTGCCGGTCTTTTTTTATTTACACGGAATCTTGTCTATTCTGCGCTGATGCCTTCCTCCTTCAAACGGAGTATTCAGAAACGTCTCTACGATGCGGGCGGCTTCATCTATCCCGATAAAACGTCCGGGCATAACCAAGACATTGGCATCGTTGTGTGCCCGTGCCAGACCGGCAATTTCTTCTTGCCAACAAAGAGCTGCTCGGATGTGCTGATGCTTGTTCAATGTCATGGCAATGCCGTTTCCACTACCGCAAATGGCAATTCCCGGATAAACATCTCCCGTTTCTACGGCTTCGGCTAACGGATGCGCAAAGTCCGGATAATCACAACTATCTGTCGAATGGGTTCCGAAGTCTTTATAAGGTAATCCTTTTGAAGAGAGCATGTTTTTTATTTCCTCTTTCAATTCGTAACCTGCATGATCACAACATAAACCGATTGTTTTCATATGTATCTTTTGAAGAGGAAGAAACCGGGTTGTCCCGGCTCCTTCTCATTTCTATATTAATTATACGAGCATTTTTTTGATTTGATTGTATACGTTTTGTCCGGTAAATCCGAGTTTTTCGTCCAATACCTTGTAAGGAGCTGAAAAACCGAAAGATTCTAATCCCCAGACGGTTCCATTAGGACCGACTAATCCTTCAAGATTAACCGGAAGACCGGCCGTAAGTCCGAATACTTTGGCTCCGGAAGGAATCACCGATTCGCGATATTCTTGGCTTTGGCTTCGGAAGAGGCCTTCTGAAGGGACGGATACGATGCGTACACGGATGCCTTCATCCTTGAGTAATGCAGCCCCTTCTACGAGTGTCGAAACTTCCGATCCGGAAGCAACCATCACGATTTCGGGATCTTGATCCGTATAAACGACATAAGCACCTTTTTCGGCTTCTAACGCCTCTTTATACCGGTTTTCCCGTGCCGGAAGATCGGTTATATTCTGCCGTGAAAAAATCAATCCGGTAGGAGTGGTGGTGTTTTCCATCGCCATTTTCCAGGCAACGGTCGCTTCAGTGACATCTGCCGGACGAAGTACCAACATCGAATTTTTTCCTTTGTGATTTTTCAGCTTTTCCATTAAACGAATTTGCGCCTCTTGCTCTACCGGTTCATGAGTCGGCCCGTCTTCACCCACTCTAAATGCGTCGTGCGACCAAATGAACTTCACCGGCTGTTCCATAAGTGCAGCCATCCGAATGGCCGGTTTCATATAATCGGAAAAAACGAAGAATGTTCCGCAGGCGGCAATGACCCCTCCATGCAGGGACATTCCGATACAAACACATGCCATGCTTAATTCAGCAACACCGGCCTGGAAAAAGGCTCCGCTGAAATCGCCTTTGACAAAAGCATGCGTTTTCTTCAGGAACCCGTCTGTCTTGTCCGAATTGGATAGGTCGGCAGAGGCAACAATCATATTGTCTACCTGACTTGCCAATATGCCTAAAACGGTTGCAGAGCCAGCTCGTGTCGATTGGTTCGGTTTTTGTTCGATCGCTTCCCAGTTTATGGTTGGAATTTTACCGGAGAACCAACGTTCTTTTTTTGCTGCTAATTCCGGATTTTGTTTTGCCCATTGATCCTCAAACGCATAACGTTCTGCCATGATCGCTTCTAATTCTTTCGCTCTTTGGGCGTATAATTCGGCTACCTCCGGAAAGATATTGAACGGATTTTCAGGATCTCCTCCCAAATTTTTGATGGTTTCCTCAATGGAAACACCAGCTGCTGAGAGCGGTTGGCCATGCGTTGAAACTTTGTTTTCATAACTGCTTTTATCAGCGCCTAAAGCTCCCTTTCCCATAATGGTTTTACCGATGATCAAGGTCGGACGTTCCTTTTCGGCTTTGGCTTCCGTTAAGGCTTTTCTGATTTCAGCCACATTATTGCCATCAATGGAGATTACTTTCCATCCCCAGGCTTCGTATTTCAAAGCCACATTTTCGGTCGTGACCTCTTCTACGGTTGTCGACAACTGGATATTGTTGGCGTCGTAGAACATAATCAGGTTATCTAATCCCAAAGATCCGGCGATACGTCCGGCTCCTTGTGAGATTTCTTCTTGAATACCCCCATCCGAGATGTAGGTGTAGATTGTCTGGTTCATCACATCCCCTAAGCGGGCCTTGAGAAATTTTGCGGCAATGGCTGCCCCTACTGCATAGGTGTGCCCTTGTCCTAACGGTCCGGAAGTGTTTTCGATGCCACGCACCACATTCAGCTCCGGATGCCCCGGAGTGATACTTCCCCACTGACGGAAATTTTTCAATTCTTCAATGGTGTACTTTCCCGATAATGCCAAAACGGCATAGAGCATGGGCGACATGTGTCCCGGATCTTGAAAATAACGGTCTCGACCTTCCCAGCATGGGTTTTTCGGATCATACACAAGGAACTCTGAAAAGAGTACGTTAACAAAGTCTGCACCACCCATTGCCCCCCCGGGGTGACCGGATTTCGCTTTTTCAACCATCGATGCAGCCAGAATACGGATGTTATCGGCTGCTTTGTTCATTAAATTAATATCGTTCATTGTGATGAATTATTTGTTTTTTGCAAATATAGACAATCTCTTTGTATCGGTTGCCATATCAACAGAATAATTCATGTTCTGTAAATTGACCGAGTGTACGATATTTTTGATATAGTGCGGTATATATCCGATGATTTTCCGGGTTGGGCAGATATTCGTCGGCGAAACCTTGCCCCATGGCCTTTTGGGCATCTTCGACTTTGGGGTAGATACCGGCCGCCACTGCTGCAAACATGGAAGCGCCGAAAGCGCAAGCCTGTTCGGCTTTTGCCACTTTGATCGGCATATTCAAAACGTCTGCTAATGTTTGCATGACGAAAGGCGATTTCAAGGAAATTCCCCCGATTCCGATCACGCTGTCGATTTGTATGCCGTTTTCGATAAAGCGATCTACAATCGCTTTTGATCCGAAAGCTGTGGCTTCTACCAATGCCTTGAAAATAAGCGGAGCCGAGCTGGCCAAATTCAAACCGGTGATGCTGCCTTTTACCACTTGGTTGGCATCGGGCGTCCGTCGGCCGTTCATCCAGTCGACTGCCAGAATCGAACTTTCGCTGACCGGTATGCGGGAGGCCTCTTCCGAAAGGGCCGGAATGATCTGTTCTATCGTTTCTTCGATTAATTTAGATTTCGTCTGTTCATCGATATGCCTGCTTTTTGCTAAAATATTTTCGAGAGGCCAGGAGAGTACCCGTTTGAACCAGGCATAAATGTCCCCGAAACCCGATTGGCCGGCTTCGAGGCCGATCATATGCGGGATGACCGAGCCGTCTACTTGTCCGCAGATTCCAGGTATCAGTTTGTCGCCCAATTCTTCATAAGAGGAGATCATGATATCGCAAGTAGAGGTCCCGATCACGCGGACGAATGTATGGGGCTTGATTTCAGCCCCTACGGCTCCCATGTGGCAATCGAAAGCCCCTACGGCTACGGCTACATCTGTCGTTAATCCTAATCGGTCGGCCCATTCGGGAGTCAGATTTCCCACTTTCATATCGCTCGTGTAGGTCTTTTTGTACAGATGTTCGCGGAATCCGGCAAGTAGCGGTTCGAAAGTTGTCAAAAATTCTTCGCTCGGGAGGCCGCCCCATGCTTCTGACCACATCGCTTTATGGCCGGCCGAACAGCGGCTATGGTAGATTTCTGCCGGGTCAGTTCTTCCGGAAATCAATGCCGGAAGCCAGTCGCAATGCTCGATCCACGCATATGCCGACTTCCGGACCTGTTCGTCTTCCCGTAAAACATGCGCTATTTTCGCCCATACCCATTCGGAGGAATAAATACCACCTTCGTATGCCGTATAATCGGGTGTCCATTTTTTTGCAAGTACATTGATCTCTGCCGCTTCTTCGACAGCGGTATGATCTTTCCAAAGAATAAACATCGCGTTCGGATTTTCTGCATATTCCGGAAGCAAGGCGAGAGGTGTCCCCTCCTTATCGATCAAAACGGGGGTACTTCCGGTCGTATCGAAAGCAATGCCGGCCACTTTTTGAGCCGTTCCTTCCGGACATTGCATCAATGCCTCTTTTACAGTGGCTTCCAAACATTCGATATAGTCGAGCGGATGTTGCCGGTAACGATTACTTGCTGGTTCACAATATTTTCCTTCCATCCAGCGCGGATAATATTTTACGGCGGAAGCTACTTCTTGCCCTGTTGCGGCATGCACAATTACGCAACGGCATGAGTCTGTTCCGTAATCTAAACCAATGACATAGGTCTCCTCTTTCATCTTTTGGGCTTCTTTTAACGGGTTGGACAACAGAAATCAGACTTTTAAGGCGCGATTCAGCATATAATAGAGATCGTTGTACTGTAATTCTTTTTTGAATGCAGGTATCGCCGTATGTTGGTCGATCACAACCAGTTCAATGCCGGCCATGTCGGCATAATCTGCTAAATATTCGGTTGTCAGATCGTATGAAAAACCGGTATGGTGTGTCCCCCCAGCCAATATCCAGGCGGCTGCGCCGGTTTCTAAATCCGGCTGGGGAATCCACAAGGCCGAAGCCACCGGTAATTTAGGGAGCGATTTACTTTTTATACAGACAACTAC
>JBHCAZ010000051.1:0-43897 GCA_041798765.1 Parabacteroides sp. | reverse complement strand
GGACAAGGAGAAATCTGTTATCTGCGGGGAATCGGGAAGCCCTATTATAACCTATATCTGTATGAGTACGGGGGGGTTGCCGGAAATCCGGACAAGACCTATTATTATGACGGGAAAAAATATGCGGGGAACACCGGAGACCCTGCCAGAGGAATGGCTTTGTATGGGGTAAAGGTAACGGAAAGCAATCAAAATCTGTATCCGGGTGCTAATGTCGGGGATAAAGTGTATACGACCGATTATTCGCAAGCATCGCGTTTTGAACAAGGAGATGCACTGCCTAAGCTGTCCGGAGGTTTCAGCTCGCATCTGCAATATAAGAATTTTGATTTGACTGCCGCTTTTGTTTACCAACTTGGTGGAAAGTTCTTCGGGATTGAATACGGTTCTGGCTTTTACGTCAGTGAAGACTGGATTGGAACGGGGCTTTCGGAAGAGCTGATCAATAATACATGGACGGAAAAAAATACACAGGCAGCCTTCCCGATGATCATGTATAAAGATACGAAATCGAACGGATCGACTTTCGGAAGCAAACTCTATTCGGATATGGCATTGTTTGACGCTTCTTTCTTGAATGTTAAAAATATAACAATCGGCTACAATCTTCCGAAAAACCTGTATAACAGATACAATATAAGCAATTTGCGTCTGTTCGCGACCGGAAACAACTTGTTTATGTTCACTTCTCATTCGGGAATTGATCCGCGTATGTCGTTGACCGGAGGTTTGGATATAGGTCCGGGTGTATATCCTTATGCCCGTACATTCTCTATCGGTGTAAATATTGATCTCTAAAAAGAAATGGTTATGAAAAAGATAATTTTAAGTATTGTTGTTTTTACGCTTCTCTTTTGTTCGTGCGCGAAAGAGCTGGAAGTGGCTCCTCCCAATCAGATAACAGACGAACAAATCATGCAGTTGTTATCTTCCGGAGATGAAAAAACGGTTGAAAAGGTCTTGGGGAGTATGGCAAATGCCGTTGTCGATCTTTTTAATTATGACGAGATTGTACTTAATTCCAGCTATTTGACCGGATATTGTTACTCGGTAGGTTTGGATATTATGCGAAATTTAGAAGGAAATGACATCGTTTTAGGAAATAAAGTGCTCAGTGCGAGTAGTTTCGGATCATGGGAATATCAATTGAACAATGTACGTTCGATCAATTCCTCGTATAATTATCCGTATTGGGACTACGGATATATCGGTGTTGTTTCGGCAAATAAACTGTTATATTATCTGACCGATGAGGTTGTTGGCGACAATCAGTTATTGAAGTCGTACAAAGCCCGCGGATTGATAACAAGAGCCTATTTCTATAACTATCTGATGCAGAATTATCAGGATGCTTATCTGCAAGGAGGAAAAGATAAACTTGGCGTCCCCCTCTATTCGGTATACGATCCGTCGCAGGAATATCGCCCGCGTTCTTCGGCAGTTGAAACGTACGATTTTATCAAAAAAGATTTGAATGAGGCGATTCGTTTGTATGAATCGGTCGGTATCGGCTATACAGACGATGTATATGACCTTGACTTGGGGGTTGCTTATTTTATTTTAGCACGTGTCTCACTTTGGACGGGCGATTATGCGACATGTATAGACTGTTGCAGTAAAATTTTGACTGCCCGGCCTAATCTGATTTCCGAGAAAACATATGGTAGCCGGCTGAAATACAATGATCTTAAAGAACTTGAAATCCGTCCCGAAGCAAATTCTTTCTTGAATAATGCAATTAATCCGGAGATTTTGTTCGGATGGGATAAAAGTAGAGATTTCGCCGTTTTCGGGAGTTATATGAATATCTTCAGTGAAAGTTTCCGCTCTACCTCCTCTTACGGACCGACAAAAGATGCTTACCAATGCATTGATAACCGTCTGTATGAGAAGATTGCCGACAACGATTGCCGCAAAGCCTGTTTTATGCTTGACGCCTTGGGCGATTATACGTATCCTACGCAAGGAATACACTATATTCCTCCTTATGCAAATTTGAAGTTTGCGGCCAATTATGGTTTAGGTACGGATAACAAGAAAGATGCCGGTTTACAGGATTTCTGCCTGTTCCGGACCTCAGAAGTACGCTTAATGAAAGCGGAAGCGCAGGCGATGAGTCGGGATGAAAGCGGGGCAAAAGAAACATTGAATGCTTTGTTGGCTGCTCGCACAATAACCGGGACGGCGATATTGACATGCGACAACTACCCGTCGATGAAAGGTTTGGATCTGTTGGAAAAAATCCAATTGCAGTGGAGGATTGAAATGTGGGGTGAAAACGGATTGGAATATTATAATAATAAAAGATGGAACATTCCGGTTGATCGTACCACGTCGAAGAATCATGTTATAAAGAAAACCTATCGCGTTGCAGATATGACATTGCAGATACCGGAGAATGAGATGTTATATAATCCGCTCTGTAAGCAAAATTGAGAACCCTGCGGGCATGACAAAATTGCCAGTCGGACGGTTTTAAAAAAACGCTCCCTTTGTCACACTTGTGACGTGCCTTTGTCACAGTTGTGACAGCGTATTGTCACAGTTGTGACGTCGTATTGTCACTGCAGTGACAAAGGGAGTGATACCGGGCAAGCTGTAAAAAACTTTTAGCCTTGTACAGACGTCTTCTGTTAAGCGCCTTTTAGATGTGTATTAGTTTGATAATAAATGCGTTGTCTTTAATGATCAACGCCTTGCATTAAAGAATATCAAAGAGATGGCAGACTTTCGAACCGGCCATTCAAAAATCTGCCATTTTATCCGTTCGGAAGATGCTAACACCTCTCAGAAGACTTATTTCGGACGAAGCGGAAGTGTCTGTAAAATATACAGGACAAGCGTTCGTTTTTCGTATAAAAGGCTATCGGTTTTTGTGTGAAATTGAAGGGGAGCCGGGTATAAATTTGATGAAATATGGCGGATTTTACAAATAAATTGATTATACTTGCAGTGGTAAACTTCGGATTGGCAAGGTGCAGTCGGGGGGGATCATATTCATCACTTACGCTTGGAAAAATCAATTGGTCGTGAGAACATACAGACGTAATTTACTTATTTTATGGTTATTCGTTTTTATCCCATCGTTTTTGGGCAGTTATGTTCATGCTAAAATCCCTTTTATGCCTCAGATTACAAATTATTCTGTCAATCAATATAAGGCAGGTAATCAAAACTGGGCAATCTGCGAAGGACCGGATGGGAAAATGTATATAGGTAACAACCGTGGACTGCTTATTTTCGACGGTGTTCATTGGGATTTGGTTAAACTTCCGAATGGCTTGGGAGTCAGGGCAATCTATATTTCAAAGAATAATCGCATATATATCGGCTCTTTTGACGAATTCGGATACTTCGAATCAAACGAAAATAATGAAATGAGTTATCATTCGCTTAGTTCGGAAATCGCTTCATTTTTACAGAATGAAGAATTCTGGACAATCAATGAATTTGACGGCAAGATCTATTTTCAATCCTTTCGTAATTATTTCATATACGATGGCGATACGGTAGAAAAAGCGGATGTAGATCGACCTCCTTTATATATCTTTCTTCTTGGCGAACAGATGTATATACAGTTTATGGATGGTCCTTTCTGCCGGTTGCAGCATGAAAAACCAATCGAATTGATTCCTTATTCAAGATTAAAAGATGTGGTGGTGGCGATTTTTCCATATAAAAATAAATTGCTATTGGCTACATCCCATAACGGATTCTATATATATGACGAGCAAACAGAGGAACTTCGGGAGTGGAATATACCTGCCGGTAAAATTCTTTCTGATGGGGTTGCAAATCGTGGGATAATGCTGTCGGATTCGACCTATATTGTAGGAACGATCTCCAATGGCATCGTTGCCGTAGATAAACAAGGGACCCTTCTTTGGCACATCAATCAAGAGAAAGGTTTAATTAATAATACGATATTGAGATTGGCCGCCGATCATACTGGAAACTTGTGGGCCGCGATGGATAATGGAATTGCCTGTATTCAAGTCGGCTCTCCTCTTTTTTCCTTCAATCCTTCGGGAATCCAGATCGGTATGGTCCATGATATGTTGGTGGATAAGGAGACCATGTATTTGGCAACCAATCAGGGACTGTATGCAATGACAGAAGAGGATGAAAGTCCGATGCGGATTCCCGGAACAGAGGAGCAGACCTGGTTCATCCAAAATGTAGGAAATCAACTGATTGCCGGGCATAATAAAGGAACGCTCCTGATCGAGGGAAAAAAGGCGACTGTCATACCCGGCCCCAATGATGGAGGGACGGTTTTGAGAAAATGTATTTTGCACGGAAAGGAAATTCTGTTACAGATGTCTTATCGTCCGTTGAGTGTTTTTGTTCGGAATGAGTCCAACCGTTGGGTATTCAGCCATCATGTAGAGGGATTTTCCAATCTGATCAAATCATTCGAAGTCGATCCTACCGGAAATATTTGGGCAAGTCATATGTATAAAGGAATATATAGAGTTCGCTTGAATGAGGCACTGAATGAGGTCGTTGAAATGGATTTTATTGACCGGTTGAGCCCGAATCATGAAAGCGGAACGATTAATGTGATGAAGTTGCGGGGCCGGATTGTCTTTTCTGATGGGAAAAATTTCTATACCTTTGAAGACCTGGTCGATAAAATTGTTCCGTATGATCTGTTGAATAACGAATTCCGGAATTTAAGTGATACGTACCGTATTGTACCATTGAATAATGATCTTTATTGGTTTATTCGTAATTCGGAATATGTATTGTTGGGATTTGAAGAGGGGAAATTTCGTATTAAACTTCGTATTCCATTTACAAAGTTCAAGAATCCAACCATCGAAGACCGGGGAAATATTTTTGTTGATAATGACGGGAATACCTATTTCTGTTTAAATGGAGGAGTTGCCCGGTATCGTAAGCGGACTTCGAAGGATAATTCTAAAATAACATTTACACTTTCTTCTGTAAAGGCATTTAGTAATGACGAAAAAAGAGAAACTTTACTCCCCTGCTCCGTGGTGAAAAGTGATTTATCAGCCATACCAACAGTAGATTATACGTATAATTCCTTTACATTCCGGTTTTCTTATCCGGATTACTCTGGGAATAACTATTATATTTTTTATAAATTGGATGGTTATGATAAAGGATGGATATCCGGTTCAGCCGATTTGCAGCAATCATATCCGAATTTACCTTTCGGCCAGTTTGTCTTGCATGCACAAGTGAGGGATGACCAGGAGCGTGTACTTGCTTCCATTGCATACCCTTTCGAGATCGAACATCCTTTTTATCTGTCTTGGTGGGCCTTGATATTGTATTTCTTATTATTCATTTTCGTTTTATATATACTTATACGTACGTATACATATTGGATTCTGTTACATGAAAAGAAAGCGAATGAGGCGATGCAGATGCAACAAGAAGAGCAATTGAAGAGACAGGAACAGATGATTTTCAAGCTTCAAAATGAAAAGCTCGAGAATGATTTGACGTATAAGAGTAAAGAGCTGGCTAGTAAGACCTTGTCTTTGATTTCACAGAAAGATTTTTTAGAAAATCTGAAAAAGGAGATTCAAGCGCAACAATTGGCGGGAAGTTATTCGAAACGTTTTTTGGACAAGTTACTTCTGATGATCGATGAGAATACTTCTACAGATGATGAGTGGGCTGTTTTTCAGGCAAACTTCGACCGGTTGCATGAACATTTTTTTGTAACACTGAAAGAACAGTATCCGGATTTGAGTCCGGGAGATTTGCGTATGTCGGCATTATTAAGATTGAATCTGTCTACCAAAGATATTGCAAGAATCCAGAATCTGACAATTCGTGGAGTAGAAACGGCCCGTTATCGTTTGCGTAGAAAACTGAATTTGCCGGAAAGTCAAAGTCTCGTAGATTTTATGTTAAAACTTCGGGAACAGAAATCCGAAACGACGCAAGAGTAAGCGGAAAGTAAATAAGAAAACGCTTCTTACTTTGAACTGAAAGGACGTTTTTTGTTTTCCGGATTCAATTCTGCCCCTCTCTTTTTATATGTAGTGTGTTTTAAAACATCTTTCTTGTGTTGATTTTTATTTTTGTTATATATTCCTGTTTATAAGTTATTTAATTTCGTATGACGTAGTAAAGATGTACTACGTTAGAAAGGTTTGTTTTGCTTGCAGTAGCGTTGAAGTGCCGATAAATTTGTTCTTCATGCAGGAGGGATGTTCTTTTGTCGCCAAATTGAAAAATACAAGAGAATGTTTAATTAAAAATGCAAGAATGAATGAAACTTAAATTGATGCTTTGTTTATGTCTGTTACTCAGTGTAACATCATTGTTTGCACAAAACTTAACAGTTACCGGGGTTGTGACGGAAAAAGCCACAGGACTACCGGCAATTGGAGTCAGTGTATTCGTTAAAGGTACGACAAATGGAAATGTAACTTCTGTCGACGGTGATTATACCTTGGAAAATGTACCAGGGAATGCTACTTTAGTATTTAGTTATTTGGGTATGATCACCCAGGAAATTCCGGTTGACGGGCAGCGTGTAATTAATGTACTCATGGCCGAAGATACACAAAACTTAGAAGAGGTGGTCGTGATCGGATATGGAACCAGTAAGGCGAAAGATTTAACAGCACCGATTGCTGTCATAAAAGCCGATGAGATCACCAAACATGCTACAAGTTCTCCGATGGGAGCTCTGCAAGGAAAAGTGCCGGGCGTTCAGATTACCAATAATGGACAGCCGGGTTCGGGGCCTTCTGTCCGTATCAGAGGTATCGGTTCAATGAATGACGACAGCCAGCCTTTGTATGTGGTGGATGGGATGTTCTTTGATAATATCGACTTTTTGAATAACAGTGATATTCAAGACTTGTCGATCTTGAAAGATGCCTCTGCCGCCTCCATTTATGGTGTACGGGCTGCCAATGGTGTTATTCTGGTAACGACCAAAAAAGGTGCATTCAACCGTCCTGTATCAGTAACTTATGATGGTTATGTCGGTTTTCAGAAAGCAACGAATATGTTGAAAATGGCTGATAGCGAGCAGTATGCTACCATGATTCAGGAAATGGGCAATGAAACGCTGCAGGCCGTGATTAACCGCTCGAAAACAATTTGGGGCGGCCTTCCGAATACAAACTGGTATAATGAAATCTTACATACGGCCTTGACCCATAATCATTCTTTAGATATTTCGGGCGGTACGGAAAAAGCCGCTTATTCGGTAGGAGGATCTTATTTGTATCAGGATGGCATTCTTAATGCAAAGAATGATTTTTCTCGTTTTAACTTAAGAACAAAAGCAGATTATAATGTCTTCGACTGGTTAAAAATCGGTGCTAATTTTATTTTAAGTAATTCGACACAAAATCTCCCGAACGGAGAAGTGTGGTTGGGAGCATTCAGAACACCGTCTATTGTCCCTGTTTTCGATGAAAACAGCCAGTTGAATCCTTTTCCGATAAAATACGGTTCGCCGGCCCAGATCGGATTAAGTGAATTTTACAGTAATCCGGTTGCGCAGTCGCAATATTTTGATTCCAAGAATAAATCGTTTCGGATCATGCCCTCTTTTTATGCTCAATTGAATATCCTTCCGGAAGATAAACTTGTTTTCAAGACAACTTACAGCCAGGATATCAATATGATCCAAACCCGCACATTCACGCCTGCTTATTTAGTAGGAGGTACACAGGTAAACTCGAAGTCCACCTTGAAGAAACAGCAAGATATGTACCATAGCTGGATTGTGGATAATACGCTTACCTATACCGACTCTTTCGCCGACCATGGTTTGACGCTGCTGTTAGGAAATTCGGTCCGTGAGGAAAATTTCCGTAACTTGTGGGGAGAAACAACCGGCGTTCCCGACGGGCATGAAGAATATTATTATTTGGGACAAGGAAATGCCGACGGACGTACGACCGGCGACGGGGGTACAACGTATCGTGGTTTGTCTTGGTTTGGAAGAGCTTCATACGACTTTAAAGGGAAGTATCTGCTGTCTGCTACCATGCGTGCCGACGGTTCTTCAAAATACCAGGAAAAATGGGGCTATTTCCCATCTGTCGGCGTGGCGTGGAATCTTTCTGAAGAAGATTTCATGAAAGGTCTGAAAGGCGTAGACTTTTTGAAACTTCGTGCCAGTTGGGGAAAATTGGGAAATGACAAAATTCAGGCCAGCGATGGATTTGCCTCTGTAACGCAGAATATGTCTACATCCGGTATTTTCGGCGGAAACGCAGTACCTGGATACACGAATCTGGTTTATTTTAGTTGGTTAGCTTGGGAGGTTGTTAACGAAACGAATATTGGTCTGGACCTACGCACGCTGAATAATCGATTGAGTCTTGAAGCAGACTGGTACTATCGTCTGACACAGAATGCTGTTATCAATGCTCCGCTGCCGATGGGCGCAGGAAATTTATTGGGCAATAATGGCGAAATATTGAATACCGGTCTGGAGCTGGCAGTCAATTGGAATGACAAAATCGGAAAAGATTTTTCATATTATGTCGGGGCCAATTTCACGACATTACATAATGAAGTGAAAGATTTGAACGGTCTTGCTTATTTATATGGAGGAACAGCCGAGTTCCGGACCATCTCGAAAGTAGGAGGAGAATTGAATGCCTACTACGGGTATGATATTGAGGGAGTCTATCAAAATGCTTCGGAAATTTCAGCCGATCCGATAGCTGTTGAGAATGGGCTTCAACCTGGTGATTTCAAATATGTTGACCAAAATAAAGACGGAAAAATAGATGATAAGGATCGTGTTATTTTAGGGTCTTACATTCCTAATTTTACGTATGGCTTCAACTTGGGTTTCTCTTATAAGAATTTCGATTTCTCAGCTGTAATGCAAGGTGTACTCGGAAATCAGATTGTAAATCGGAAAAGAGGAGACCGCCGTTGGCATTCTGAACTGAATTATGATGCAGATCAGGTCGAGAACCGTTGGGTAGGGGAAGGCTCTACAAACCGTTATCCGTCTGCTGTAGGGTCGGTAAAACCCTGGAATATTGCTAAATTCAATTCGTTTTTTGTGGAGGACGGTTCTTACTTCCGTATTCAGAACGTTCAGCTTGCTTATACGTTCCCCAAAAAAGATTTCGGTTCTTTCAAAATGCCTACCATTCGTTTGAGCTTGACAGCCGACCGTCCTTTAACCATATTTAAAGCGAATAGTTTTAGTCCTGAATTGACAAGTGTCAAAAACGAAGATGGTACCATGCCTGCTTCATCGTATGGTTTTGATGCAAGAGTATATCCATTGTCGTCGACATATACATTCGGATTACGGATTGTCTATTAATTAATTGGTTTATTATTAAAGGAAAACAAACATGATGAATATATTTAAAAAACAGTTTATAGTTACTCTTCCTTTGGCATTTGCTCTCACCGGGTGCAGTGATTTTTTGGAAAAGCTACCGGAAAACTCGGTCGAGTTTCCATCTGTCAATTATGCGAACAGTTCTGAAATGTACATGCCGGTTTCAGGTGTGTATGCAAAGTCCCGGATTAATCTTGCGGCTTGGTTCTCTTGGGGATGTATTATTGTCCGTGGCGACGATGTGAATAAAGGAGGCTCGCCTACAGACCAGGTTGAATTTAATTATGCCAGCTCTTTTCAATATGACAAATTGAAGACGTTTTGGGCTTTGAATTCGACATGGGGTAATTATTACAGCACGATTTCTCTTGCAAATTCCGCGCTGGAGTCGTTGGCAAAATATGAAGAAAATCTGCATACAGACGCGGATAAGCGATTGAATGCGCAATATTGTGCTGAAGTAAGGTTTTTCAGAGCATTCGCTTATCATCAGTTGGTGAATTTATGGGGAGATGTACCCTTGCTGCTCAATAATCAGGAACTGAATATTACTAAAAGTAAGAAAGAAGATGTAGAGAAATATGTGTTGGATGAACTGGATTTCTGTATTGCCAATTTGCCGGCTTTGAGACCCAATGAATCTAATCATCCGGGAGCTGTTACGAAGTATACGGCAGAAATGTTGAAAGCCCGGATTAAGATGTATCAGAATCAATGGGAGGAGGTGTTGACGCTGACCGACGACATTATCAATAGCGGTAAATTCAGCCTCTATCCCGATTTTTATGAATTGTTCAAGATTCCCGGCAAATTAAGTAATGAGGCTTTGTTGGAATATCAGTTTACGGACTTCGGAAACGGAAGCGGTGAAATTGTTTCTTCAGACAACTGGTTCTCTTTCCAAGGCCCAAGAGGTGAAGCTCCTATCTCTGGATGGGCATTTATCGAGCCGACGGCTAAAATACGCGATTTGTTTGCAAAAAGAGGAGAAAAAGTGCGTGCGGAAACAACATTCTTGTTGACCGATGCCACTACGCGATACGGAGATTATGTACCGGCAGCGCAGCCCGGCGAGCCGACCGCGTATAACGGAAAGGCGTATACCCCGGCCAAACAGATGACTCCCGGACGTACAGGATATGGGGCCGGAAATAATATTCGCGTTTTCCGGTATGCAGATGTCCTGCTGATGAATGCTGAAGCCAATGTGCGTTTAGGAAGAAATGGCGATGCGCCGTTGAATTTGGTTCGCGAACGTGCCGGAATGCCAGCGTTGAAAAATGCGACGGTCGATCAGATTTTGGAAGAGCGTCAGGTGGAGCTGGCTCTGGAATGGGGAGCACGTTTTTACGATTTGGTCCGTACCGGAAAGGCTTCTAAGGAACTGCCCGGATTCGTAGCCGGTTCCAGCGAATACTATCCGATACCTCAAGACCAGATCGACTTGAATCCGAATTTAGAGTTGGAAGCCGGTGCCGCTACCAATTAACCGGAAGGAGATCGTATAAATATATATAACTTCTTTATAAAAAGCGGCGCCAGACGTTGTTTGGGGCCGCTTTTTGATTAAAAAAATATCACATATAGAGATTACATGAAAAATATTCTGATTTTGGGAGCATTCCTTATCGCCTTTTCAATACATGCGGAAGAAAGACTTTATGACTACGTCTTTTTTGAAAACAGCCTGATGAAGCATGCTTATTTTTATTCTCAAGCCGACTACACTTCTCCTGCATGGATAAAAAACGTGAATCGTCAGTTGCCTGTTTGTGAATCGGAAGCTTTTACCCCCGGTAATTCCATCGAATTGACCTTCATTTCTTCGGCCGGAGGTTCTTGGAAAAGTGAAATACAATATTGTCCGGTGAGAGGCAATGATTTTTTTCGGAAACCATCTCATTTAGCATTGCATGTCAAATTCGACGATAAAATAAACCTTTCGGTATTGCCAGAAATCGCATTCCGGAATGCCGACAGTACATATACCCGTTATGTGCGTTTAGGAGCCTATTTGCAAAATCCGGTTCCGGCCAAATGGCATTCCATTTCGATTCCTTTATCTGACTTCGGTATAGAAGCTGTCGATGATGCGATGATAAAGCATATGGCCGCGGTCGTATTCCGTTCTGCCGCTTCGGACGGTCAAAAACATACGCTTTATATCGACGACTTGGAACTTTTGCCGGCCAAACTGCCTGCTTCGGAACGGCTTGTGCCTCCCTCACAGTGTGAGGCGAAAGCCTACGAACGGCATATTGATATAAAATGGAATGGACAAAATACCGAAGCTCTGAAATATTTTAAAATCTATCGCTCTTTTGATGGCGTTCACTATGAGCCGGTTGCCGTTCGCCGTCCGTGGTTTGGACGATATGCGGATTATGTGGCAGAAGTCGGTAAAAAAGCTTTTTATAAAGTAACGGCAGTGGATTATAAACTCCGAGAGTCTGACTTCAGCGAAGTCGTTTCGGCAACGACCTACCCGATGTCAGAAGAGCAATTGCTTGATATGGTACAGGAAGCGAATTTCAGGTATTATTGGGAAGGAGCTGAGCCGGAAAGCGGATTGGCTTATGAAAATATTCCGGGCCGGAGCGAGATGATAGCGACGGGTGCTTCCGGTTTTGGAATGATGGCCTTGATTGTTGGAATCGATAGGGGATATATTACGAGAGAACAGGGCGTTGAACGCTTTCTGAGAATCACCTCTTTTTTACAAAAGGCTGATAAATATCACGGAGCTGTTTCGCATTTTATAAATGGGACGACAGGCAAGACGGTTGCCTTTTTTGGTCCGAAAGACAATGGCGGAGATTTGGTGGAAACCTCTTTCTTGTTTCAAGGCTTGTTGACAGCCCGGCAATATTTTAACCGGGATAATGTTTCCGAGAAACAAATACGAAACCGAATCGATGATTTATGGAAGAATGTGGAGTGGAACTGGTATAAGCAATTTAAAGAGAGTCCATATTTGTATTGGCATTGGTCTCCCGATCAGGCATGGATTATAAACCACCGGCTGATCGGATGGAACGAGACAATGATTACCTATTTATTAGCGATCATGGCGCCGAAATACGGTGTATCAGCGGATATGTATTATTCCGGATGGGCAAGCCAGGAAGCGTTTGCACAACAATATCGGGCAGCATGGAGCCAGGTAGAGGATGGAAAAATGTATACGAACGGAAATACCTATTTCGGTGAAAACTTGAAAGTCGGCGTTTCGAATGGAGGGCCGTTATTCTTCATTCATTATTCGTTTCTTGGACTGAATCCTCATGACTTTACGGATAAATACACGAATTATTTTGAAAATAATCAAAAAATGGCTCGGATAAACTTACGCTATTGTATGGAAAATCAAGGGAAATACGTTGGCTACGGTGAAGATTGCTGGGGGCTTACGGCAAGTGATTTTACATGGAATTATCAAGCTCAGGAACCGATGCCGCATCGTGATAATGGAACAATCGCGCCTACAGGGGCATTAGCCTCATTTCCGTATACCCCTGACGCTTCCATGAAAGCGTTGAAAAACTATTATCGGAATTATGGCGAATTTCTGTGGGGCGAGTATGGTTTCAGAGATGCCTTTAATCTGACTGTGAATTGGGTATCTCCTTTGTATATGGGTCTAAATCAGGCTCCTATTACCGTGATGATCGAGAATTATCGGAGTGGTTTGCTTTGGAATTTGTTCATGAGCCATTCGGATGTTCAGAATGGAATTGAAAAACTAAAAAATGAATGAAATCATTTTTTAGTTTGTATTATGTGTTGAATATTAATGTGTTATAACTTTTAATGATGGAACGATTTCCTTTTTATGCTTTAATGTTGCTCCTTTTTTTAGTGGAGGGATGTCAATTTCCTCAAAAGAATGCAGTATTAAAGGAGTCTGCTCCATCGGAACGAGAGATGTATTTCCGCTCCGATGACGATTTGCTGACGTATATTCAGCAAGCCCATTTCAATTATATGTGGGAGGGGGCAGAGCCGACATCCGGTTTGGCTTGTGAGCGGATTCATATGGATGGAGATTATCCGCAGCATGATGCCGATATTATTACGACCGGAGGGAGCGGTTTCGGGATTGCCGGCTTGCTTGTCGGCATAGAACGTGGGTTTATAACCCGTGAAGAGGGACTTGCACGCTTTACCCGGATGGTCGATTATTTGTCGAAAGCCGACCGCTTTCATGGCATGTGGCCGCATTGGTTGCATGGTCCGACAGGCAAGGTGAAACCTTTCAGCCAGAAAGATGATGGGGGCGATTTGGTAGAGAGTGCTTTTTTGATGCAAGGATTATTATGTGTCCGTCAATATTTTAAAGACGGAACCAACAAAGAAAAAGAACTGTCGGCTTCGATCGACAAACTTTGGAAAGAAATGGAATGGAACTGGTATCAAAACGGGAAAGAGGTACTTTATTGGCATTGGAGTCCGACGTATGGATGGGAGATGAATTTTCCTTTGGAAGGCTATAATGAATGCCTGATTGCATATATATTGGCAGCATCGTCGCCGACATTTCCGATAGAGGCTTCCGCCTACCATAACGGATGGGCGCGCGGCGGCAATATAAAAAGTTCGGAGATGACGTATGACTTACCGTTGATCCTAAAGCATAATTTTGCCGAAAAGTATGGAGGCCCGTTATTTTGGGCTCATTATTCATATATTGGCTTATGTCCGGTCGGATTAGAAGACCGATATGCGGATTATTGGGATCTGAATCGGAATCATGTATTGATCAATTACAATTATTGTATGGATAACCCCTTGAAATATAAAGGTTACAGCGATAGTTGCTGGGGGTTGACGGCTAGTTACTCGATGTCAGGATATAGTGCTCATATGCCTGCGAATGATTTGGGAGTTATTACGCCTACTGCGGCGTTAAGCAGTTTCCCCTATGTTCCGGAAGAGGCGGCCAAGGCGTTGAAGTATTTTTATTTTGATATGGGAGACCGGATTTGGGGAAAGTATGGCTTTTATGATGCCTTCAGCGAAGCGGCCGATTGGTTTCCTCGTCGTTATTTGGCGATTGACCAATGTACGATAGCACCTATGATAGAGAATTATAGAACAGGACTCTTATGGAGACTGTTTATGAGTTGCCCGGAGGTACAAGAAGGGCTGTATAAATTGGGTTTTAAAAGTGTAAAATACGAATAATCAGAAAGATGAAAAATTTATTATTGATTGCGACTTCTTTTATCGTTACAGCACCTGGGTATGTGGCAGCCCAGGATAAGCAGACAATGAAACATTTCATTGATGCGAAAATGAAGGAAATGACATTAGACGATAAAATCGGCCAGTTGAATTTGTCGGGAGGTGGTGTCCCCGGCATTTTGAGTGGCGCCAATGGGGCGGACGAAACAGTACGCAGGGGCTGGTTGAGTGCAACCGGTTTTTCCGATCTCGAAAATTTGCGCCGGCTGCAGAAGATTGCCGTAGAAGAATCTCCGGCCAAAATTCCACTGTTGATCGGGGTGGATGTGATACACGGATTTAAAACCGTTTTCCCGATTCCGTTGGCTTTGTCTTGCAGTTGGGATACGACACTCATCGGACAGAGTGCCCGGGTTGCGGCTACTGAAGCCAGTGCAAACGGTATCACCTGGACCTACTCTCCGATGGTGGATATCGCACGTGATGCCCGGTGGGGCCGGATAGCGGAAGGTAGCGGCGAGGATCCTTGGTGGGGCGGAAAGATTGCGGCAGCCATGGTTAAAGGATATCAGGGAACAGACTTGAAAAACAACAATACGATTTTAGCCTGCTTAAAACATTTTGCCTTGTACGGAGCATCTGAGGCCGGGCGTGATTATAATACGGTAGATATGAGCCGGATTAACATGTTCAACGAATATTTTCTGCCCTATAAGGCCGCAGTCGAGGCCGGATGTGCCACTGCAATGTCTTCTTTTAACCTTGTAGAAGCAATCCCTGCAACAGGAAACCGTTGGTTGCTGACCGATTTGCTACGTAATCAATGGGGTTTTGACGGGTTTGTTGTATCCGACTATAATTCAATCGGAGAAATGACCAATCATGGTTTAGGCGATACGCAAACCGTTTCTGCATTGGCGCTGCGTGCCGGATTGGATATGGATATGATGACCAACGGGTACATTACGACATTAAAAAAATCGCTGGCTGAAGGGAAAATTACCGAAGCAGAGATTGACCAGGCCTGTCGCCGGGTTTTAGAAGCTAAATACAAATTAGGACTTTTTGAAGATCCCTATCGATATTTGGATAGTGAACGGGCAAAGAATCTGACCATGAACGATGAACACATAGAACAGGCACGGTATATCGCTGCCCGGTCAATTGTCCTGTTGAAAAACGAAGGGCAGTTGCTACCTTTGAAAAAAGAGGGTGTCATTGCCGTGGTAGGACCTTTGGCTGATAAAAAAACAGAATTATTCGGAACTTGGTGCAGTATTGATACTTCGAAATCTGTATCTGTATATCAGGCGGTAAAAGAGGCTGCCGGAAATCATTCACGCGTCATTTATGCGTCCGGTTGCAACTTTACGAATGACAAGATGCTGGCGGCGGCCAGCGGATTGGTTGCTGATCCTGTCGAAAACACACGTCTGGTGAAAGAAACCGTGGAAAAAATAAAAGATGCGGATCGGATTATTGCCGTTATGGGAGAACCGAATAATTGGTCGGGAGAAGCATGTAGCCGTTCGGATATCAGTTTGCCGGAAAGCCAAAAAGAGTTGTTGAGAGCGCTTTTGGCTACCGGAAAACCGGTCGTACTGGTCTTAGCAAATGGAAGACCGCTTACACTCGAATGGGAAGACCAGCATTTCCAGGCGGTTGTAGAAGCATGGCATGGAGGCACGACTGCCGCACATGCGTTGGTGGACGTATTGTTCGGAAAAGTCAACCCATCCGGGAAACTGACAACGACCTTCCCCCGTTCGGTGGGCCAGATACCCTTGTATTATAATGCAAAAAAGACGGGACGCCCGATGAATCCGGACGATCACTTTACCTCTAAATATTTGGATATAAGCAATGACCCTTTATATCCGTTTGGATACGGATTGAGTTATACGACTTTCTCGTATGGTGAATTACAGGTGAATAAGACGATGTTACGGGGTGACAAGGATGTGCTGGTTGCAAGTGTTGACGTTACAAATACCGGAAATGTTGAAGGAGAGGAAGTTGTGCAGTTATATATAGGTGATCCCGTAGCAAGCATATCCCGTCCGATAAAAGAATTGAGAAATTTTTGTAAAATTGCATTGAAACCGGGTGAAACCCGAACCGTTTCATTCGAAGTGACGACCGATGACCTGAAGTTTTATAACAGCCGGTTAGATTATGTCTGGGAACCCGGCGATTTCAATATTTATGTGGGAACCAATTCCCGGGATGTCGAACAAAAGCAAGTCAAGTGGGAATGAAAAGATCTTTTTTTGTTTTTTTTCTGGGGATATCTTTCTTTTTGATAAAAGCAGACCTGTGGGCGCAGTCGATGCATGCAGATACGTATTGTAATCCGTTGAACATCGATTATACATACATGATTTATAATTCCTCGAAAAATCTGTCTTATCGTTCAGGGGCTGATCCAGCCGTAGTAGCATTCAGAGGAGAATATTATATGTTTGTAACCCGGTCGCACGGTTATTGGCATTCTGCCGATTTGTTGAATTGGACTTTTATTACTCCGGGGAAAAATTGGTATCCGCAGGGATCCAATGCGCCGGCGGCCCACAATTATAAGGATTCGCTCCTTTATGTCATGGGCGATCCGTCCGGATCGATGAGCGTTCTTTATACCGATGATCCAAAATCGGGCAATTGGCATGCGACTCCGGCTATCCTCCATGATTTGCAAGATCCCGATCTGTTTATCGACGATGATGGGCAGGCATATCTCTTTTGGGGATCATCCAATGTGTTTCCTATCCGAGGAAAAAAACTGAATAGAAACGATCGCTTTTTGGAGGAGAGCCCTACAACGGAGCTTTTTGGATTGAATATGGAAAAGCATGGTTGGGAACGCTTTGGTGAAAATCATTCTGATACGGTGACGGGAGGATATATGGAAGGTGCATGGCTGACAAAGCATGACAACCGGTACTACATGCAGTATGCGGCACCGGGGACCGAATTCAATGTATATGCCGATGGGGTATATGTCGCTGAAAATCCGTTGGGCCCTTATACCTATCAGGCACATAACCCAATCAGTTATAAACCTGGAGGCTTTATGAATGGCGCCGGCCATGGAAGCACGTTGAAAGGCCCGGGGGGACATTACTGGCATTTTGCCTCTATGTCGTTGTCGGCTACTGTCAATTGGGAGCGTCGTTTGTGTATGTTCCCGACATTTTTTGATCAAGATGGGATCATGTATTGTGATAACAATTATGGCGATTATCCTCATTTTGCACCTGATAAGGCCGGACAAAACGGGCGATTTACAGGCTGGATGCTTCTGTCGTACGGGAAGCCGGTAAAGGCCTCTTCCTATAAAGAAGGGCAAGCGCCCGTTGCCCAGGGATTCTCGGAAAGAAACAGGCCTAAAACGTCCGAAAACTTTTTGCCGTCGAACATTACGGACGAAAACTGCAAATCGTTCTGGATGGCTGCCACGAATGGGGAAAATGAGTGGATAGAGATTGATTTGCAGGGTGTTGCGACGGTATATGCCATTCAAGTCAATTATCATGATCATGAGTCGAATATGTACGGGCGTATTCCAGGATTAAAACATCGTTATTTCATAGAAGGTTCCTTGGATGGTGTACATTGGGAGCTATTAGTCGATCGGAAGAACAATTATAGAGATGTTCCGAATGATTATGTCCAGATTGAGAATCCATTGCGTGTAAGGTATGTCCGGTACCATAATATAGAAGTACCGACTCCGGCTTTGGCGATATCCGATCTGCGGATTTTTGGTCTTGGTGAAGGGAAAAAGCCGGCTGCCGTAAAAAACTTTACAATCGTTCGTCAGTCCGACCGCCGGGATGTGAAGATCAGTTGGAAACCATCCAAAAATAGTCAGGGGTATAATATCCGTTGGGGAATAGCTCCGGATAAATTGTATAACTCATGGCTATTATATGGACAGCATGAATTGTTTTATAAAGGACTTTCTACCGATCAGCGTTATTATTTTTCCATTGAAGCGTTTAATGAAAACGGAATATCTCCTGTTTCAGCATTGCAAGTTATCGAGTAATTGTTTTTAAGCGAAAACGAACGCAGATTTTTGCACTTCGATTTGGAAAGTACAATGGGTATTGCCTTTGTGATGATGAATCTGTAAAAAAAGATTGTTACTACTGGAGAGTACTCAATAGTTTAATATGAATTATTTAGTACATCCTATATAAATTCTGTCTTATTGTTTAAAAGCTGGAATAATATGGTATTTTTGCTATGGTGTAGAATTAGCAGGATGTGAGATGGCGTATTTCCAAAATACATTTGAAAGTATATATAAACAGTATTATCCAAAGATGTTTGCATTTGCCAAAAATTACATATCGGCAAATGAAGACGTGGAAAATATTGTACAGGATGTCTTTTTAGTGCTTTGGGAACATAAAGACGAACTTGAATTGTCTTGTTCGCTCACTACCTATTTGTTTACCTTGGTCAAAAACCGATGTATGAATTTTTTACGCCATAAACTGATCGAAGAAGAATATAATACCTTGGTGAAAGAAGAACTGGGTTTTAAATTATATGCTTTGGAATCGCTGGCGTACACCTACCATTCGGAGACGGAATTGCAGGAAATGATTCGGAAAGCCTTGGATACATTGCCCGACCGTTGCCGGGAGGTTTTTGTTAAAAGTCGTGTTGAGGGACTGAAATACAAGGAAATTTCGGAAGAGTTGGGAATTTCTGTCCATACAGTTGAAAACCACATTGCCACAGCGTTGAGAAAGTTACGGATAGAACTGAAGGACTATTTGCCCTTGTTTTTATTTTTAGTTAATTAATATTTATTTCAGACTGCTTTATAGTGGTCTGTTTCCCGGTAAGGGTTTAACTTAATAATAAATAGAAGAAAATATGCATGATCTGTTATCTAAATATTTGAATGGCGAAATTTCACCCGAAGAAAAAAACGCACTTTTTCATCTGTTAAACGAAAATGAAATGCTGAAGAAAGAAGCTGCCGATATACAAAATTTGTCGGCTCTTATTTCAATGGCTGTAGAAGAACGCACGGCATCGGAGAAGCAATACCGGTCATTTGTTTACGACAAGAATAAGCGGCATTTCCTGCTTTTTGTGAGAAAAACGGTCGGTTATGCGGCAATTATAGTGCTTTCTATATTATCCACCTATTTGTTGATGACTTATACCGGAGAGAAGAAAGAGGATCCGATCAATTATCAAGAATTTTCAACCCCTCCCGGACAACGTGCACGGGTTTTGTTGGCGGATGGTACGGAAGTCTGGCTCAATGCAAACTCTACCTTACGTTTTCCGGATCGTTTTGGTAGGAAACAACGGGAGGTGGAGCTGAAAGGAGAGGCCTTTTTCGAAGTAGAAAAGAATAAAGAGAAGCCTTTTGTTGTCAAGACACGCAAAATGGACATTAAAGTGACCGGAACAAAATTCAATGTGAACGCTTATGAGGCGGAGGAATATTTTGTGGCTTCATTGATTGAAGGGGCGATTTCAGTATCTTGCGCAAATGATCGGAGCCGTACCGTTCCGTTGCATCCACAGCAACAAATTAGTGTCTCCGATTCAGGATCGCACGTGTCTTTATTTGCAAATACCGATTTCCTGTCGTGGCGAGAAGGAGTCTTTCTTTTTGACGATATGTTGTTGACCGACATAATCAAAAAGTTGGAGTTGTTTTACGATGTGTCGATCGTTGTAAAAAACAAAAGATTGGGCAATTACCGTTATACCGGCAAATTCAGGCAGCGAGACGGTGTGGAAAGCGTTTTGCGGAAATTACAAATTGTTTACCCGTTTACCTATTCGAAAGATGATGAAGATAATTTGATTGTCTTGCAATAAATGACGTTGTCGGCAATAGGTGTTTTTATATTATACATTATATATAGTCGCCTGTTGAGTACTCTTATGGTAGAATATGTTAAATTATATTTATTTCCTGAACGCTTATAGTGGTGTTTTTAATCTGGTGGGTTTAACTTAATAGTAAAGGAAACATGTGTAACCCTAAAAATGATAGGCCTATGGTTTAATACAGATAAGAAACATTATAATAAAAAAGCAGACAAGTGTTCCCGCACTTGTCTGCAATACATCTAACACTCTTAGTCGAAAAGAATATTAAATATTAATTTTACAAAGATATGAAAAAATACACGATGTCATTTTTTTTATGTCAAAGAAAATGCTTTAAGAAGTTTTTTAATATTATGAGAATTTCTACATTGTTCTTATTTATTTGTATTTTAGCGTCTTACGCTTCAAATGCAAATTCTCAAACAGCAAAAGTCAACATCACAAATACCCGTATGACAATCGGAAACTTTATTAAACAAGTGGAAAATGAAACGGGCTATATGTTTGTGTACAATAAGCGAGAAGTGGATATTGACAGAACTGTTTCGTTAGATGCAGGAAACAATTCTGTAGCTGATTGTTTGAATCGTATTTTTGAAGGTTCTGGAATCACCTATGTTTTTGAAGACGATTACATCGTATTGACCAAACAACGTGAAAAAACAGGCATTTCCACTGTCCAACAAGAAGGAAAAAAAATAACAGGTGTGATTGTAGACGAGGCAGGCTTACCCATTATTGGTGCGAATGTCGTCGAAAAAGGCACAACCAATGGCACAATTACAGACTTAAATGGTTTTTTTACATTAGATGTATCTGCAAAGGGTACCTTGCTTGTCAGTTATATAGGGTATACTTCTTCTGAAATACCAGTTGGAAATCAGCAAAATATAACTGTAAAGTTACGTGAAGATACGGAAATATTGGATGAGGTTGTTGTTGTCGGTTATGGAACTCTAAAGAAGTCTGATGTGACAACGGCTGTTTCATCGGTTTCATCAGATAATTTGAAAAGACGTGCAGCTGTTAATTTTGGAGAAGCGATGGCAGGGCAAGTTCCGGGAATATTAATTCAACAAACCAATGGAGCTCCTGGAGGAGAAGGACTAATGGTAAAAATCCGTGGAACAGGTTCTATTACACAATCAAATTCTCCTCTTTACGTTGTAGATGGCTATCCAATGGAAGGAGGGGCGCTTCGTTTATTAAATCCATCAGATATAGAGAGCATTCAAGTATTGAAAGATGCTTCATCGACGGCTATTTATGGATCAAGAGGAGCAAATGGCGTTGTAATTATAACAACGAAAAAAGGACAAATAGGGAAACCGAGCGTACAATTAAATACGTATGTCGGATTTCAACAGCGAGAGAAAAAAATAGAAATGATGAATCGAGATCAATACGTACAATGGTTTATAGACGGACGTAATCAAGCATGGTTGGATGCTAAAATTATTGCTTCAGATCCAGATAAAACGCCACATTCTGTAAATGACCCGAACTCTCGACGAGCGTTATATGCCGGTGCTGGAAGCCAATATATGATACCTGATGGTGGTAGTAATTATAAATATAATTTTTTAGATCCGGCATCTGTTGCACAAATGCCAGATAATGATTGGCAAGATCTGCTTTATCGAAACGCCCTCATGCAACAACACGAATTGTCAGTTTCGGGAGGAACAGAAAATACACGATATACATTTTCGGGTAGTTATACCCAACAGGATGGTATTGTTTTAAATACAGATTATGAGCGTTTTAATTTTAGAACAAATGTTTCGTCTCAAATTTCAAAAAATCTTACCACAGGCATGATTTTGATGGCTTATAATACCGATGGAACAGAACAGGCTAACGGAAAAGATTCTCCGGTGCTATATGTGTTAAATTTACCTCCGACCTATCCTTTATATAATGAAGATGGAAGTTATGGTTCCATGGTT
The DNA here is from genome assembly GCA_041798765.1 of Parabacteroides sp. Classification (GTDB taxonomy): domain Bacteria; phylum Bacteroidota; class Bacteroidia; order Bacteroidales; family Tannerellaceae; genus Parabacteroides. The sequence continues at coordinate 21,571 of JBHCAZ010000051.1, read as the reverse complement.
CGGAATCCGGAAATTTTAGCCGGTGATGTTGCCAATCCGATAGGTATAGCCGAACAAGTAATAAATAAAAGAAAGCGTCATGGTTGGTTAGGAACTTTTTTTGCGGAATGGGAAATTGTAAAAAAATTAAAATATCGTATCGGTATAAATGGAGGTATTCAAGATAATACGAATAAAATTTATGAACCATCCTTTGTAGACTTTGATGCCTCGAAGGCTCCACGGCCGGCAAAAGGTATTAATGAACGATGGACAGATCGTGACTGGGTGATTGAAAATACGTTGACTTATTCTTTCTCTTTATCAGATAAGCATCGGTTTAATACATTGTTGGGCTATACAACTCAATCTCATGAATATGAACATATGAGAGGAGAAGCACGCGGATATGCGAATGACAAGATAACAACGCTCAATGCGGGTACCATGTATGCATTAACAAGTGATGAATCCGAATATTCAATGATCTCTTATTTAGGTCGTATTAATTATGTGTATGACGACCGTTATTTGTTGACCGCCACTCTTCGAAGCGATGGGTCTTCACGTTTCGGTAAAAATAAAAAATGGGGAACATTTCCTTCTATTTCAGTCGGTTGGCGTATTTCTCAAGAACAGTTCATGAAAGAGATCGAATCTATCAGTGATTTAAAACTAAGAGCTAGTTTTGGTATTTCTGGAAATAATCGTATCGGAAATTATTCGGCGATCGGCTTATTATCTACAGGTTTTTATCCGACGGGTGATGCTGTACAAAATACAGTAAATCCAAATACGATGGCAAATGATGATTTAGGATGGGAACGTACAAGACAATATAATATAGGGTTTGAGATAGGGTTGTTTAATAATCGAATACGTTTAGAAGGAGATCTTTATGATAGTCAGTCGATTGATTTATTATTAAACGTTCCGGTTCCAACAATTACAGGCTATTCTACGCAAATGCAAAATATTGGAAAAGTTCAGAATCGAGGGATGGAATTTTCGTTGAATACCCAAAATTTAACAGGAGAAATATCCTGGTCTAGTAATTTTAATATCTCTTTTAATAAGAATAAAGTATTAAATGTGGGTGTTGACAATCGTCCTATTTACGGAAGTGCTCCCAATGCTAACAATGCATTTATTACCAAACCGGGATATCCTATTGCCAGTTTTTACGGATATAAATATCTTGGAGTCTTTTTAAGTGAGGAAGAATTGAATAAATATCCCCATTTGAGTAAAGACAAAGTGGGAGATGGCCGTTATGAAGATGTAAATAAAGATGGAAAATTAGATCAAAATGATAAAACAATATTAGGGGATAACAATCCTTTGTTTACTGCAGGATTTAGTAATACCTTTAATTATAAGAATTTTACATTAAATATTCAATTTACCGGATCTTATGGGGCTGAAGTATTTAGTTTCTATAAACGAATGTGCGGTATTTATCATGGAGATCGTAATGGAATGATAGAGCAAATGGGACGTTGGCGTTCTGAAAGTGAACCTGGAGACGGTATTCATTTTCGCCCTACTCGCACTCCGTCTGGCTGGCAAAGAGATCCGTCTTCTGCTTGGATACAAGATGCTTCTTATCTTCGTTTGAGAAATTTGAGTTTGGGATATAATTTCAATGCTAAGATTTTAAATAAATTACCACTAAAAGCACTGTATCTTTATATTACAGGATCTAATTTATTTACTTTGACAGATTATACGGGATATGATCCGGAAACAAGTAGTCAAAGTGGTCTTGCTCAAGGAGGAGATTATTTAGGTTATCCTACGGCTCGTTCTTTCATCATTGGTGCTAATATTACGTTTTAATTATATAATAAATAGATCATTATGAAAAAGATATATTTCCTGTTTATATTTTGTTATATCTGTTGTACGAATGATTTTATTACTAAAAATCCTCCTTCAGATCTTAGTATAGAAGGTTTCTATTATACAGAATCAGATATGAATCAAGCTGTTTTATCAGCTTATGGTAATTTGCGAAGTCTTTATAATCAGACATATGTTCGTTTAGGCGAAATTCGTTCGGATAATACAACATATTCTTGGCTCAGTGGAAATCCTGCGAATGAGAAAGGTATAGATGAATTTGCGTCTCCGTTATTACCTGAAAATAATTTTTTAGCAAGTTGTTGGGATGATAGCTATAAAACGATTCTTCGTTGTAATATTGTTATTGGGAGGATCAATAATGTCTCTTTTAAAAACGAAGATATTAAGAATCAATACATTGCAGAGGCACGTTTTTTACGGGCTCTGACCTATTTTTATCTTAATCGTATTTTTGGCGGTTATGGTTTGAATGGAGAGTTACTCGGTGTTATTAAGGTCGATCGTGAAATATCTCAAACTGAAGCGTATGAATTAGAAAGAGCTTCTATACAAGAAATATATGATTTAATTATAGAAGATTTGAAATATGCGGAATCGTTTCTACCGGAAACACACAGTGCGACGGATATCGGACGGGTAACTAAAGGTGGTGCTATCGGGTTATTGGGAAAAGTATATATGACAATGGCTGGTTATCCATTGAATAAAGGCAGTGAATATTATAAAAAAGCAATTGAACAATTCAAAAAAATTATTGCAAATCCTCGTTTTTCTTTAGTATCTTCCTACAAAGATTTATTCGATGTTGCAAATAAAAATACCTCTGAGTCTCTTTTTGAGATTCAATATAAAAAAGGTACTCAAGGAGGGGCTACGGGAAGTCCTTGGAATAATAATTTCGCTCCTCGTTTTTCAGATAAAGAAGTTGTTTTAGTGGGAAATAAGGGAGGAGAAAATTCACCGACACAAGATATGTCCAATGCGTATGAGATAGGAGATCCGCGTAAATTTGTTTCAATGCGGGATAGTTGGATAAACGCAAAAACTGGTAGAGTGGAAAATGAAAAATATGTGTGTAAATATTACGATGTTGCTTCTAGTGGATCTGATAATGACAATAATTGGATCGAATTAAGATTGGCCGATATATATCTGTTATATGCAGAAGCGATTGTTCGTACAAATGGAAGTAAAGAAGAAGCGATTGTTTATGTGAATAAAATAAGAGAACGTGCGCGTAATACTCCGAAAAATCCGGATATAGCCCCATCCCGAGATTTGTTGAGAGACTATACTTCCGCCGATTTTACTTCTGCTGAGACTCTTTTGCTTGCTATAGAAAAGGAACGTCGGGTCGAACTTGCTTTTGAAAACCATCGTTGGTTTGATTTGGTTCGCACAGGACGAGCAAAAGAGGTGATGATAAAAGAGCAGCAGTTTGATGGGTATCCTGATTTTGTATGGAGTGATGACGCATTGGCTTATCCTATCCCGATGACTGTCATGCAATCGAATCCCGGAAAGATTATTCAAAATAGAGGATATACACAGTTGTAGTTGTTTTGTCTGATTTGGGTATATGCCGGAGTTTTCGGCAGTATTATCTGCTGTTTAGGAGTTCTGGCATGTCCTAAATAGCTTCAGATCAGTATGTTTATAAAGAATGAGAAGCTTTCAATAAGATTTTTTGTCATGAATAAGAAAACGTTGATGATCGGAATAGTTTCTATTATTCATTTTGCATTTACAGACATAAAAAAAGAGGGATATAGTTTATCGGATTATATTACGACTTTTTCCGAAAGTAAAAAGGTTGAGAATAAAACCGGATGGGCTTTTTGGTTTATTCCTGCAAATGGAATTGCAGATACATTGTCTGTTAAAATGTCATACGTTAATAATGGAATCAAAACACATGAACCACATGCTCACTTTGAAGATGAACTATTTTATATGGTAGAAGGTGTAGCCATCGTCCATTTAAATGGAGAAGAGCAACTTTTTAAGCCTGGTGATGCGTTTTATGCTCCTGGGAATGCAATGCATAATATCTGCCGGGCAGGAGAGCAACCAATCAAATATCTCATGTTCAAACGCGAGACATCAGGAGGATTGTCAAATCCGTTTCTGCCAGCCTTGAAGAATTATACCATGAAAGATTGTTTTACTTCATTTGCTCAATCTCATTTGTCTGAAAGTTTATTTGGGGAAACGATGTGGTATTTGAAAAAAGAATTATCAGATGGGGGCTTAAATGCGCAATTACATATCTTGTCAGATTCTACAATATGTTTAAACTCAAAGAGTGATGAGCAAGAGGTTTGTTTTATATTAGAGGGGTGTGCTGAAATTTCAATGAATGGGGAACACCAAATAGTGGAGGCTCTCTCCTGTTGTTATTTCCCTCCGAAATCAGAACATTACATCAAGAAAGAAGATGCACAAAAATTAAAGTTTATTATAGTAAAAACAAAATAGAAGAAAATGAAAAAGGTAAGTATTATTTTAATGATTTGTTTGTTTTCGTGGAACAATGTGATCTTTTCTCAAGAAAACAAATTAACCTCCAAAGAGGAAAAAAACGGTTGGATACTACTGTTTAATGGAGAAGATTTAGAAGGATGGACTTCTGTTGGAAAAGATACGCCTCCTACGAAAGGTTGGGTGATTGAAAATGGAATCTTAACCGTACAAAAACAACAGGATATAAGAGGAGGTGATATTATTACACGAGAAAAATATGCAAATTTTGATTTAAAGGTCGATTTTCGTATAACAAAAGGAGCAAATAGCGGAATCAAATATCTTTTTACAAAATACAACAAGGGCGGATGGTTAGGTTTGGAATATCAGATTTTAGATGACGAAAATCATCCGGATGCGAAAATGGGTCGTGACGGTAATAGATTAGAGGGAGGTTTATATGATATGTTCCCAACGTTACCTAAGAAAGTGAATCCTATCGGCGAATGGAATCAGGCCCGTATAGTAGTTAAAGGAAATAAAGTCACTCATTTTTTGAATGGAAAGAAAATATTGTCTTTCAATCGAAATAGTGAAAAATATAAAAAAGCTTGGCAATTAAGCAAGTACAAAAATTGTGAGCCTATATTCGGAGGAGTTGAGGAAGGCCATATTCTTCTACAAGACCATGGCGACGAAGTTTCATTTCGTAATATAAAAATTAAAATCCTAAAATAACTAATAGATAAAAAAGAGATGAAGAGCACAAGAAGAAAGTTTATAAAACAAGTTACAATTGCCGGAGCCGGACTAACGGTCGGAGGTTTCTCCTTTAAAGCAACAAGTGCTAAAAGTTATGCAAACATAATTGGAGCGAATGAACGGGTAAATATGGCCGTTATGGGGACGAATGGAAGAGGAGCGGGTATGGCTCGAAATTTCCAAAACTGTAAGGAAGTGGAAATGAGATATGTCTGTGATGTCGAGGAAAAGGCTTTGAACAAAGGTATGACAGCCGTAAAGAAAGCTGGTGGAAATCCTAAAGTGGAAAAAGATATTCGAAAAATTTTAGAAGACAAAAATATTGATGCTATTTTGATTACCACTCCAGATCACTGGCATGCTCCTGCCACAATTATGGCTTGCCAAGCCGGCAAGCATGTTTATTGTGAAAAACCATGCAGCCATAATCCACATGAAGGAGAATTGGCCATTGCCGCTGCTCGAAAATATAATCGAGTGGTACAAATCGGAGCTCAACGTCGTTCATGGAAAGGACTTACAGAGGGAATTGAAGCATTACATAATGGCGTCATCGGAGATATTCATTTTGCTAAAGCCTGGTATACGAATAATCGAAAATCAATTGGAATCGGAAAGGAAATAGCTATACCGTCAACATTGGATTTTGATTTATGGCAAGGCCCAGCTCCACGTCGTTCGTTTAGAGATAATTTAATTCACTATAACTGGCATTGGTTTTGGCATTGGGGCACAGGGGAGGCACTGAATAATGGAACCCATGAAATTGATGTTATTCGTTGGGGATTAGGATTGAATTTCCCGACAAGTGTCAGCTCAGAGGGGGGGCGTTTTTGGTATAAAGATGACTGGGAAACGCCAGATACACAGACTATAGATATTCGATTTGGAGACAAATGCCTCGTTACGTGGGAAGGACGAAGCTGTAATTCTCGAAATACGGAAGGGCGAGATCGAGGGGTTATTTTTTATGGAGAAGGAGGTGCTTTGGAAACGGGCGAAAATGGGTATCGTATTTTTGACCTAAAAAATAAACTAATAAAAGAAGTGGCTTCTAAAGACATTATTGACGGGCGTGATCCTTCTAGTCCGAGTGTGAATTTAGATATGGGACATATACTCGATTTTATTGACGCGATTAAAACCAATCGCCGTCCCAATGGAGATATTGAAGAATTACATAAAAGTACATTATTAGTTCAGTTGGGAAATATTGCATGGCGCACAGGACATCGATTAAAGATTGATCCGACGAATGGTCATATCGTAGATGATCCGGAAGCTCAACAGTTGTGGAGCCGTACGTACGAACCGGGTTGGGAGCCTACATTCTGAAAATAGTGCTTATGTGAAGTGATTCTAAAGATTAGATAAAAAAAAAATTTAGAATTCACTTCATTTTTACCTTGAATCTTGTCGGCGAGGTTTATGTTCTCCTCTTGTTGCTTTTGGGGAGATAAGGGGAGAACATGCTTAAATAAATCATCCTTTATTTGTATATATTGAGAAAAATTATGAATATTGCAAAGTGATTATAACAGACATGTTTAATTGCATATAAAGCAAAAAGAATATGATGCCAAAATATAATACGAAGCGAATATGATCGTTAAAATACTATCGATTTTACCTGTATGTGTATGTCTGGCGTGGGTAATGCTTCTGTTGTCGGCGAAAAAGCAGAATTTGCCGAAACGATATTTGGCTTTCTTTTTGATGATTTCGATCGTCAATTATTCCATACATGCCCTGTTCTTCAATCACCAATACAGGCTTTTCGGTTTAATGAATAACCTTTGGCTGTTTACTTCCCTGTTGGGATATCCGTTATACTATTATTATATCCGATTGCAAACGTGTGATTTGCGTATTGATTTGCGGTGGAGTTGGTTTGTTCTGCCAGCTGCTTTGGTTTCTATTCTTTCGTTTATCTTGTATTTTTCCATGTCATCGGAAGAAGTCGATCTGTTTGTCTGCGGAATGTTGTATCATAAAATGGAAGTACCGGAAATTTTGCCTCCTTTACTTAAGTGGCAAAAATGGTGCTATCATGTGCTTTTCAAGATCGTGTTCATTGCAGAAGTGATTTTATCTGTCTTTTTCAGTTTTCGTTGTATTAGCCGATACAATAGAGAAATAAGTGATTTTTATTCCGATATAGAAGGCAAAAACCTTTCGCCTATGAAATGGATTCTGTGTGCCTTTCTTTTTGCCTCTTTTATTTCGGTATTATCGGCGGCTATCGGTAAAGAATTTTTTATAGACAAAGGACTGTTTTTGGCCGTTCCGTCCGTTACACATTCCGCCTTTCTTTTCCTTTTAGGATGGGTTGGGTATCGTCAAAACTTTACGGTTGCCGATTTCAGGAAAGAACAAGAAGAATATCATGCCACCGAATGTGTTACCGGCCGTAGAAGGTCACAAATACTGACCATTGAATTTTTGGAGAATTATATACAAACAAACAACCTTTATCAGAATCCCACTTTACGTATTATAGATGTGGCAGAACTGCTTCATACCAATCGAACCTATATCTCGCGTCTTGTAAATGAACATCGGCATGAAAATTTTTGTGAATGGATCAACGATTTCCGTATCGATTATGCCGGGAAAATACTTGAAAACGAGGCAGAATCCAGCCGTTTGATACAATCTGTTGCGATAGAATCGGGCTTTTCCAATACCAGTTCTTTTTACCGCGCTTTTAAAGAGCGGAAAAAGATGTCTCCTAAACAATACAAGGAGCGTAACCGGCACATTGGCACGGCCTCAAAATAATAGCCGAAATAAATCGTCGTCTAAAAGCAGAAAGAAAGGTAAGCTGATGAAATCTTTCAAGAGAGGGCGCAATAATTTAAGCGCTTTCGAAATGTGAAATTCGACTGTTTTTGGGCTGATATCCAGCATTTGGGCAATTTCTTTATAAGAAAGCCCTTTATAACGGTTGAGTAAGAATATCCTTCGCGTTTTCTCCGGCAGGTGTTTCAAACTGAAGAGTATCAATTCACGGATTTCTTTCGAGAAAAGGAAATCCGGATCACATGCCTCCAATGTCTGAATACGCGTTTTCAACGCCCATTCGGCATGTTCGTTCAATTGTTTTTCGGCCCTTTGCCTGACCTGGACATGTTCCAGATAATTCAGGCATTTATTGCGTACGATTGTCAGTATATATGCTTGGGGGATTGTATCCGGTAATAATTTCTCCATTTCTTCCCAATAACGGGTAAAAGATTCTGAAACAATATCTTCCGCTACCTGTTCATCTTTTACATATCCCAATGCAAAACGAAGCATTCGTGGGTAATATTCGTTGAATAAACGATTGAAACGCTGTATGGAAGTAAAAGTACTCATTTCAGTTTTTAATAAAAAACAAATATACATGATAACTTTGAGTTTTCATGCCAGTGTCATAAAAATGTGCACGTTAGCTCCCATCTATTGCAGGTCTGGCTGACAATAAAAGGAGGGAGAGCCAAAAAGAATATTTCTGGGCCTCCCTCCTTCCATGTCGATAAAAGGTGTTCTTATTTATTTTGGATATGTGGGTTCAGCGATACATCTCCGCTCGGACGAGGAGCATAGATCCGTTTTTCGTTCCACGTAGTATTGGAAATTTCAACCTTTTCTCGTGCAAAAATTCCAGGTGCAACTTCGATCGGGCTATTTTTTGCACGTTCTTCAAATGTCTTCCGGAGTAATTCGGTACGTAGCAGGTCGGCCCGGCGGGTTACCATGGCAATGTAGTATCCGGCCACTTCCCAGCCATGTTCCCGTAAAGCAGCATCGGCAAATTCTTTACCTGACAATCCTTTCTCCAACTCTTCTAATCCGGCGCGGGCGCGTACCCGGTTGATGCATTCATACGCCAAGGCATTGGGAGCACCTTCTGCCCTTGCCTGTGCTTCGGCATACCATAAGAGAACTTCGGAATAACGAACTAACCGGTCGGTATGATTATTCGTATAGTTTTTATCATAATCTTTCGTATAATCATAGTCGGTATTGCCTTCTCCCATTGTAAAGATGCTGAACATCGGGTGATATTCGGGGATGTACGGCGTCCCGTTTTCTCTCAGATCCCACCAGTTTACCAACTTGTTCCCCTCGTTAACCAAGAGAATTTTCGGATTGTAGATCGCATCTTTCCGTGGACCTGCGGGCATCTCTTTCCAGAATTTGATTTCGCCCCATGCATCGCCCCATCCTCCCGGCAATGACATGAAGACGTTGGTTAATGTCAGTTGAGAGTCTTGCCCGAATGTATAGGTCCGTAAAATTCCGACAACTGTTTCTTTCGAGTAATTATGGCTGGACGCATAAATGTGCTTGAATTCAGGTTCAAGATCAAAATCGTATATACCCGCGTTGACACCATCAATCACCTCTTTTGCTTTTTGAGCAGCTTGTGCATAATATTCGTTCTTTTTGAGGGGATATCCGGCCATAGCCATATATACCGCAGCTAAAGTCGATTTGACGGCTTGTGTTGTGATATAGGCATTGACTCCATTTGTTTTGCGGGGAGCATCCGAATAGTCGGCCGGCAGATTTTCGGCATCTTTCAGATCGCTGATAATCTGATCATATACCTCTCCGATCGAAACCAATGGTTTATTATAGTCGATTTCATTGTCTAAATTCATCGGAAGCTCTCCGAAAATACGTACCAGAACGAAATAACTGTATGCACGCCAGAATTTGGCTTGTCCGACGGCTATTTTTATTTCTTCGGGTGTAGTGGGTGTCTTTTCTGCATTCAGAATAACAAAATTGGCTGCTTTGATGATTTTATAGAATCGGTTCCAGGTTTCGCTGGCCCCGATATTATTGTCGCTGACATCGAAGGAGTCGAATTCGCGTGGCGATTGTTTATTGCTTCCCGCATCAGTCGTGATGTCGTCTCCCATCCACTGAGCATCCATCATGCTGGTATACCAATGGGCCTCAGCGGCAAAGCGAAAGATAGAGTAGACCGACATATCCAATTCTGCCTGGCTGTTAAAGAAGTTATTCCTGTTTAGTTGTCCTTTAGGATCTTCATCTAAGAAAGAATTGCAAGATAGCGTCAATAAGGACATGCATAAAAAAACCGTTATTATATACGTATATTTCATAATGTCTGATTTTTATTAGAAGTTAAATTTAGCTCCGAATGTGACTGTTCGTGGAGTAGGATAAGCTCCGATATCAATACCTGCATTTACATCGGTGTTTCCTCCTTCAAAAGTATATCCTGCCGGATCCATTCCTTTGTATTTTGTTATAGTGAAAAGATTTTGAACACTTAATGTCAAACGTAGGTCGGCGAACTTTATTCTTTCCTTAGGCAACCTGTAGGAGAGGCTGATATTTTCGAGACGTACATAATCGGCCGATTCGAGGAATTGTGTGGATACCGCTTGATATTTTTGTGTTTTGCTTGTTAAGGAAGGAAACGCAGAAGCCTGTGAATGATCGCGATCGAAATTTTTGAAATAAGCGTCTTTCAGTGTAATAAAACGAGACGAACCGGTCATGGACATGATCGAAAAGTAGGCAAGATTCAGTCGTTTAGCTCCGAATGATCCGTTTAAGAAGATATTCAGATCCCAGTTTTTCCAACTCAGGCTGTTATTCCATCCCATTGTCAAGGTCGGATTTGCCTGTCCGATAATGTCGCGGTCGCCTCCATCGATTATTCCATTCCCATTTTTATCGGCGTATATATTATTGCCATTTTCATCCAATCCATTCCATTCATATCCGAAGAAAGAACCGAGCGGATGTCCCGGCATGACGATCGTTGCCTGGTTGGCTGTTCCGCCGAGCGGATTCGCTCCATAAATGAATTTATCCCCTCCTAAAGAAAGCACTTTGTTTTTTACATTTGTGCCGTTGACAGTCGTTGTCCATGAAAACGCATCATTCCGTAGCGGTGTGGCGTTGATCATGAATTCGAATCCTTTGTTTTCAATTTCACCAGCATTTACCCAAAAACTTCCGCCACCCATATAACCGGGAACCGATTTTTTCAACAGGGCATCTTCCGTTTTTTTACGGAAATAATCGAACGAAACGTTCAGCAAGCCGTTGAACATCGAAAAATCGGCCCCGGCATCGACCTGGTAGGTTTTTTCCCATGTCAGATCAGGAGCAGCAGCCTGGTTGGAATAGTAAGCCGTGTAATCTTTGCCTGTTCCAAAAGCAAATGCCGTTTTTCCGAGTAAGCCGAGCGTTTCATATGGGAGGATGGCTTGGTTTCCGACAACGCCATAGCTAGCACGAAGTTTCACATTGCTGAATAAAGATTGCCGTTTCATAAACGCCTCATTGCCTAGGTTCCAGGCAAATGCCGCCGACGGGAAATTGCTCCAACGGTTCTTTTTGAAGAATTTGGAGGTACCGTCAGAACGCATGGTCAGGGTCAACAGATAACGATCGTTAAAATTATACAATAACCGGCCGAGGAAAGACATCATCGAATATTCGCTGAAAAAGTTGTCGGCATCTTCTTTGGTTGCCACATTAACGTTCCACCAGCGCATCTCGTCGATCAGCAGGTTTTCGCCGGATATCGACATGCCGCGTTGTTGCCATTTTGAAACTTCATAGACTCCCGTTGCTGTAATCTTATGGTTCTTGTGTAGCGTGAAATCGTAGGTCAAATTATTCGAACTCTGTAACATAAGGCGTTCGGTATTGTTGTTGCTCATGTTGCTTCGGGCTTCAACTTTCGTAGAATTGGCCCCATAGCCTTTTTTATCCAAATAATCGAAACCGTTGGATGAAGTGAAGGTCATTCCGGGTAAAATAGTGAAACGCAGGTCGAAATGCCCGTTTGCCGAATTACCGCGTGTGTGGTCGTTATAGGCAAGTGCTCCCACCGGGTTGGTATGTAAGCTGTTGTAAGGATCTTTATTATAGTTCCCTTTGCTATCTCTCACTTCCATGGTAGGCGAATAACTCAAGGCCCGGAAGAGCGGATTTCCCCCGAAGCTGAACGACTGGCCGTCTGACAATCGTTGCGCAACGTTGAGATCGGCAGTGATATGCAGCCATTTTGTCATTTCCGATGTAATATTGGCCCGGATCTGATATTGTTTGTTTGATGTATATTTGATAATACCTTGTTGATTGATGTAATTGGCCGACAGATAATATTGGCTGTCTTTGTTTCCGGAGGAATAAGACAACTTGTAGTTTTGTGTCGGAGCTGTCCGGAAGATCTCATCCTGCCAGTCTACGCCGGCAGTCCCGTTCCGATAGGCTGTCATTTCCTGTTCTGAAAACGCATTCGGATTTTTAAGTTCCCGATAGGCCGTTGCATATTCGTAAGGATTCATCAATTGATATCTTTTATATACGGAAGAAGTGCTGAGTTGTGCGTCGAAAGAGATTAGTTTTACACCGATTTTTCCTGTTTTTGTTGTAACCAATACGACCCCGTTGGCTCCTCTCGAACCGTAAATCGCTGTAGAAGAAGCATCTTTTAATACCTGAATCGATTGAATGTCTTCCGGGTTGATATCCGCCAGGCCGTTGTCGCGCACCATCCCGTCGACAATATATAACGGATCGTTGCTTTTGTTTACGGAATTGGCTCCACGTATACGAATTTTCATATTTCCACCCGGAATGCCACTGTTATCGACCTGTATACCGGAGATTCTGCCCTGAAAGGCCTCTTCTATACGTGTGATAGGCTGGTCTTTAAAATTTTTATCGTTCATTACCGAAACAGATCCCGCCAAATCGACTTTACGTACAGTACCATAACCGATGACTACAACCTCTTCCAAGGCTTCGGAATCTTCTTGGAGGACGATTGTCAGTTCGGTTTGTCCGGCAGTAGCAACCGAACGCGTAAGATATCCGATGTACGATACATTAATCGTAGCTTTATCTTCGACCTGTAACGTGAATTTTCCGTCTACATCCGTAACTGTTCCGTTGGTTGTCCCCGATTCTACCACATTCGCTCCGATAATCGGAAGCCCACCATTGTCTATAACAGTTCCCGAAAGTTGTTTTTTCTGTTGTTGAAGAGCCGAAGCGGCTATCATTCCGTCTTGCCGGACAGCCGGAATCATGACAATGTGATTTCCCTCCATTACATAATCGATCTTTTTGTCTTTCAACATTGCACGTAGTACACTTGCTACCGGAGCCTGTTTGGCTTTTACGGAAACTTTTTCGTTGATATCTACTTGGTTGTCATACATAAAGAGATAGTCCGTCTGCGTTTCTATCTCATTTAAGACCGCTTCAATCGGTACATTGCGCATATTGATCGTGACTCTTGCATTTTGCGTATGTACCGGTTCTGCCAAAGAGCAGAAAATACAGGTAAACATTAGAATAAAGGCTGTTCGCATAATTGACAAAAAATGTTTAATCGGCTTTTTTTCAATTGAAAAAGAGCCGAGAATGTCGGTTTTATCCATATATTTGTAGTTGTTTCATTGTTAATACATGATTATTTATACTCGTTGTTGTGTTAGCTGGAACACAGAATCGGTAGGTGCTGCAACACCTACCGGTTTTTATTTTACACTGATTATTTTCTCATAGGCTTTTTCTCCTTTGGGTTAAACGTTGATTGAATATAAAACGCACCGTTTTCCTCATTCCTTTCGTACGAAAACAGGATACTGCGTTGTAAAACCCGTAAAACGTAATCGATACCGTCCGATTGTCTGAACTTTCCGGTATACGTATTTTGCGGCAGATGCTCCATTTCTCCGTGAATTTCTACATCAAAATATTTTTCTAAAGCGATGAAGATCTCTTCAATTTTTTTCTCCTTGAAGGCAATCAGTCCTTTTCTCCACAGGTAATTATCCGTATCCGTTATCTGAGAGATTGTCAGATAGCCAGCATGCATCGTCCCTCTTTCATTCGGACGGAGTGTCGCCAATTTTTTGCCTTCTTTATAAATATCGATACTCCCCTCAAAAAGCCCTGCTTCGAAAGTCTGATGTCGGGAATAGGCTTCTACATTGAATGTGGTGCCAGTCACACGTACATCTCCTTGTTGGGTTTTTACGATAAACGGATTTTTTTTGTCTTTACTTACATCAAAAAAGGCTTCACCATCTAAATAAACCGTTCGGTTTCCGGAAGCGAATTGAACGGGATAGCGGAATTCCGTATTTGCATTCAGCCAGACATCCGTACTGTCCGGCAAAACCAGATTGATCCGTTGCCCGGGGGGGACCCGTAGCGTACAATAATGCATTTCCGGCTCCTTTGTGAAATATCGATAAATACTACCCGTTAAAAGCGTTAAAATCAGGATGGCAGCCACTCTTTTGACCCAGGCGACCGAACGGTTTCTGCGATATGTTTCTTCAACCGTTTTTTCGCCGTTTAACAACTGTATATCATACTCCGTACGTTCTTGAAGGAAAATCGCCTGGTTGGTCTCCGATTTTTCTAACCAACGTTTCAACTCTTCCTCCTCCTTGAGAGAGGAAGTCCCTTCAAAAAAGCGATATAGCAGTTCTTTTTGCATCTCTTTTCTCCTTCATTTTATATATAACAGGTATCAAACCGGTTTCCCTAATAAAAAAGCAGATTTTTTTGTATGTCGTAAGAAAAGAAAAAGGAAGATGTGCTATAAATTTTTTTGTTAGCACATCTTCCTCTCTATTTCAGGCCTGTTTTTGCTTTTATCTGCATGAACGGCAACCCGCACATCGGGAGAGTTCTCCCCGAAAGCGTTTGCTTACCAATTTATGCAGACGGTCTTTCAGGGCTTCCAAACGTACATGCTCAATGACATCAGACGTGAAAGCCACGCTTAACAACATCCGGGCTTCATCGTACGAAATCCCACGACTCCGCATATAGAACAGCGCGTTTTCATCCAACTGTCCGGTCGTCATGCCATGCGAACATTTCACATCATCGGCATAAATCTCCAACTGCGGCTTGCTGTACATCTTGCATTCGCGTGTAGCACATAAATTGCGGTTGGTTTGAAAAGCCGATGTCTTATCCGCCCCCTCTTTTACCAAGATACGGCCATTGAAAACGCCGACAGCCCGGTCGTTCAATACGTTTTTAAACAATTCGGTACTTCTGCAGTTTGGTACGGCATGTGTAATGTGGCTGTAAGTATCCAATTGTTGTTCCCGGTCTAATATAGACATGCCGCAAAGACTGGTTTCGGCGTTTTCGCCGTTCAATTCGATATAATAATTGTTTCGGGTTAGGCCGTTATTCAGTGTGATTCCATTGACGACAACGTTGCTCGAAGTGTCTTGACGCACATGTACCGACGAGAACCGGCTGGTCGAAATACTACTTTCTTCCAGATCATAATAGTCGAAAACAGCTCCCTCCTCTGCGAAAATTTCGACAACTTGGGTCAAGAGGAATTTGATGTCGTCCAAACTGTGGTCGCAAACCAGCAATCGCGCCTCTGAATGTGGTTCCATGATGACTAATATCCGGCGATTCGCCATGGTATCCACATCACTCCGGAAGATGTTGATCAGTTGGATCGGATGTTCTACGACGACGCCCTGAGGAACATAGAGCACGAAACCGTCTTGTACCAATAGTGTATTCAATGCAATGATACCGTCTTTGCCGGAAGAGGCAAGCTTCCCGTAATAACGTGCTGCCACTTCGGGATACTGCTCTGTGAAGTCTTTTAATCCCCCGGCATACACCTTTTCCGGCAACCGGCTTTTGGGGAGTGCTTTCCCGTAGAATGTGTCATTGACAATAAAATAGAGAGCAGTTGTTAGATTCGGAACATCGCAACGAAAAACATCGTAAGGGTTAACCGGGATGGCTACACGGTTGATATTCAGTCCGTAATCAGGCGCAAAAGCCTGTCCTACATCTGTGTATTTATAATCTTCACTCTTTGCGGCAGGGAATCCTAACCGTTCAAAGTCCGCCAATGCCTGTAGCCGTGGCGCATTCAGCACCTCAGACGCATGCTGGCATATCAGGTCTTCGTATCGTGTAAAGAGGTCGATATATTGTTGTTCCGCTCTCATGTTAAAAATCTCCTGCCTCTTTTTTTATCCAATCATATCCCTTTTCTTCCAGTTCAAGCGCCAATTCCGGTCCGGCCGATTTAACAATCCGTCCTTTATAGAGAATGTGTACGACATCCGGTTTGATGTAATCTAATAAACGCTGGTAGTGGGTGATGACGATGGCCGCATTCTCAGGCGTTTTCAACTTATTGACCCCATTGGCCACGATACGGAGCGCATCGATGTCCAACCCGCTGTCGGTTTCGTCCAAAATGGCTAATTTCGGTTCTAACATCGCCATTTGAAAAATTTCGTTCCGTTTCTTTTCACCTCCGGAAAAACCCTCATTAACGCTGCGACTTGCCAATTTGTTATCTAATTCGACAATCGCCCGTTTTTCGCGCATTAATTTCAGGAAGTCGGTTGCCGAAACCGGTTCCAGTCCTTTGTATTTACGGTGTTCGTTTAAGGCTGCGCGCATGAAGTTCACCATGCTTACTCCCGGAATTTCTACCGGATATTGAAAACTGAGGAAAAGCCCTTCCCGGCTACGGTCTTCCGGTTCCAGGTCCAACAGGTTTTTCCCTTCAAACGTGATTTCCCCTTCCGTAACCTCAAAAGCCGGATGTCCTACCAGCACACTGCTTAATGTGCTTTTTCCGGATCCGTTCGGTCCCATAATGGCGTGTACTTCTCCCGCTTTGACCGAAAGATCGATTCCCTTTAATATCTCTTTGCCATTTACATTGGCATGCAGGTTTTTTATCTGTAACATACGATTTGTTTTTTTATTTTATCCGACGCTTCCCTCCAGCGAAACGGTCAACAATTTCTGCGCTTCTACTGCAAATTCCATCGGGAGTTTATTCATTACTTCGCGGGCGTATCCATTTACAATCAATCCGACCGCTTCTTCGATCGAAATACCGCGTTGCCGACAATAAAACAGTTGGTCCTCGCTGATTTTACTGGTTGTCGCCTCATGTTCTACAATGGCCGTTTCATTTTGGATTTCCGCATACGGAAACGTATGTGCACCGCATGTCGAACTGAGCAGCAGGCTGTCGCATTGGCTATGGTTACGGGCTCCTTCCGCCCGGGGCAAAATCTTTACCAGTCCGCGATAACTGTTTTGGCTATGTCCGGCAGAGATTCCTTTAGACACAATCGTACTTTTAGTGTTCTTTCCTAAATGAATCATTTTTGTTCCGGTATCGGCTTGTTGGTAATTGTTCGTTACAGCTACCGAATAAAATTCGCCGACCGAATTGTCGCCGGCCAGAATACAACTCGGGTATTTCCAAGTGATGGCTGATCCGGTTTCCACTTGTGTCCATGAGATCCGGCTGTTTGCTCCTTTACACAAGCCCCGTTTGGTTACGAAATTGTAAATGCCGCCTTTGCCGTCTTTATCTCCGGGATACCAGTTCTGGACGGTTGAATATTTCACTTCGGCGCGTTCGTTGGCAACGATTTCCACAATGGCTGCATGCAACTGATTCTCATCGCGCATCGGAGCCGTACATCCTTCTAAATAACTGACATAGGCATCATCGTCTGCAATGATCAGCGTACGTTCGAACTGTCCGGTGTTGGCGGCATTGATCCGGAAATAGGTACTCAATTCCATCGGGCAACGCACTTCTTTCGGGATATAAACGAACGAGCCGTCAGAAAAGACCGCCGAGTTTAAAGCGGCGAAAAAGTTATCCCGATAACTGACGACACTGCCAAGGTATTTTTTTACGAGATCAGGGTGGTTCCGTACCGCTTCACTGAACGAACAGAAAATGATCCCTTTTTCGGCCAGCACCTCTTTAAAGGTCGTTTTCACCGAAACACTGTCCATTACCGCATCGACAGCCATTCCACTCAGTTGCGCCCGTTCGTGCAGCGGAATCCCTAACTTGTCGAATGTCTTGAGCAACTCCGGGTCTACTTCATCCATGCTTTTCGGTCCCTCTTTCTTTTTGGGGGCGGCATAATAGATGATATCCTGATAGTCGATCGGGGGAATATTCAGATGCGCCCATGTGGGCATCTCCAACGTCTGCCAGTGCCGGAAAGCTTTCAGCCGGAATTCCAGCATCCAGTCAGGCTCTTCTTTTTTGGCAGAAATAATGCGAATTGTTTCTTCATCCAATCCTCGATGGATGATTTCTGTATCGATATCGGTAACAAACCCGTACTTGTAGTCGTTGTTTGTTACCTCATGCAATATATCTTTTGACTCCTGCATATTTCAATGAATTACTATGATTCCTTGTTTACCATTCCTTCTCCTCCTGTAAACAAGTTATGAGGGTAAATGGTTGGGATAATCTGTTCTATCGGGTAATAGAAACGGGATTCTACTTTTGCCTGTTGAGGAATCAATACCGATCCTTTATCGACCAGGTTCAGGGTATTTAGGAGCAGACTGAGGAATAATAGCATCATGCAGACCCCGAAGAGGCCGCCGGCTAAATGGTTCAGTATGCTGAGTGGCGTAACGCCGATGACCCGATTGACAATTTCTCCGGCCAGTAAGACTACGCCTACAATCAGAAGAAATCCTGCGATATAGCTTAAAATGGTGATTCCTTCTTCAGGAAACCAATTTAAATTCACGATATATTGACGTACCCATTCTGCCGCTTTACCACAGAAAAAGATACCTCCCAGCAGGGCTATAAGTGAAACAACCTGTTTGATCACTCCATCAAACAGGCCTTTCACGAATCCGATTCCTGCCAGACATAACAAGGCGATGTCTAACCAGTTCATATGTTATAATGTTTTTTTGATTTCCGTTTCTTCATACGCTTCAATGATATCACCAACTTGTATATCGTTGAAGTTTTGAATGTTTAAACCGCAGTCTTGACCGGAAACGACCTCTTTTACATCATCTTTGAAACGTTTTAACGATCCAAGTTCTCCCGCATGGATGACGATGCCGTCGCGGATGACACGAACCTTGTTTGTCCGTTTGATTTTTCCTTCGCGTACCATACAGCCGGCTACAGAACCGACTTTCGTTATTTTGAATACTTGAAGCACTTCCACGTTGGCTGTGATCTCCTCTTTGATTTCCGGAGAAAGCATGCCTTCCATAGCACTCTTGACCTCTTCGATTGCATCGTAGATAATCGAGTACAGGCGGATTTCGACACCCTCTTTCTCAGCCTGCCGACGGGCGGGCAGGGCAGGACGTACCTGGAACCCGATGATAATGGCATTGGATGCTGCTGCCAGTACAACATCCGATTCGGAAATCTGACCAACTGCTTTATGGATCACATTTACTTGAATTTCTTCGGTAGAAAGGCGGATCAACGAGTCGGACAACGCCTCTACAGAGCCGTCCACATCTCCTTTCACAATGACATTCAATTCTTGGAAGTTTCCTACGGCAATACGGCGTCCGATATCGTCGAGCGTCAACATCTTTTGTGTACGTAAGCCTAATTCGCGCTGTAGCTGTTCGCGACGTCCGGCTATCTCGCGTGCCTCCTGTTCTGTTTCCAGCACATTGAACGTGTCGCCGGCTTGCGGAGCACCGTTCAGGCCAAGAATCAAGGCCGGTTCAGACGGAGCCGCTTTTTCGATACGTTGATTACGTTCGTTGAACATCGCTTTGATGCGTCCGAAATGCGTACCTGCCAATACAATGTCGCCAACTTTCAGTGTTCCGTTTTCGACCAGCACTGTAGAAACATATCCGCGTCCCTTATCCAACGAAGATTCGATAATGGAACCGACGGCCCGTTTGACCGGATTGGCTTTCAGGTCCAGCAGATCGGCCTCTAACAACACCTTTTCCAGGAGTTCTTCTACGCCGATACCTTTTTTAGCGGAAATTTCCTGGCTTTGGTATTTACCTCCCCAGTCTTCTACCAAATAATTCATATTGGCAAGTTCCTCTTTGATCTTTTCCGGATTTGCGTGGGGCTTGTCTATTTTGTTGATGGCGAAAACAATCGGAACGCCGGCTGCCGAAGCATGATTGATTGCTTCAATGGTCTGCGGCATGACGTTGTCGTCGGCAGCAACGATGATGATCGCGATGTCTGTCACTTTTGCTCCACGTGCACGCATGGCGGTAAAGGCCTCGTGTCCGGGTGTATCCAAGAATGTGATACGGCGTCCGCTCGACAATTTCACATTGTAGGCTCCGATATGCTGGGTGATACCTCCGGCTTCACCGGTAATCACATTCGCATTTCGTATATTATCCAACAAAGACGTTTTTCCGTGGTCGACATGTCCCATTACCGTTACGATCGGCGGACGTGCTACCCAGTCTTCTTCATTGTCATCCTCTTCATCTGCATTGATGGCTTCGACCACTTCGGCACTGACATATTCGGTCTTGAATCCAAATTCATCGGCGACGATATTGATCGTTTCTGCATCCAAACGCTGGTTGATGGAAACCATGATACCGATACTCATGCAGGTCCCGATTACTTTGGTGACCGGTACGTCCATCATGTTGGCAAGGTCATTGGCGGTTACGAATTCCGTCAATTTCAAGACTTTGCTTTCCATTTCTTCCTGTTCCATCAGCTCGTGTTCGCGTTTATGTATCGCGTCACGTTTATCACGCCGGTATTTGGCGCCTTTATTGTTTTTGTTTCCTTTTCCGGTCAGACGGGCTAAGGTTTCCTTGATCTGTTTCTGTACATCCTCTTCGCTGACCTCCGTTTTTACCGGCTTTTTCAGGCGTGGCTTACGGTCTTCCCGACGATCCGGGCGCGTATTGGTTCCCGGCGTGTTGTTTACATCCACCCGGTCCTTCTTGATACGGTTGCGTTTTTTCTTTCCATCGCCGTTTTCTGCATTTTTACCGGTAAGTCCTGGTTTATTTCCAAAATCTTTGGGCCCTTTATTGACGTTTCCTCCCGGTTGCCCTGGCTTGTTTCCCGAGAATTTGTCCCGTTTGTCTTCCCGTTCCTTTTTCCGTTCTTCTTTCGTCTTTTTCTTCGGACGGGTTGATTGGTTGAGCGCATCCAGATCGATGCGTCCGGTTACTTTTATTTTCGATTCGAATTTTGTAACCCCTAACCGGAACGGTTCTTTACTATCCGATTCCTCTTTGGTATCCATTTCTTTCTTTTCCTCAACGGGTTTTTCCGGAGCAATGGGCTGTCTTTCGACAACCTCTTCCTGTTTCGGTTGTTCGGTAACTGTACGGTTTTCTGAAACAACCTTTTCAGGCACCGCTTTCTCTTCTGTGCGCATTGTTTTTTCTTTCGGGATTTCGATATCCGGAGTTTTTGTATCGTTTTTTACTTCGGTTTTTTTCTCCTCGGTCGATACAACTTGTTTTTCTTTTTCAGGAGCAGCCGTTACGGTCTCGGCCTCAAGCGGTTTATCCGTTTTCTCTTCCGAAACGATAATGGCAGATTCCGCTTTAATCTTTTGTTCTGTGATCGGTTTGTCCAGATCCATTTTTCCTTTAGAGACGATTTTGGGTTTGAACTCTTCCGGAATAACGGTTTTTATCTCTTCTCCTTTTTCCTCTTTTGCAG
>JBHCAZ010000050.1:0-4373 GCA_041798765.1 Parabacteroides sp. | reverse complement strand
AGCGATGAGACATAATAAAAAATTTAATCATTTAGGTCGTACGAATACTCACCGTAATGCAATGCTTTCCAATATGGCTTGTTCATTGATCAAGCATAAAAGAATTTTTACTACGGTTGCAAAAGCAAAAGCGCTGCGTGTATTCGTTGAACCTCTTATCACAAAATCGAAAGAAGACACAACGCACTCAAGACGTGTCGTGTTCAGTGTATTGCAAGATAAATATGCAGTAACTGAGTTATTCAAGGAAATTTCCCAAAAAATTGCAGATCGTCCGGGTGGATATACGAGAATAATTAAAACCGGATATCGTTTAGGAGATAATGCTGCAATGTGCTTCATTGAATTGGTTGATTATAATGAAAACATGTTGAAAGCGGCATCTGCTAAGAAAGCAACAAAGACAAGACGTTCTCGCAAAAAAACGGCTGTAGCAGTAGAAGAAGCTCCTGCAGCAGAAGTTTCGGCTGAAGAAAAAACAGCTGAATAAGACTGTAGAACGAATAAATATAAAAGAAGATGTGTCGATGTATTATACTATACGCGGCACATCTTTTTTTTAGGATTTTTATACTGC
The DNA here is from genome assembly GCA_041798765.1 of Parabacteroides sp. Taxonomy (GTDB): domain Bacteria; phylum Bacteroidota; class Bacteroidia; order Bacteroidales; family Tannerellaceae; genus Parabacteroides. The sequence continues at coordinate 3,796 of JBHCAZ010000050.1, read as the reverse complement.
TAAAGAAGCGCGATATTATCAATGTCAAACAAACTCATAACCTTCAATATTCCGGTTTGGCTTACATTTTTCTGTATGCTCTCCGCGTCCATCGGTACATCGAATAAAACTTAAGGGGATACGCCAAAAAACAATTGGACATATCCCCTTTACTTTTCCATAGTTAAGGTTTTCAAAAGCAAGCCTTTTTTTCTTGCAACACCTTACCTATTTTTAAATTTTCCTTTAATGAAATGAATCTATCATTACAAATATAAGAATCTTCTTACGATTTTTGGAATAAATAATGAAACATTTTTACTCGAAATGTTGTTAAACATAAAAAAAGTAGATTGGTTTATTTTCTGTGATATATAGATAGACTTATCCGGATATTATCATGTATATTTGCATTGTGTACAACCAATAAAAAATAAAAAAGTATGAGTAATAAAGACGATTTAATTTACGACGAGGAAGATTCAGTACGATTTATTCAGAATTATCTTCCGCAGGAAATGAAGGGTAAGTTCGTTGACGATGATATTTATTATGTGGTAGATTTGGTCTACGAGTATTATGAATCGAAAGGATTTTTCGATGAAGGCCTTGACGACGCTCAAGAGGTTAATATCGATGAAGACGAATTGGTCGAATTCGTTATTAAAAATGCACAAAAAGATGGAGTGGGGAAATTTACGCCCGAAGATGTCACCTTTATCGTACAAGGAGAATTGGAATATTGTGAATCGATTAATATGTTTGACTAACGTTTTATTTAACAAGAAGAAAAATGAAAAATTGGAAATTAGTGTCAGTAATGCTGCTTGCGATGGCAGTTGTTTTTTCAAGTTGTGGATCGTGGAATAATACGACCAAAGGAACAGCCATCGGAGTAGGAGGAGGTGCGGCTGTGGGAGCCGGAATCGGTGCCCTTGCCGGAAACACAGCCTTGGGATCCATTCTCGGTGCAGCCGTAGGAGGTACAGCCGGAGCTTTGATTGGAAAGAAGATGGACAAACAGAAAAAGGAATTGGAGGCATCTTTGCCCGAAGAAGCGACAGTAGAAGCCATAAACGATGGCGAAGCGTTGAAAGTGACGTTTGATTCCGGCATTTTGTTTGCAACCAATTCCAGCACAGTAAGCCCCGCCTCAAAAAACGCATTACGCAATTTGGCGGTCAGTTTGAATGAAAATCCGGATACCGATATCAAGATTATCGGCCATACCGATAATACCGGAAAAGTGGATTACAACCAGACATTGTCTGAAAAACGTGCCAAAAGCGTATATAACTACCTGATGGAAGATCAAGGCGTACGAAGCACTCGTATGGCTTTCGAAGGACGTGGGGTGCACGAACCTGTAGCCGACAACACTACGGCAGAGGGTCGGGCACTAAATCGCCGCGTGGAAATTTTGATTCTGCCGAATAAAAAGATGGTAGAAGATGCCCAAGCCGGAACGCTCAAGTAATTTCGGGATATAAAATAAGGCCTTTTGCTACGGATTTTCCGGGCACAGCTTATGGCTTATTCACATAATAAAAAGGCTGAGTCGAAATGTTTTTTCAGCTCAGCTTTTTTGTTTTTTGGAGGGAAAGACCCATTCATTCCCACGCTTTCAAATGACTCCGAAAACACCTGAAAATATCAGTCGGTAGGTATTAAAAAAACGCTCCCGCTGTCATTGTTGTGACAGGCCTTTGTCACACTTGTGACAGCGTATTGTCACAGTTGTGACAGAAGCTTGATTTAAAACAATCCGTTTCGATCGTTTTTTGCTTTATCGACAAGGAACAGAATCTGCAATATTTTGTTTTCAGAAAAGACTATGACAGCCATCGGAATAATCCGAACGAATTATCCGGATCGGATAAGAAATTATTGGTCGGTGCCGGAATCAACACACGCGACTATAAAGAACGTGTCCCGGCGCTGATTGAGGCCGGTGTAGATGTATTGTGCATCGATTCGTCGGACGGATATTCGGAATGGCAACAGGAAACATTACAATGGATCAAGCAGACGTATGGAAATAGTGTGTTGGTTGGTGCCGGAAATGTAGTGGATAAAGAAGGATTCGATTATTTAGTGGCTGCCGGAGCAGACTTTATCAAGGTAGGAATCGGCGGTGGATCGATCTGCATTACCCGCGAGCAAAAGGGTATCGGACGCGGACAGGCTACGGCACTGATCGATGTGGCACAGGCGCGGGATGAACACCTGAAAAAAACAGGTATCTATATTCCGATTTGTAGCGACGGTGGGCTTGTACACGACTATCACATGGTTTTAGCGTTGGCAATGGGTGCCGACTTCTTGATGATGGGACGTTATTTTGCACGTTTTGATGAATCTCCTACCAAAAAGATGAAAATCGGAAATAGCTTTGTCAAAGAATATTGGGGAGAGGGGTCAAACCGGGCCAAAAACTGGCAACGCTACGACATGGGTGGCAGCGAATCGCTGAAATTTGAAGAAGGAGTGGACAGCTATGTTCCTTACGCCGGTAAAATGAAGGATAACCTGAATGTCACTTTAGGGAAAATGATTGCAACCATGTGCAGTTGCGGAGCAATTTCGATTCCGGAACTACAGCAACATGCAAAAATCACACTAGTATCGTCGACCAGTATCGTCGAAGGTGGAGCACATGATGTCATCTTAAAAGAACAAAACTAAGCGATATGTAAAAAGGTCTCTTAGAGAGACCTTTTTCGTTTTTTATCTGCATAAACAAAAAAGCAAGGGATTCACTTCATTTCTGAAAAGCCTTGCTTTCTATTTTTTCCTACATGTACTTATTTGGAACGGAATGTCTTATAGCCATAAACAGCCAAGTCGCCCAATTCTTCTTCGATACGGAGTAACTGATTATATTTAGCCATACGGTCTGAACGGCTCAAGGAACCGGTTTTGATCTGACCGGAATTTGTAGCTACTGCAATATCGGCAATGGTAGCATCTTCGGTTTCTCCCGAACGGTGAGAAGTTACCGATGTGTAGCCGTTGCGGTGAGCCATTTCAATAGCATCTAAAGTCTCAGTCAATGTACCGATCTGGTTCACCTTGATCAAGATGGAGTTGCCACAACCTAATTCGATTCCTTTCTTCAAGAATTCGACATTCGTAACAAACAGGTCGTCGCCTACCAACTGGCATTTTCCGCCAAGTGTATCGGTGAGCAATTTCCAGCCTTCCCAGTCGCTTTCATCCATACCATCTTCGATTGAATCAATCGGATATTTAGCCACCAATTCGGCCAAATAAGCAACCTGTTCTTGTGCCGAACGTTTAGCGCCTTTAGCTCCCTCAAATTTGGTATAATCATAGATGCCATCGTGATAGAATTCGGATGAGGCACAGTCCATAGCAATCTTAACGTCTTTACCCGGTTCGTATCCGGCAAGTTTGATAGCTTCCATAATCGAATTCAGGGCATCTTCTGTGCCTTCCAGAGCCGGTGCAAAACCTCCCTCGTCTCCTACAGCGGTACTCAAACCTCTATTATGAAGCACTTTTTTCAGCGCATGAAAGACTTCAGCTCCCATACGAAGTCCTTCACGGAAACAGCAGGCTCCTACCGGTCGAATCATAAACTCTTGAAAAGCAATCGGGGCATCGGAATGTGAACCGCCATTGATGATATTCATCATCGGAACCGGCAATACATAGGCATTTGTACCACCAATATAGCGGTAAAGAGGCAAATCCAAATAGTTGGCAGCAGCTTTTGCAACGGCCAAAGATACACCAAGCATGGCATTGGCTCCAAGGTTTGATTTTGTTTTCGTACCATCCAACTGGAGCAGTT
>JBHCAZ010000049.1:0-71537 GCA_041798765.1 Parabacteroides sp. | reverse complement strand
TTTCAACAAATCGTTTTTATTAAACTTAACTAATTCGCCCAAAGTTTCCACATCTGCAGCTTTCAAACAATTCAAAGCACGAACAGAAAGATCCATTTCAGAAAGTTTGCTCTTCAATAATTGACGCATATGAAGGATTTCTTCATCGAACTCTTCATTGCCTTCCGTATCCACCGTTTCTATTGCAATTTTCTCATCGGAGAATAACATGAAATGATGTATTAATATACGGGCAGCTTCTTTCAAGGCTTCTTTTGGGTGAATTGAACCGTCTGTTGCGATTTCGAGAATCAACTTTTCGTAGTCGGTTTTTTGTTCTACACGGAAATTTTCGATCGAATATTTCACATTCCGAATCGGAGTGTAAATGGAATCAATAGCAATCACACGCACATCTGTATTCGGATCTCTATTTTCTTCCGCAGGAACGTAACCTCGTCCTTTGTTAATTGTCAATTCTATCTGAAAACTTGCATTCGGGTCTAAACGGCAAATCACCAAATCCGGATTCAAGACTTCAAACCCGGTAAGTTGTTTGCCTATATCTCCAGCTTTGAACACTTCCGAACCCGAAACTGTAATACTTACTTTTTCATTCTCAATATCGTCGACTATGTGTTTAAAACGAACTTGTTTTAAATTCAGGATAATATTTGTAACATCTTCGATTACCCCGGGAATCGTTGCAAATTCATGATCAACTCCCTCGATCTTTATAGATGTAATAGCAAAACCTTCAAGAGACGACAAGAGAATACGACGTAAAGCATTACCTATCGTAATACCATAGCCGGGTTCTAACGGACGAAATTCAAACTTTCCGAAGAAATTATCCGCTTCCAACATTAATACTTTATCGGGTTTTTGAAATGCTAATATCGCCATGGAAATCTTTTATTATTTAGAATACAATTCTACGATCAACTGCTCTTTTATGTTTTCTGGAATATCAGATCTTTCGGGCAGATGCAGTAATTTTCCGCTCAAAGAAGACTGATCCCATTCAATCCAAGGATATTTACTGTGATTGAAACCGGCTAATGCGTCGGCTATTACTTCAAGAGATTTGGATTTTTCTCTCACAGCAATTATCTGACCCCCTTTTACAGAATAAGAAGGGATGTTTACCACTTTTCCGTCTACCGTAATGTGACGATGAGATACCAACTGGCGTGCAGCAGCTCTCGTCGGGGCTATACCTAAACGATATACGATATTATCTAAGCGTCCTTCCAACAATTGCAACAAAACTTCACCCGTAATACCTTTCGAACGGGAAGCCTTGTCGAACAAATTTCTAAACTGCTTTTCCAATACACCGTAGGTATATTTGGCTTTCTGTTTCTCACGGAGCTGAATGCCATACTCAGATGTTTTTCTTTTACGGCCGTTCCCATGTTGTCCGGGAGGATAATTCTTTTTTGAAAGAACTTTATCCGGTCCGAATATTGCCTCACCGAATTTACGGGCAATTCTTGTTTTTGGTCCAGTATATCTTGCCATTTTTCTGTTGTTTTAATGTTCCGTCCGAACCTGGAAACGTGCAGCCGCGATCACAGAGAGGATAAGGTCTTTATGCAATCTATTCACAATTCCGGATTCTATTTTAAAGAAACTATTTGTTAATTAAACTCTTCTCTTTTTAGGAGGGCGACAACCATTATGAGGTAACGGAGTTACATCAATAATCTCAGTGACTTCAATACCTGCACCATGAATGGTTCTGATAGCAGATTCACGTCCGTTACCCGGGCCTTTCACAAAAACTTTCACCTTTCTCAAACCAAGGTCATAAGCTACTTTCGCACAATCCTGTGCAGCCATCTGAGCTGCATACGGAGTATTCTTTTTAGAACTTCTGAATCCCATCTTACCAGCAGAAGACCAACTGATAACCTGTCCTTCGCTATTGGCTAATGAGACAATAATATTATTAAAAGAAGAATGAATATGAGCTTGACCGTAAGCGTCAACTTTTACGTTTCTCTTCTTTGCTGCGACTGTTTTTTTTGCCATATCAATTCTTATTATTTAGTAGCTTTTTTCTTATTTGCAACCGTTTTCTTCTTTCCCTTACGGGTACGGGAGTTATTTTTGGTTTTCTGACCTCTTAAAGGCAAACCGATACGATGACGTACGCCACGATAACATCCGATATCCATCAATCGTTTGATATTCAACTGAACTTCAGAACGAAGATCTCCCTCTACTTTGTATTCGGCACCGATAATCTCACGTACTTTTGCAGCTTGATCATCTGTCCAATCTTTCACTTTGATATCAAGGTTTATACCTGCTTTTTCTAAAATAGATCTGGAAGCACTACGACCGATACCATAAATATAGGTCAAGGCAATTTCCCCTCTTTTATTTTGGGGCAAGTCTACACCAACTATTCTTATAGCCATATTTATTACTTAATTTTCTTTGCAAAAATAATAAAATTATCCTTGACGTTGTTTATACTTCGGATTTTTCTTGTTAATTACGTATAAGCGTCCCTTTCTTCTTACGATTTTACATTCGGGGGTGCGCTTTTTCAAAGATGTTCTTACTTTCATATCTTGTTTTTTTTATTTGTATCTAAAAGCAATTCTACCTTTCGATAGATCATAGGGGGACATTTCAACCCGAACTTTGTCTCCGGGAAGAATTTTAATATAGTGCATACGCATCTTTCCCGATATATGAGCGGTTATTTCATGTCCGTTTTCTAACTCTACACGAAACATTGCGTTTGACAATGCTTCTACTATTACTCCATCTTGTTCAATTGCCGACTGTTTAGCCATATATTCTTATTAAATTGCATTAGGACCTAAAACTTCTTCTATAAATTCAAATGAAGATAAAATACGAGGGCCGTCAGGACGGATTGCTATGCAATGTTCAAAATGAGCGGAACATTTCCGATCCTTTGTACGAACTGTCCATCCATCTTTTTCAAAAACGACATTTCTGCTACCTAAATTAATCATCGGCTCAATACAAATGCACATTCCGCTACGAAGTAAAGGCCCGAACCCTTGACGACCATAGTTTGGCACCTCCGGTTCTTCATGCATTTTATGCCCGATTCCATGACCGACTAATTCTCTGACAACAGAATAGTTCCGTCCTTCACAATACGTCTGAATGGCATGAGCGATATCACCGATGCGTTTCCCGTCACGCGCTTGCCGAATACCTGCATACAACGATTCTTTGGTAGTCTTGAGCAACGCCTTAATTTCAGGAGCAACTTCTCCGACACAAAACGTATAGGCAGAATCGCCCACAAAACCGTTCAAGATGGTTCCGCAATCAACAGAGATTATATCTCCCTCTTTAAGTACCACCTTGTCCGAAGGTATACCATGCACAACATGTTCATTCACTGAAGCACAAATCGAAGCCGGAAAACCTCCGTATCCAAGAAAAGCAGGAATTGCTCCATGGTCTCGGATATACTCTTCAGCTATTTTATCCAACTGAAGAGTATTTATTCCGGGCCCAATATGTTTGGCTAATTCTCCTAACGTCTTCCCGACCAGTTGATTTGCAGCATGCATCAACTCGACTTCTTCATCTGTCTTTAAATAGATCATTGCTTTTAATATGCACCGATAGAACCCGTACGCCCTTTAATTCTTCCTGATTTTAAAAGACCATCATAATGACGCATCAACAAATGGCTCTCCACTTGTTGTAATGTATCCAATACAACACCGACCAAAATCAGCAAAGATGTTCCGCCAAAAAATTGAGAGAACTCCATACTAACACCGGCTATACGAGCAAAAGCAGGCATGATGGCGACAAGTGCCAGGAAAAATGCACCGGGTAAAGTGATGCGGTCCATAATCATGTCCAAATAATCTTTCGTATTTTTTCCGGGTTTTATACCAGGAATAAACCCATTATTTCTCTTTAAATCATCAGCCATTTGAGTCGGATTAATTGTGATAGCCGTATAAAAATAGGTAAATAATATAATAAGCACAGCAAATACAAAATTATACCAAAAACCTGTATTATCCATAAAGGCAGTAATCCAACCGGGCTGTTCGCCGGTACTGGAAAAACCTACTATGGAAATAGGGATAAACATGATTGCCTGCGCAAAGATAATCGGCATCACATTGGCAGCATTCACCTTTAACGGGATATACTGACGAGCTCCTCCATACTGTTTATTCCCAATGATTCTTTTGGCATATTGCACCGGAACCTTACGTGTTCCCTGAACCAGCAGGATCGCACCGGCAATCACCAACAGAAGGAATAACATTTCAAACAAGAACATCACCAAACCTCCGGTTTTTTCACTCGTTCTAGAGATAAACTCCTGAAACAGCGAATGAGGCAAACGTGCAATAATACCTACCAAGATTATAAAAGAGATTCCGTTTCCGACTCCTTTATCCGTGATTCTTTCTCCCAGCCATAAAATAAACATACTTCCGGCAGCCAGAATAATCGTAGAAGAGACTGTAAACCAGAAACCTCCCGGCAAGGCAGCATTGGCAGCTCTCAACTGCACACTCAGATTAACAAGGTAAGTAGGTCCTTGCAGTAATAAAATGATAACAGTCAAATAACGTGTCCATTGATTGATTTTACGCCGGCCGCTCTCCCCTTCTCTCTGCAATTTCTGGAAAGAAGGAACTGCAATCGCCATCAACTGCATGACAATAGAAGCTGAGATATAAGGCATGATACCTAAAGCAAAGATCGAAGCATTCGAAAAAGCTCCTCCGGAAAACATATCCAGCAAAGCCAATAATCCGCCTCTTGTCTGCGCTTGTAACGCAGTCAAAGCTTTAGGATCAATACCCGGAAGAACAACATAAGTTCCAAAGCGATATATTGCCACCAGTAAAAGAGTTGTGAGGATCCGATTTCTCAGATCCTCTATCTTCCAGATATTTTTAATTGTTTCAACAGCTTTCATACCTTATAGTTTAACAACAGTTCCACCTACAGCCTGAATAGCGGCTTCCGCACTTTTCGAAAAAGCATGGGCCTCTACAACAAGTTTCTGCGTCAATGTGCCATTTCCAAGAATTTTAACCAAATGGGAAGATGAAACAAAACCTGCTGCAATCAATTCTTCCATTCCGATCTTTTCGGCTTGCAAAGATTCAGCCAAAAGTTGCAAGGTGGAAATATTGATCGCCTTATATTCAACCCGGTTTATATTCTTAAAGCCAAACTTCGGAAGACGTCTTTGAATTGGCATCTGTCCTCCCTCAAAACCGATCTTATGTTTATAACCTGATCTTGATTTTGCTCCTTTATGACCTCTCGTTGAAGTTCCTCCTAATCCCGAACCCGGACCACGACCAATTCTTTTTCTCTTCTTGGTAGATCCTTCGGCCGGTTTTAAATTTGATAAGTTCATATCGTAAGTTTATTTTTCAACTAAATTATTACTTCTCTACAGAAACCAAATGTTTCACTTTCTCAACCATACCCAAAATAGACGGAGTAGCTTCATGTTCAACAACTTGATTCATTTTTCTCAAACCGAGTGCATCAAGCGTTCTCTTTTGGTCTTTCGGGCATTTGATTCTACTTCTTACTTGCTTAACTTTAATCGTTGCCATAATCATTACCTCCCTATTAACCTTTAAACACTTTTTCTACAGAAACACCTCTATTTTGAGCGATCATTGCCGGACTTCTCAACTCATTCAATGCGGCAATAGTAGCCTTAACAAGGTTATGAGGATTTGAAGAACCTTTTGATTTAGCCAAAACATCAGTAATACCTACACTTTCCAATACAGCACGCATAGCTCCACCGGCTTTTACTCCTGTTCCTAAAGATGCCGGTCTGATCAACACTTGCGCTCCACCGAATTTAGCAATCTGTTCGTGGGGGATTGTTCCTTTATGAACCGGTACCTTAATCAGATTTTTCTTTGCAGCCTCTATCCCTTTCGCGATAGCGGAAGTTACCTCACCGGCTTTACCTAATCCCCAGCCAATGATTCCATCTTCATTTCCGACTACAACAATTGCAGCAAAACTGAACGTACGTCCACCCTTTGTAACTTTAGTCACACGGTTGATTGCTACCAATCGGTCTTTTAACTCTATATCGTTGGTCGATTTAACTCTATTATTAATTCCTGCCATCTTCGTTAAAATTTAAGGCCATTGCTACGTGCAGCATCTGCCAGTTCTTTAATTCTTCCGTGATACAAATAACCATTACGGTCAAAAACGACAGCTTGCACACCTGCTTCCTGAGCAGCCTTTGCAATGTGTTCACCGACTTTTGCTGCAATCTCTTTTTTAGGCGCCTGAAGGTCTAATTTTAAAGATGAAGCAGAAGCTAAGGTTTTACCTGTAGTATCATCGATTACTTGTGCATAGATTTGTTTATTACTTCTAAACACAGTCAAGCGCGGACGTTCAGGAGTTCCTGAAATCTTTCCTCGTACGCTTGCTTTTATCTTTAATCTTCTTTCTACTTTCGTTGTCATGATAATTCCAGTTTACAAAAATTATTTACCTGCCGATTTACCAGACTTACGACGAATTTCTTCACCCACGAATTTGATACCTTTTCCTTTATAGGGTTCCGGCATTCTGAATGAACGAATCTTTGCACAAATCTGACCCAATAATTGCTTATCAGCCGACTCAAGAATAATAAGCGGATTCTTGTTTCTTTCGGTTTTAGTTTCAACCTTAACCTCTTTCGGCAGTTGCATATAGATATTATGCGTATATCCTAACGAAAGATCCAACAATTGACCTGTATTTGCAGCACGATATCCTACACCTACAAGTTCCAGTTCTTTCTTATATCCTTCCGAACAACCAATAATCATATTGTTAATCAAAGAACGATAAAGGCCATGTAATGCCCGATGTTCTTTTTCATCTGTCGGACGAGCCAAACGTATAACGCCATCTTCAAACGTCACCTGGATATCCGGATTGACACACTGGGTTAATTCTCCTTTAGGACCTTTTACTGTCACCGTATTATCTTTAATCGTAACGGCAACTCCAGCCGGTACGTTAATGGGTAATTTTCCTATTCTAGACATTTTTTCTTTCCTCCTAAAATTAATAAACAAAACATAAAACTTCGCCGCCAATTTTCAGCTCGCGTGCTTCTTTGTCTGTCATCACTCCCTTAGAAGTTGAAAGAACAGCAATACCCAATCCGTTCAAGACTCTCGGCATGTCTTTATAACCGGCATATTTACGTAAACCGGGGGTAGAAACTCTCTCAAGTTTCTTGATTGCACTCACTTTGTTTACAAGATCATATTTTAAGGCGATCTTGATAGTCCCCTGAGGACCTTCCTCTACAAACTTAAAATTAAGAATGTAACCTTTGTCAAAAAGAATTTTTGTAATTTCTTTCTTTAAATTTGACGCCGGCACTTCAACAACTCTGTGCTTTGCTTTAATCGCATTGCGCAATCTTGTCAAATAATCTGCTATAGGATCTGTCATATAAATAAATAATTAAATTGATCCGGAACGTCCGGACAATATTTAAATAATAAAATGCTTACCAGCTGGCTTTTTTTACGCCCGGGATTAAACCGTGAGAAGCCATTTCACGAAACTGAATACGTGAAATTCCGAATTGACGGATATAACCTTTCGGACGTCCTGTAATTTGACAACGATTGTGCAAACGTACAGGAGAGGCATTCTTAGGTAAAGCCTGTAAAGCTTCATAATCTCCGGCAGCTTTTAATTCTGCTCTTTTTGCAGCATATTTAGCCACGAGTTTTGCTCTTTTAACCTCGCGGGCTTTCATTGATTCCTTTGCCATATTTTAGTTAATCTTTTTTAGCATTCTTAAAAGGCAACCCAAATTCTCTTAAGAGAGCATACCCTTCTTCATCTGTTTTCGCAGAGGTCACAAAGGTAATATTCATTCCTAATATTTTGGTAATATTATCAATATTAATTTCCGGAAAAATGATCTGTTCCTGAATTCCTAATGTATAATTACCTCTTCCATCCAGTTTTCCTTCGATTCCTTTGAAATCTCGGATACGCGGAAGGGCGATACGGACGAGTCTTTCCAAAAATTCATACATCTGTTCACGACGTAAAGTTACCATAACGCCAATCGGCATTTTCTTACGCAGCTTAAAATTGGAAATGTCTTTCTTGGAAACCGTGGCAACGGCTTTCTGTCCCGTAATAGCAGTCAACTCGGTTAATGCGATATCAATGATTTTTTTATCAGCAGTTGCCATACCCAAACCTTGATTGATCACGATTTTCTTCAGTACCGGCACCTGCATTCTCGATTTATAACCGAACTCTTTCGTCAAAGCAGGAACAATTCTGTCCTGATATTCTTTTTTAAGACTGGCAGTATTGCTCATTACTTTATTTCCTCCCCTGATTTTTTAGAATAACGAACTAAAACTCCTTTTTCATTTAACTTACGTCCGATGCGTGTCGGTTTTCCCGATTTAGGATCGACAACATTCAGATTGGAAAGATGAATCGGGGCTTCCTTTTTCTCAATCCCTCCCTGAGGGTTCTTTGCATTAGGCTTGGTATGCTTTGATACCATATTAATGCCCTCGACAATTGCGCGATTGTCATCGACAAGCACCTGCAAAACGCGTCCGGTTTTACCTTTATCCTCGCCGGCATTAACAAAAACTATATCGCCTTTTTTAATATGTAATTTACTCATTACCTTAGTTTTTAATAGAGATTAAAGCACTTCCGGTGCAAGTGAAACGATTTTCATGTTGGTTGCACGAAGTTCTCTGGCAACCGGACCGAAGATACGGCTTCCACGAATATCGCCACCAGCATTCAACAGCACACAAGCATTATCATCGAAACGAATATATGAACCATCTGAGCGACGGATCTCTTTTTTCGTACGAACGATGATTGCTTTCGAAACAGCTCCCTTTTTCACATCACTGGAAGGAATCACACTCTTAATTGCAACTACAATTATATCACCTACGGTGGCATAACGCTTTCTCGTACCACCTAAAACGCGGATACACAAAGCTTCCTTTGCCCCACTGTTATCTGCTACTACTAACCTTGATTCTTGCTGTATCATGTTATTTAGCCCTTTCGATTATTTGAACTAATCTCCATCTCTTAGTTTTGCTCAACGGGCGAGTTTCCATAATTCTTACAACATCGCCTATATTGCATTCATTCTGTTCATCATGAGCATGGTACTTTTTCGTCTTGCTGACAAATTTTCCATAAATGGGATGTTTTTCTTTCCATTTGACGGCAACCGTAATGCTTTTTTCCATCTTGTTGCTCGTAACCACGCCCATTCTTTCTTTTCTTAAATTTCTAGTTTCCATCGAGCCCAATTATTTGTTGTTAAGTATTCTTGCACGCAACTCTGTTTTCATACGTGCAATCGTCCTGCGCTGTTGTTTGATCTGAGCAGGGTTCTCGCTCGGAGTTATGCTATGATTGATACGTTTCTGGTCATAAGCCAAAACTTCGGCATCAATTCTCTCTTTCAACTCCTTAGTGCTTAATTCTCTAATTTCTGCAATCTTCATAACAATTACGCATTTTGATTAGCCATATCATAATCACGTCTCACAACAAATTTTGTTGTCACTGGAAGTTTCTGAGCTGCCAGACGCAAAGCCTCTTTTGCAATATCAAAAGGTACGCCTTCCACCTCAAAGATCATACGTCCGGGAGTCACAGGAGCAACAAATCCCTCCGGATTACCTTTTCCTTTACCCATACGTACTTCAGCAGGTTTCTTTGTAATCGGTTTATCCGGGAATATGCGAACCCAAACCTGACCTTGACGTTGCATATAACGGGTAACGGCAATACGGGCAGCTTCAATCTGGCGGCCTGTAATCCATTTATACTCTAACGATTTTATCCCAAAAGAACCGAATGCCAGCTGGTTGCCGCGTTGAGCTTCACCTTTCATACGGCCTTTTTGCTGTCTTCTGAACTTGGTTTTCTTTGGTTGTAACATTTCTTCTTAAATTCTAATGTTTAACGATTAGCTTTCTTTTTTCTGAAGCTTTTCTCTCTATTGCCGTTTCCATTATCATTACGACGACCGGATTCTTTTACGGCAGTAAATGAAGGAGCCAAATCTTTCTTGCCGTAAACCTCACCCCGGCAAATCCAAACCTTCACTCCGATCAAACCTACTTTCGTCAATGCTTCTGCCAACGCATAATCAATATCCGCACGGAATGTATGAAGCGGCGTTCTTCCTTCCTTATACATTTCCGAACGAGCCATTTCTGCACCGTTCAAACGGCCGGAAACTTGTACTTTAATTCCTTCCGCTCCCATTCTCATCGTAGAAGCGATGGCCATCTTGATTGCCCGACGATAAGCAATTTTGCCCTCTAACTGACGTGCAATATTGTTCGCAACGATCACAGCATCCAGTTCAGGTTTCTTTACCTCAAAAATATTGATCTGAACTTCTTTGTCTGTAATCTTCTTCAACTCTTCTTTCAACTTATCAACCTCTTGCCCGCCTTTACCGATAATGATACCGGGACGCGACGTACAAACAGTGATTGTGATCAACTTCAGCGTGCGTTCAATAACGACACGAGATACACTAGCTTTAGCAAGACGAGCATTTAAATATGTACGAATTTTGCTATCTTCCAGCAAAGTATCTCCGTATTTCTTGCCGCCATACCAATTGGAATCCCATCCACGGATAATTCCTAAACGATTACTAACCGGATTAACTTTTTGTCCCATCTACAAATTAATTTTGACTATCGTTTTTACTAAGTGTATCAACAAACAGAGTTACATGATTCGAACGTTTACGGATTCTGTAACCTCTTCCTTGAGGAGCCGGACGCATTCGCTTCAATGTCGTAGCGCAATCTACGCTAATAGAAGAAACACACAATTCGCCGGCTTCTGCCTTACGCTCATTCTTCTGTTCCCAATTTGCAATTGCCGAACGAAGTAATTTTTCTACTCTTGCTGCTGCTTCTTTGTTGGAAAACTTCAAAACACCAAGCGCACGGAAAACTTCCATTCCACGAATCATGTCTACAACGAGACGCATCTTTCGCGGAGAAGTCGGCACATTTCGCAATTTAGCGAAATACATGGTCTTCTGAGCTTCTTTTCTTGCTTCAGCTGATATTCTTTTTCTAGCACCCATTTTAATGATTCTTTTTATTTTTCAATTCCTGAATCTAACCCTTTCCGGTCTTACTTCTTTTTATTTCCGGCATGTCCACGGAATGTCCGTGTCGGAGAAAATTCTCCTAATTTATGCCCGACCATATTCTCGGTAACGAAAACAGGAATAAATTTATTTCCATTGTGAACTGCAATTGTATGGCCCACAAAATCCGGTGAAATCATAGAAGCTCTTGCCCATGTCTTAATCACGACTTTTTTTCCGGATTCATTCATGGCTAAGACTTTCTTCTCCAGTTTCACATTAATATACGGACCTTTTTTAAGCGAACGACTCATAGCTTTTTATTTAATCAGATTATTTCTTTCTTCTTTCAATTATATATTTTGAAGAATGCTTCTTTGGAGCTCTTGTCTTAAGTCCTTTCGCATACAATCCGTTACGAGACCTCGGATGACCTCCTGAAGCACGGCCTTCACCACCACCCATCGGGTGGTCAACCGGGTTCATAACGACACCACGGTTGTGAGGACGACGTCCCAACCATCTGGATCGACCGGCTTTTCCTGATTTTTCAAGACCATGATCTGAATTTCCAACACTACCAATCGTAGCTTTACAAGCAGCAAGAATCTTTCTGGTTTCTCCGGAAGGCATCTTGATAATTGCATAATTGCCTTCTTTTGAAGTCAACTGAGCAAAGGCTCCTGCAGAACGAACCAATTTGGCTCCCTGTCCAGGACGAAGCTCAATATTATGGATAATAGTACCAACAGGAATATTTGCCATCGGCAATGTATTTCCTACCTCAGGAGCTGCTGCGCTACCTGAAACCACTGTTTGGCCAACTTCCAATCCGTTTGGAGCGATAATATAACTCTTCGCTCCATCCACGTAATACAACAAGGCAATACGAGAAGTACGATTCGGATCGTACTCAATCGATTTTACTGTTGCAGGAATGCCATCTTTATTTCTCTTGAAGTCAATAAATCTGTACTTTTGTTTGTGACCGCCACCGATATAACGCATTGTCATTTTACCCGTGTTGTTACGACCACCTGTACTCTTTTTACCTGTTACAAGAGATTTTTCTGGTGTACTTGCAGTGATTTTATCAAATGCACCAATAATCTTGTGTCTCTGCCCCGGTGTTGTGGGCTTTAATTTACGTATTCCCATTTCTTTTTTTAGATATTACTAAAGAAATCAATTGTTTCCCCTTCTTTCAATGTAACAACCGCTTTCTTGAATGCAGCTTGCTTACCATTGATAATACCTGATTTCGTATAACGGCTTTTGCGTTTACCCGAATATTTCATTGTATTAACAGAAACAACCGTCACATTATACATCTCTTCGATAGCTTTCTTTATTTGAACTTTATCTGCATCAGGAGATACACGAAAACCATAACGATTAGCCATCTTTTCCGTAATCGCCGTTTGCTTCTCTGTTACTACAGGTTTAATAATAATTCCCATTCCAATACTCCTTATGCGTTAAATAATTTCTCAATAGCAGCCACTGAGCTCTCCGTCAAAACAAGCTTCGCAGAGTTCAATACGCCATATGTATTTATGTCACAAGCCGTTACAATACTAGTGTTTGTTAAATTTCTAGCCGACAAATATACGAATTTATTTCTCTCGGATAAAACCAAAAGTATTTTCGAATCTGCCACTTTTAAATTCTTAGCAATTGTTACAAATTCTTTAGTTTTAGGAGCTTCCATTGTGAAATCTTCTACTACAACAATCGCATCGTTTTTAGCTTTATAAGTCAATGCAGATTTACGAGCCAAACTTTTTACTTTTTTGTTAAGTTTGAAACTGTAATCTCTCGGTTTCGGACCAAAAACACGGCCTCCACCTACTAATACCGGAGAATTGATATCGCCACGACGTGCACCACCTCCACCTTTCTGGCGGATTAATTTACGGGTACTTCCGGATACTTCACTTCTCTCTTTTGACTTATGGGTACCTTGGCGTTGATTGGCCAAAAACTGCTTTACATCCAAATAGATAGCATGGTCATTAGGTTCAATACCGAAAATAGCATCATTCAACGTTATTTTTCTGCCGGTATCTTCTCCTTTTATATTATATACGCTCAGTTCCATTATTTTTCGATTAATAAGATTGAACCTTTTGCTCCGGGAACAGATCCTTTCAATAATAAAAGATTGTGTTCCGGTATTACCTTAATCACTTCCAGATTCTGAACAGTCACACGTTCGTTGCCTAATTGTCCAGCCATTCGCATTCCTTTGAAAACCTTTGCCGGATAAGAACAGGCACCGATAGATCCCGGTTTACGAGCGCGGTTATGCTGACCGTGCGTTGTCTGACCTACTCCACCAAAACCATGACGTTTTACAACGCCTTGGAACCCTTTACCTTTCGATGTTCCTATAACATCAACAAATCCTGCTTCTGCCAAATAATCTACAGTGATCACATCACCGAGGTTATATGCAGTTTCAAAATTCTTGAACTCGGCCAAGTATCTCTTGGGCGTTACACCGGCTTTTTTGAAATGTCCCATCTCCGGCTGTGTAGTGTGTTTCTCTTTCTTGTCTTCGAAACCTAACTGTACAGCGGCATAGCCATCTTTCTCTAAAGTCTTAATCTGTGTAACAACACAAGGACCCACTTCAATAACAGTGCATGGAAGATTTTTTCCCTCGGCACTGAAAACGGATGTCATTCCGATTTTTTTTCCTAATAATCCTGGCATTTCACTTATTTATTAAAACTTACACTTTTATTTCCACTTCGACTCCACTGGGCAACTCCAATTTCATCAAAGCATCAACTGTTTTTGCTGTTGAACTATAAATATCGATCAATCTCTTGTAAGAAGAAAGTTCGAACTGCTCACGAGACTTTTTATTAACAAAAGTCGAACGATTCACAGTAAAAATACGCTTGTGCGTAGGCAGAGGTATCGGGCCGCTTACGACAGCTCCGGTAGCCTTTACCGTCTTTACAATTTTTTCGGCCGATTTATCAACCAGCGAATAATCGTAAGACTTTAATTTAATTCGGATCTTTTGGCTCATTTTTTTATGATATTTCTAATATTTATTTAATCAAATCGACACGTCCCTGTACTTCAGTAAGCACCTGTTTTGCAATAGAAGCAGATACCTGCGAATAATGAGAGAAATGCATAGAAGAAGTTGCACGGCCTGAAGTAATCGTACGCAAGGCAGTAACATATCCGAATGTTTCTGCCAGAGGCACTTTGGCTTTCACGATACGGGCACCGGTACGGCTGGTTTCCATTCCTTCCACTTGTCCGCGGCGTTTGTTCAAATCGCCGATTACATCTCCCATACTCTCTTCCGGAGTTACAACCTCCATCTGCATGATCGGCTCCATCAATGCCGGAGCTGCTTTTTCGGCTGCATTTTTAAAGGCTTGAATAGCTGCGATCTCAAAAGAAAGCTGATCGGAGTCTACCGGGTGGAATGATCCGTCAATCAACGTAACCTTCATTTGATCAAGCGGATATCCTGCCAATACACCGTTTTTCATAGCCTTTTCAAATCCTTTCTGAACAGACGGAATGAATTCTTTCGGAATATTACCGCCCTTCACTTCATCAATGAATTGCAAAGATCCGACAAAATCGGGATCTGCAGGCTCTAAACGGACAATAATATCGGCAAACTTACCACGACCACCGGACTGTTTCTTGTATACTTCGCGCAATTCTACCGACTTTGTAATAGCCTCTTTATAGGTAACCTGCGGTTTTCCTTGATTACATTCTACTTTAAATTCGCGACGCAAACGGTCGATGATGATATCCAAATGCAATTCGCCCATACCGCTGATCACTGTCTGACCGGTCTCTTCATTTGTCTGTACACGGAAAGTAGGATCTTCTTCTGCCAATTTCGACAATCCAACTCCTAACTTATCCAAATCCTTCTGGGTCTTCGGTTCTACAGCAATTCCGATAACAGGTTCAGGGAATTCCATCGATTCCAATGTGATCGGATTATTTTCGTCGCACAAGGTATCTCCGGTACGGATATCTTTAAATCCGACTCCGGCCCCGATATCACCACAACCGATCGATTCCATCGGATTCTGTTTGTTCGAGTGCATCTGGAAAAGACGGGATATACGTTCTTTTTTACCCGAGCGAGTATTCAATACATAAGATCCTGCATCCATTTTTCCGGCATAGACACGGAAGAAACACAAACGTCCTACATACGGGTCGGTTGCAATTTTAAATGCCAATGCTGTAAGAGGCTCTTCAAACAACGGTTTCCGAACGATCACAGTTTCCGGATCTCTCGGATCGGTACCCTCAATCGCCTGCGTGTCGGCTGGACTCGGCAAATAAGCACAAACAGCATCCAACAAAGTCTGGACACCTTTATTTTTAAACGAAGAACCGCAAATCATCGGGTTAATCTGCATCGCCAATGTTCCTTTACGGATCGCGGCTTTGATTTCATCTTCTGTAATTGTCGAAGGATCGTCGAAATATTTTTCCATCAGGGCATCATCACATTCAGCCAACGTTTCGAGCAGTTTATCTCTCCACTCTTCTGCTTCTGCCAGCAAGTCTGCCGGAATTTCAGCGACTTCATATTCCGCACCCATCGTTTCATCATTCCAAAGGATAGCTTTCATGCGGACAAGATCCACCACTCCTTTGAACGTTTCTTCGGCACCGATAGGAATCTGGATCGGACAGGGAGTAGCACCCAAAACATCCTTTACCTGACGAACAACCTCAAAGAAGTTTGCACCCGAACGGTCCATTTTGTTTACGTAACCAATACGGGGAACATTGTACTTGTCAGCCTGACGCCATACAGTCTCCGACTGCGGTTCAACGCCTCCTACCGCACAAAAGGCAGCAACAGCTCCATCCAATATACGCAAAGAACGTTCTACTTCTACCGTAAAGTCTACGTGTCCCGGAGTATCGATCAAGTTTATTTTATATTTATCATTCTTATAATTCCAGAAAGTCGTCGTAGCAGCGGAAGTAATCGTAATACCACGTTCTTGCTCTTGTTCCATCCAGTCCATGGTTGCAGCGCCATCGTGAACTTCCCCAATTTTATGGGTAAGCCCGGTATAGAAAAGAATACGTTCAGAAGTCGTAGTCTTTCCTGCATCAATATGCGCCATGATACCAATGTTTCTGGTAAATTTCAAAAATTCGTCAGCTTTTGTTGCCATTTTCTTTTAATGTCTCCTAAATATTTGCTAAGTTAAAATCTGAAGTGAGCGAATGCACGATTAGCTTCAGCCATACGGTGCATATCTTCTTTTCTTTTAAATGCTCCTCCTTGGTTATTGAATGCATCTACAATCTCTGCAGATAATTTATCAGCCATCGTCTTTCCTCCTCTTTTTCTTGAGAAAAGGATCAAGTTTTTCATAGAGATCGACTCTTTACGATCCGGGCGGATCTCAGTCGGTACCTGAAATGTAGCACCTCCCACACGACGGGATTTCACTTCTACCTGAGGGGTAATATTATCAAGAGCAGCCTTCCATATTTCAAGAGCGGACTTTTCCTCGTTTGGTAATTTCGTCTTTACAATTTCCAGTGCGGAATAAAAAATTTCGAAGGCAGTGCTTTTCTTGCCATCATACATCAAATGGTTTACGAATCTCGTAACCTTAACATCACCGAAAACGGGATCCGGCAGGATCTGTCTTTTTTTGGGTTTTGCTTTTCTCATGTCTTAATAAATTTCGTTTTTTGTTCTTGGTTGCCTGTATTTGTCTTCAACGGTTCCGCCGAACCATTTACTCAACCTATAGCCTATCCAAATAACTCAAACCTGCTTTAATACTAATTTAATTTCTCAGTTTGAAAGGATGTAAACTTATTTTTTCTTTCCTTTTGCAGCGGCTGCAGCCTGTCCCGGTTTCGGACGTTTTGCGCCATATTTCGAACGTCTCTGCGTACGTCCGTTTACACCTGCCGTATCCAAGGTTCCACGTACAATATGATAACGTACACCCGGAAGGTCTTTTACACGACCTCCACGAACCAATACGATCGAGTGTTCCTGCAAATTATGTCCTTCTCCCGGAATATAAGAGTTCACCTCTTTTCCGTTTGTCAAACGAACCCTCGCTACTTTACGCATGGCCGAGTTCGGTTTTTTAGGCGTTGTTGTATACACACGAACACAAACTCCACGTCTTTGCGGACAAGAATCCAATGCCGGTGATTTTCCTTTTACAACCAAAGTTTCCCTTCCTTTTCTAACTAATTGCTGAATTGTAGGCATCTTTTTTTTCTTTTACTTTGAATCTTTATATTACTGTTCTCTTTTATTCTAACTTGCTATCACATAGCGGTCGACACACCACCCGAACCTCCCTTATACACACATACAAGGATATATTCCGGCATGTATTTACGCTAAAGCCCTGCAAAGGTGGGCATTTACATCTATTAGACAAGCGGTCGATTCGTTTTATTTAGATAGATTTAATATTATTTAATAAAAGCGTCTCCTCAGTTCATCTTCTGTCAATATCGAAACAATCGTTTTTCCATCGGGAGTCAAATTCGAATCCGGACAGGAGAACAACGACGCAAGCAAATCCTCCATCTCTTCCGGAGACAGCCGTTTTCCGGCCGGTATCGCCGCCAATTCTGCCAATGAAAGCGCCAACGCCCGCTCCATCTCTTCTTCTACACGGGCTCCCGTATCCAACACGCGGCTTATCATATCTTTAAGCAGATGTACCGGATGGAGGGCCGTCACTTCGGCTGGCAAACCGTTTATGGCATAACTGCCGTTGCCTAAATCAGACAAATCAAAACCGAGAGACAGCAAATCTTTCTGCAAGGAAGGTAAAAATGCCATTTCTGCCGGTGTAAAGGTTATGATTTCCGGAAACAACACCTGCTGTGTAGTCGCTTGCTGATGGAGCAATTGCCCGAGATAACGATCATATAAAATACGGACGTGCGCCCGATGTTGATCGATCAAGGTCAATCCTGATTTCAGGGAAGTGACGATGTAACGTCCTTTATATTGATAGCAGGGCATCTTCTCGGTTTCAAACAATTCCGTCTCATCCCATGTCTCTTTATGTTCTTCCGGCACGACCGGTTTCAAGGGGATAGAAGAGCCATCGGATTTTGTATCGGTCATCGTCTCTTTTTCAAAATCGGCGTATAAACGAGACCACTCGAACGAAGGTTTCCGAACGTCCGATTTGAACGGATCGTAGGAGGTATCTACACGTACCGCAGGAGATGGATGCGGATGCGAAACGTTATCCGGCAGATAGACCGGAATACGAATTGTATCCTGAGGCTCAAAATCAATGGCCGGGATAGCACTCGATTTTGCCAAAGCCTCCCGCACGACGGAACTCAGAATTTGCCAGATAGATTGTTCGTTTTCAAATTTAATTTCAGTTTTGGTCGGATGAATATTGACGTCTATTGAAGAGGGATCCACCGTGAAATAAAGAAAATATCCCGGTTGCTCTCCGACTGGTATCAATTGATCATACGCTTGCATGATCGCCTTATGAAAATAGGGATGCTTCATGAAACGGCCGTTTACAAAAAGGAACTGTAACGCGCCTCTTTTTTTGGAAGAATCCGGTGTCCCTACAAAACCGCCGATATGCACCAACGAGCTCTTTATTTCCACAGGGATCAACTTTTGATGCAGACTTTTTCCGTATACATGTATAATCCGTTGCCGCATCGTAGAAGCCGGAAGATTTAAAAATTCCGCCTCATTATGATAGAGCGACATGGCTACTTCGGGATTGACCAGTGCCACTCGTTCGAACTCGGAAATGATGTAGTGGAATTCTGTCTCGTTCGATTTCAGAAATTTCCGGCGGGCCGGCACATTGTAAAACAAGTTTTTGATCGAAAAGATACTCCCTTCTGCACAAGAATCCGGCTCTATACATTCTAATTCCGATCCGGAAAAACGCAAATGCGAACCTAATTCCGCCCCTTTCTGCCGGGTTCGCAGATCGACTTGGGCAACTGCTACAATCGAAGCGAGTGCTTCTCCTCTGAATCCCATGGTCTGCAACGCAAACAGATCATCAGCCGTCGAAATTTTAGAAGTAGCATGACGCTCGAAAGCCATACGGGCATCGGTTTCCGACATGCCTTTTCCGTCATCGATCACCTGTATCAGCGTACGACCGGCATCTTTCACTTGTACCTGTATTCGGGTCGCCCCGGCATCGATCGCGTTCTCCAACAACTCTTTCAATACAGAGGCCGGTCGCTGAATGACTTCACCCGCGGCGATCTGATTGGCTATATGGTCCGGCAGTAAATGGATAATATCGCTCATTACATAAACAGGTACCAGAGAAGGGCGCCTAAAAGAGCAGCCGCCAGCAACAGTTTGACATTTTTATACGTACGCGAACGGGTATCGTATCCTCTATCCCGGCTTTTTTTCAAATGGTTCGTCCCGGCAATGAAACTGCCACGAATTTCCGATTCATACTCTTTCAGCGTCAGCTCTTCCTCCATGCCGTTTTCTCGCTTGATTTTGCGGATTCGTTTCTCCATCTCTTCCTTATGAGGATTCCAATAGATCGGTTTATGTTCAAACTGACGTGGCTTACGCACATTATAAAAGGAAAATAACGCCATATCCGATTCTCTTTTTTGAATGATACACTTACTTTATAAAATAAACATCGCCATCGCTCAAAATGTTCATGTTGGTCAATGTACGAATTTATTATTCTTTTTCGGAAGGACTTCCGTTGATTTCCGTTTTATCACCTGATAAATATCATTTTTATCTTTCGGACGGAGATAATCCAACCAAACAAAATCTTTCAACGTCTTCTGCTCCGGTTTAAGGTCCGGTATCGGTGTCATCAAGCCGGTAGGACTCGGCCATATCAGCAGGCGATCCAATTTGTTTTCTTTGATCCAGATAGTCAAAAATCCACTTTTCGTCTCGTTCATACCGATTTTAGCTCCGTCTTTTTCCAATGGATAGTAGATCGACTCGGCATTGCCTGAGATTTCGATCCGTTCTACCGCCTGTCCTTTAAAAAAGGCTTTCAGATCAGATCCTTTCAGTTGATTATAATAAGTCGTGTCAATAAATTGAGCGGCGAAAGCCGACCGGATCACATGGGCATATTCTACGGTACTGTCGTTCATAAAAACCGCAATTGTATCTCCCGAAAGCTGGTAACGGTCATTCCAGACGACCGGATCATCATACATATATAATACGGAATCTTTGGTATTGAACTGCATCGAGTCGCAAACGCCCTGTATATCGACCCGATAAAAACGGACCCCGTAAAAAGCTTTTATTTCGCGCGATACCGAGTCGATGGTCTGCATCATCAGCGAATCGGCGTGTAGATAAAGCGTATCTTTTTGCGAATATTCGAGTAAACGGGCGCTGTCTGTGGCAAATGCGTATCCGGTCTTCTCATTATAGTATCCGTATTTTCCCCATAAGCTCAAATGCCGTGTCGTATCAATCAACTGCATCCATCCCGTTACGTTCCCGATACCGGCTGAGCGGTCATAAGCGATCGAATCGCCACTCAAGACCTTGTCGCCCGATTCCACACGCGAAGCGTCTAACAACAGCGAGGTATTATTGACCGTATCGTACCAGCCGCGCGAGGTATAAATCGTAGCACTGTCGGAAACAATGCGCGAAGGTCCTAAAATCGTAGCGATTTTCAGTACGGTTTCATAACGAAGCGTATCTGAATAAAGTGTAAAATCCGGGTTTTCAAGTCGTACACTATCATTGAAAACGGCTAATTTCGTTTCCGGAGAATACTGCCCGTTAAAAGAGGATAACTGATTTAAGGAATCCACAATCATTCCCCCTTCAAAATAATAACCGATGTTCGGAATACGCTCATAGTTCAGGCTGTCGGTAAACAGGGTAACCTGTCCGTTTTCCATTCTGACATTTTTCCGCAAATAAGCAATTCGTTCGTTTCCGTCATAGAAGAGGTGGTCGCCATAGACAAATAATGTATCTCCCTGCTCCATCCTGACGTTGCCGAACGCCTCTAACGAATTACTCTGCTCGAAAAAATAAGCGCTGTCGCAATACATAAAAGAACTGTCGTGACGGAAACAGACTTCACCGCTCAATACCTGTGCCTCTGCATTGAGGTTTTTATCAAAAGAAAGCAGGTTGGCATGTTCTAAAAAAATTTTCGTTTTTTTCTTCGGGACAAGCTCTTCCTGCGGGACAGAATGACTTCCCAAAGCGGTCGTCCCGAAAACAAATGCAACAAGGAGCGACAGGAATTCCGGTTTTATGAAAATCTTTTTTCTCCCGATGTTCATTCGTTCATCCAACCCGGATATTTAAAGTCGCAATTACGCCATCCTTCACTGATCCGTACATAGGTTGTTTTCTGTTTTTTTGCAATCCAGTCATTCAGCAGTTGTTCGCGTTTTTTCGATTCTACCATCGTTTTCAACGCCTGGTAGTCGTCCGAAAGGTTGGCTTGATGCTGATCGATACGCGCCTTCAATTTCACGATGGCCACCACCTCCTGTTGCTTGTCCGAAATCATTCTGAAAGGCTTGGATATTTCCCCGACATTCATCGTATATACGATTTTCCCGATCTCCTGCGGTAATTCTCCCATCTCGAATCTCGGAGTTCCGTTATTATTTCCTGCCGAACGGGTATTTACCATCAGTCCCTTATTATAGCGTGTATCTTTATCTGCCGACACCCAGGTTGCAGCTTCTTCGAATGAAAACTTATCCGCTGCCAGGTCGGTATACAACGAATCCATCCGTACCATACAATCGTTCAACTCTTTATCCGACACTTTAGGTTTCAACAGTATATGTCGGCAATTGATGCGATCTCCACGGCGCTCTATCAACTGAATGATATGAAAACCATATTCCGTCTGCACTATCTGGGAAATTTTCTTGGTGTCTTTCAGATTAAACGCCACATTGGCAAACTCGGGAAGCAAATCCATCTTGCTCAAGAAACCCAACTCGCCACCTCTGGACGAAGAACCGGGATCTTCCGAATATAAACGCGCCAATGTCGAAAATTCATATTTGCCGGTATTGATGTCTTCTGTAAATTGACGCAGACGCGCCTTAATCGCGTCGGTCTCCTCAAATGGGATCTTCGGTTCCATCGTGATAATCTGTACCTCCACCGACGTAGGAATCATGGGCAGACTGTCTTTCGGCAATTGATTATAATATTTACGGACTTCCGAAGGGGTCAGTTTGATGTCGCCGATCAACTTACGTTGCATCTGCTGGACGATCTGCTGCTCCATAATCATCTCTTTCCGCTCCTCTTTTATTTGAGAAACCTTCATATTGAAATACTCTTCCAACTTCTCTTTCGAACCGATTTGATTGATTGCAAAATTCACCCATCGGTCGGCTTCTTGGATCACCTGGCTCTCATTGGCCTCTATACTGTCTATTTTCGCCTGATTCAAATAGAGTTTCTGTATCGCCATCTGTTCCGGAATCACGCAATAAGGGTCACCGTCCAAATGCTGTCCTTCATTTTGCAGCACCAAGCGCTGCCTTTCCACATCCGAGCGCAGAATCGCATCATCTCCCACTACCCATACGATTTCGTCGATCACGTTGTCGTCCTGCGCATGAAGAGCTCCTGAAAAACAGGCTATCAGACATATAAACAATACTTTTTTCATTCTTCTATAATCTTCGTTTAACCAATCACGGTGTCGAATAATATTCCACATCCCCGTTCTTGAGTGCATCTCTATATAAATCCTCTTCAAAATTTTTCAAAAAATCGATCTTGCGCCGGTTTATCAGCATCTCCACGATCTGCGAACCGACATACTCGTAAGGCGCCACACTGCCTGCCGGCAAATATTCTTTTATATTCAGCAGATAACAGAACGTGCTATCCGATACTTCCACAGAACGGTGCGTCTTTAAAAAGCCGTTCGCATCAGTCGTATGCAGCGGAAGATTATCGATTACTTGGTCGAAATCAACCCACCTGTCATAAAAATAGTCGTATACGGCAGCATTCTGCACACTGTATTTCTCTATTTTTTCAACCGAAGCCACCGTGGCCGTCTTATACCATTTCTTCACCTCCGACAATCCGGGAGCGTCGACCGGTATTTTCAGGAAAAGCCCTTTCAGAATCACCTTATCTAATATGAACTTTTCCCGGTTCGCTTCGTAAAACCCTTTTTTGTCTTCTTCCGAAAATTCGGCCGACAACTTTTCTTTCAACAATCGTTCCTGATACCGGTACCGGATTAACGAGTGCCGATAGGCTTCCACCAAATTGTCAACTTCCCTTTTTTCATCCCTGTTTAAATTCGACAAAGCCAGATCCAGCACCAACTGCTCTTTGATCCATTTTTTTTCTATATTATCGGAGAGGATCAGGCTGTCTGCCGAAGAAGTCCCTTGCGGAATCAACGATAGCACCTCCGATCGTTTCAACTGATGTTCATTCACCCGCAACAGCATCTCTCCCGGCTCTTCCGATTGCGATTTTTTACAAGAACACAGCAAAGATACAAAGGCTATCAAGAGAAAACAATATTTCAGGGCTCTCTTTATCATTTATTCATTTTTTTCAGCAATTTCCAATTAATCGAAACCGGATATTTTTCATGCAGCGATTTCACCCATTCCGCTTCCATGCGTCCTTGATCGGCTGCCGGATGGCTCCATACTTTCGCATTACTGATTTCGAATAAAAGGATGCCATCCCTGTACTCTTGCATCAACAGTGGAATTTCGGGATATTTTTCAAACAAATGATTTCGTTCGGCAACCGTTGCGATTTCACGCACATACTGGTCATATACTTCCCGCATGAAGTCGCCGGCATAGGTTTTCGTCGAATAGGGATTCCGGATCAGATACTCTGCAAATTCATCTTGCCGATAGTCTTTGCCGTCCAACTGAAACAAAACCCGCTGCATATTTCTCGTCTGCTCAAAAAAGGAGGGAGTATTCGGGAAATGATCGGTACATAAGGCCTGTAGTTCGGCATATGCCTCCGGATAAAAACGGTAACAGTTTTCTTCTTTTGCACGCTCATCGAATGCGCGATAGAATGCGAAGTTCCATTCGCCTTGTTGCATTTGTACACGCCAGTCTTTGCTTTTTTCAGCCAATGTCGGCAACGCTTTTTTCTCGATCAACCGGATAATGTGATAGCCGAAACGGGTTTTAACCGGTTTGGATAGATCTCCCGGATTAACTAACGCAAAGGAGGCTTTTTCGAAAGGCTCCACCATCTCTCCGATCCCGAAAAAAGGAAGTTCGCCGCTCGGATGTTCTTTTCCGCTCATGGCCGAATATTCTTCTGCCACTTTCAGGAAATCTTCCCCTTCTTGCAGCCGGCTATAGATATCATCGGCATGCGCAAGCATCCAGACATCTTTTTCTTTGACCGAATCTGCCGGAAAGGGAATCAAAATGTGTGCCACCTTGACTAAACCCGGATTCGGGTTCTTTCGGTGCAATTTGATAATATGGTATCCCAAGGCGGAACGTACCGGGACGGAAACAGAGCCGGGAGCCAACGAATAGGCCGCGTCTTCGAATGCTTTCAGCGTCTTCATCGGCAGAAAACTGCGCATATATTCATATCCGACCGAATCTTTATCCGCCTCCATCAGCTCTTTCCCGACCGCCTCGATCTCTTCTCCCGCTACAATACGCCGATACGCCTGAAAGGCTTTCGCATAGACCGCTGCCGTATCTTTCGTCAACGTCTTTTCGGGCAATCGAAACAGGATATGGCTCAGTTCCAAACTCTCTTGGTAACGGTCGTAGGCCTGCCGAAGCACAGCCTCTTCACCGGCTTTATCCGACAGATATCCATCTATCAATTGGCGCTGATACAGCTCGTACTCATTCTTGAAAGCCTCCGATTGGTCCAAACCTTCCGCCTCTGCATCCGCCACTTTCAATTTAAAGAGCTTGAATAAATCGACGTATGCGTCCAACGACTTTTTATCCGACAAATCGACTCCGGAATTTTTCCGGGCGATAAAGACGAATTCATCGATGGAAACCGGCTTCCCGGCAATTGTCATCACCGTCGTATCCGATAATCCGGCAGCTTTCCCGGCAAAACAGACCGCACATATCCCCCACAGAACAAACAAATTCTTCATACTTCTTTGCATTTTGCATTAATCAAACCATACTCATTCAAACGAAAGAGCGATTGAAAAAGTATATCTGTCCTTTCGATTTAGCGTTTTTTAGATACTTGCATTTCGAAAACCGCCCGGCCCGAAGAATTAATTTGCCATTTCCGACAAGAACTTGATGCGTACCAACCGGATCTCCTCTTCGGTATAATCGCCACCCAATTCTTCTATCGCATCTTCAAGTTCATCCGTTTCCGAATCTTTGAAATAATCGTAAATATCGTCGATATGATCTTCATCCATCACATCATTCAGAAAATAATCGATATTAATGCGTGTTCCCGAATAAACAATCGCCTCAATTTCATCCAACAGTTCGTTAAATTCCAGTCCGTTCGTCATGGCTATTTCATCTAAAGCCACTTTCCGGTCGATACGTTGGATAATCGACACCTTCAGTTTCGATTTATTTGCAACAGTACGCACCCGCAAATCTTCCGGACGTTCGAT
This sequence comes from Parabacteroides sp., assembly GCA_041798765.1. Classification (GTDB taxonomy): domain Bacteria; phylum Bacteroidota; class Bacteroidia; order Bacteroidales; family Tannerellaceae; genus Parabacteroides. The sequence continues at coordinate 45,761 of JBHCAZ010000049.1, read as the reverse complement.
TTCATTTTCCTCGACATGCTTCTTGATCAGCTCGACAAACTCTTTCCCGTACCGTTTTGCCTTACCGGCTCCTACGCCCGGAATATTCTGCAATTCATCCAACGTCACCGGATAGGTCGTGGCCATCGCCTCCAACGAAGGATCCTGGAAGATGACAAAAGGAGGAACTTCCAAACGCTTGGAGAGTTTTTTTCGCAAGTCCTTCATCATCGAATACAAAACCGGGTCTACGGCACAGGTAGCTCCTCCGCGCACCGGTGTCTCTTCCTCTTCTTCTTCAAACTCATTATCTTCCGTTATTTTGAAAGAGACCGGATTTGCCAGAAATTTCTTTCCGTTTTCCGTAACTTTCAGCAAGCCGTAATTTTCGATATCCTTTGTCAGGTAACCGGCAATCAAGGCCTGGCGGATAACCGCATTCCACGTTTTCTCTTCCTCATCCGATCCACATCCGAAGATGTCCAATTCATTATGTTTATAGGATTGTATTTCGGAAGTCTCGTTGCCGATCAGCATTTGCACGATATATTCGGCTTTAAACTTCTCTTTCAATGTAACGATTACATCCAATACAGCGCTCAACAATTCTTTTGCTTCCACTTGCTTCTTGGGGTTCAAACAATTATCACAATTACAACAATTTTCTTCTACATATTTTTCTCCGAAATAGTGCAGCAGCACTTTCCGTCGGCAGACGGAGGTCTCGGCATAAGCTGCTGTTTCCAGCAGCAACTGTTTTCCGATTTCTTGCTCCGCCACCGGTTTTCCCTGCATGAATTTTTCCAATTTCTGCAAGTCTTTATACGCATAAAAGGCGATACACTGCCCTTCGCCTCCATCTCGTCCTGCCCGTCCGGTTTCCTGATAATATCCTTCTAAGCTTTTCGGGATGTCATAATGGATCACATACCGCACATCCGGTTTGTCAATTCCCATGCCGAAAGCGATTGTCGCCACAATTACATCGGCATGTTCCATCAGGAAAGCATCCTGATTGGCCGAACGTTGTTGCGAGTCCATACCGGCATGATAGGCCAGCGCCTTGATTCCGTTTGCTTTCAAAATATCGGCAAACTCCTCCACTTTCTTCCGGCTTAAACAGTATATGATACCCGATTTTCCTTCGTTTGCCCTGATGTATTTAATGATATCCCGGTCTATATTTGCCGTCTTGGAGCGGATTTCATAATAGAGGTTCGGGCGGTTGAACGACGACTTGAAAACCGACGCATCGATCATTCCCAGGTTCTTCTGTATGTCATGCTGGACTTTCGGGGTTGCCGTAGCAGTCAGGGCGATCAGCGGACGCTTTCCGATCTCATTGATGATCGGACGGATGCGTCTATATTCCGGACGAAAATCATGTCCCCATTCCGAGATACAATGCGCCTCATCAATCGCGTAGAAAGAAATATTGACCTGACGGAGAAACTCGACGTTTTCCTCTTTTGTCAACGACTCCGGTGCCACATACAGCAATTTCGTTTTTCCGGCAAGAATATCCTCCTTCACCTGGTCGATGGCCGATTTATTGAGCGAGGAGTTGATAAAATGGGCAACTCCGTCCTCTTCACTGAAGTTCCGCATGGCATCGACCTGATTCTTCATCAAAGCAATCAAAGGAGAAATGACGATTGCCGTACCCTTCATCAACAAGGAGGGCAGTTGATAGCATAACGATTTTCCTCCCCCGGTAGGCATCAGCACAAATGTATCGTTTCCTGCCAATACATTTTCGATAATAGCCCCCTGGTTCCCCTTGAAGGTATCGAATCCGAAGTGTTTCTTCAACTCCTTTGTCAAATAGTCATTCTTTGCCATAGTTCCTTCATTTTTCCGGATATGTCCGTCAAGAGATCATCTCCAGTCGGTTCACATCCGATTTTTCAAACCGCTCTTTTGCGTATTCCAACGTAACATGGAGTTCCTTTTCCTTCGTCGAAGGCATCCCGTACATGGCATCCATCATGATTGCCTCTACGATGGCGCGTAAGCCACGGGCTCCAAGCCTGAATTCCAACGCTTTGTCTACAATAAATTCATAAACCGGCTCTTCGAATACCAATGCGATGCCATCCATTTCAAACAATTTGACATATTGTTTGATAATCGAATTTTTCGGTTCGGTCAGAATATTGCGCAAAGTCGCCCTGTCTAACGGGTTCAGATAGGTCAATATCGGCAGACGGCCGATAATTTCCGGAATCAACCCGAACGATTTCAGATCGGTCGGCGTTATATATTTCAACAAATTATGCCGGTCTACCTGCTCCCGGTTCTCTTTTGCCGCATATCCGACAACCCGCGTATTCAACCGCTGGGCTATCTTTTTTTCAATACCGTCGAAAGCACCTCCGCACACAAAAAGGATGTTTTTGGTGTCGACAGCTATCATTTTCTGCTCCGGATGCTTCCGTCCTCCCTGGGGGGGCACATTCACCACCGAGCCTTCCAACAATTTCAACAATCCTTGCTGCACACCTTCGCCGCTCACATCGCGGGTAATGGAAGGATTATCGCTCTTGCGGGCAATCTTGTCGATTTCATCGATGAAAACGATGCCTCGTTGGGCCGCCTCCACGTCATAATCTGCCGCCTGCAACAGACGGGTCAGAATACTTTCGATGTCTTCACCTACATATCCCGCTTCAGTCAGCACCGTAGCGTCTACAATCGCAAACGGCACATGCAGCAATTTTGCGATTGTACGTGCCAGCAGTGTTTTGCCGGTCCCGGTGGCTCCCACCATGATAATATTCGATTTCTCGATCTCCACATCATCTGTCGTCACTTTCTGAATCAACCGTTTATAATGGTTGTATACGGCTACCGACAAATAACGTTTGGCAGCATCCTGCCCGATCACATACTGATCGAGAAAAGCCTTGATATCTTCCGGTTTCGGCAAATCTTCATACCGCAAGGCAAACGCAGACTTCTTTTTCGAGATTTCTTCCACGATAAAGTCATGCGCTTGATTGACACAATCTTCGCAGATCGAACCGGCTATTCCGTCCAGCAAAAAACCGGCTTCCCGTCTACTGCGTCCGCAAAACGAACAATGATCTCCTGTTTTGGCCATTTCGTATTTGTTTTTTTCGCAAAATCCGCTTATCCTCTATTCCGTACAAGCACTTTATCGATCATGCCATAGGCAAGTGCCTCTTCGGCCGTCATCCAATAGTCGCGGTCACTGTCGCGCTCCACCTCTTCAAACGGTTTACCCGAATGGTTCGAAATAATCGTATACAGTTCTTTTTTGATTTTCAATATCTCGCGGGCGGTGATTTCAATATCGGAAGCCTGTCCCTGTACTCCTCCGAGCGGCTGATGAATCATCACGCGCGAATGGGGCAGCGCCATGCGTTTTCCCTTTGTACCCGCCACAAGCAGCACCGCCGCGAAAGAGGCTGCCATACCGGTACAGATGGTCGACACGTCGCTCGAAATAAACTGCATCGTGTCATAGATACCGTAACCCGCATACACCGATCCTCCGGGCGAATTGATATAGATCGAGATATCCTTTCCCGGATCGCTCGAATCCAAGTAAAGCAATTGCGCCTGAATAACGTTGGCCGTATAATCATCGACTTGTGTACCTAAAAAGATAATACGGTCCATCATCAAACGCGAGAAGACATCCATCTGCGCCACATTCAACTGACGTTCTTCAATGATCGTCGGCGAAATATAACTGCTCGTAATATTCATATAACTGTCCAATGCATTGCCGTTCATCCGCAAATGCTTGGTTGCAAATTTTCTAAAATCTTCCATCTTTTTGATTTGATCTTAATAATTAAAAACCGAGAAGTCACAAAAAAAGGGATTTCCCCCTATCATACTTATCGGAAAAACAAAGTTATAAATAAATTTCTGAAAGAAACAATTTATTTTTCGTCCAATAAGATATTTTTTAGAGAGAAAGCCCTTTTTTAAGGATAAGTCGCTCAGACTTAAGCCTCAAAAAGTCGGTTGAATTCCTCCGGAGTAACCTCTTTTATGTCGAGGGTCACCTGCTCTTTCAACCAGCCGGCCAATTTTTCTTCTACAGCCCGGTCTATGATATTCTGGAGCGTCTGTTTGTCTTTCAACAAGCTCTTCGCATAATTATCCAAAGCATCGTCGGGAACCGAAAGCATGCCGTACTGTACAAACTGCGCTTTTGCCACGCGTTTAGCGAACGTTTCCACATCGGCTTCTTCCACTTTCAGCCCGTTTTCTTTCACCAACGTTTCTTTGATCAGGTGATATTTCAAGTCTTCAATGATCTTCGGATAATCCTGTTCGACGCTTTCCTTCGTATTTTTTTCGTTGGCAAGCAACAGCCAGCGTTTCAGCAGATCTTCGGCAAATACAAGTTCACCGGCTTTCTGCACGAGCATTTCGCGTATGTCGAGCAAAAATTTGAAATCAACTTGCGGTTGATATTGTTCAAGCAGTGTCTGGCGTACCTTTTCGCGGAAATCCTCTTCATTCGCTACAGCACCTTCGCCGAACACCTTGTCGAACAAATCCTGATTCAGTTCAGCCGGCTGATGGTGTGTAATCTGTGTGATTTCAAAGCTGAAATCGCCCGTAATCGAAGCGACGGCTTCTTTATCCACTCTCAAGAAAGAAGACAATTCGGCGGCAGCCCCTTCATATGCTTTGTTCGGGTTGAATACCACTACCGTATGTTTGGCGGTTCCTACAAATTTCGCTTTTTCTTCCTCATCCTTGAAATATAGCGGCATCAGGCTGGCCTCTTCCACAACGATACCGCCCTCTTTCGGCGTACCGTTTTCCAATTCGGCAAGTCTGCCTTTCACCAGATCCTGTTCCGAAGCGATCTGATCAGCCTCGTCGAATGTCCCGAAATTAGAGCGGTAAGATTCCACCTGTTTATCGATCATCTGCTCGTCGATGTTTATCTGATAGTAAGCGGTCCGGTCTTCTTTCGACAGGCCGATCTTGATTTCGGGAGACATAGCAATATCGAAACAGAACTCAAATAGCTCATCCGTATCGAAATTGTTTTCTTTCTGTTCCGTTTCATTCGGGAGCGGCTCTCCCAAGATATTCAGATTGTTTTCACGAATATACGTATACAGGTTTTCTGAAACCAACTTGTTTATTTCTTCGGCCAACACATGTTTTCCATACATCTTCCGGATCATCCCCATCGGGACCATACCCTTCCGAAAACCGGGGATATTGGCTTTCTGGCGAAAACTGCGCAGACTTTTTTCCACATTGCCGGCATAGTCTTCCTTACCTATCTCCAACTTGACGATACCTCTCGTGGCATCGATGTTTTTAAGCGAAACGTTCATTTCGAATGATTTATTTAATTAATTGTCAATTCAAATTTAGGGTGCAAAATTAGGTTTATTCTTTTAATCTCGCAAATTGTTGCCTTAAAATATAAGATGTAAAAATCCGGAAAGCGATAAAATACGCCAATTCGCATTTTTTCTTCCATAAATGATTGTTTATCTAAAATATTTGTATTCCTTTGCAGTGTGAAAGGGTATCAACCTTGAACGTCATAACATTGTTTTTTTATTTCTTCATTTAACAGGTTACTTGTCGAATATCACTCACTGTTACGAAATTCCGGTTTTCATACTTTCATGTAAAGTAACGTTTTTATTTTTTTAAGTTTCTATTTTTATGAACATTTACATTGGTAACCTGAACTATCGTGTTCGGGAGGATGATTTAAAACAAGTAATGGAAGAATACGGAGTTGTCGAATCCGTTAAGATTATCAAAGATCGTGAAACCGGCAGATCCAAAGGTTTCGCTTTCATCGAAATGCAAGACAATGCCGCTGCGCAAAAAGCAATCGACGAATTGAACGGTGCCGAGTTCGAAGGCCGTCAGATGGTCATCAAAGAAGCTCGGGCGAAATAAATCGGTTTTTTTATTCCGGAAAAAAGGCCGGTGTATCATACATGTTCGCATACGACAGTTCGTCGGGCATCTATGAGACACCGGTTTTTTTATATACCTCATTTTAAAGATCAGACCATGCATATCCTATTTTCAAAAGGCATCTATACCGGCAAACCGGTCGGTTTCCAGCTATTCCTGTCATTCGTTCTCCTCATATCGGGAGCGGTTGTCTTTTCAGCCATTGCCATGGCCCTTTTCTATGCCTGCTGCGGGCAGGCGGAATGGTCCGATCATCCGGATATGCTGCGTCTCCTGCAACTATTTTCCTCTGTCGGGACATTCCTCGTCCCGGCGCTCGGAATCGCCTGGCTTTGCAGTCCTCGCCCCCGGCATTACCTGTCGGTCGATACGTTGCCCGGCGGACGGGCGTTCCTCCTCGGCATAGGAGCGCTTTGTTGCCTGTTCCCGACCATTACACTGGCCGAAATACTCAACAAGCAACTCGAATTGCCCGCTTTTCTTGCACCGGTAGAAGCATGGATGCAGCAGCAGGAAGCGGCAGCAGAACAGCTGACCGAGTTGCTCATCACAGGCAGAGGTATTGCACCGTTTTTCTCAAATCTGATCGTGATAGCCCTTACGGCGGCAGTGACCGAAGAGTTTTTTTTCCGGGGAGCCTTACAGCGGCTGCTCGGCCGTATGATACGCAATCCGCATACGGTTATCTGGGCGGCCGCCTGTATTTTCAGCTTCTTCCATTTGCAATTTTACGGATTTCTGCCCCGTCTGTTACTCGGAGCCTATTTCGGTTACCTGCTTCTTTGGAGTAAAAGCCTCTGGCTACCGGTATGCGCGCATTTTCTCAACAACGCCATTGCAGTCGTTGCGCTGTCGGCCGATCCGGCGAAGCGCTCTCTCCTCTTTTCCGACACGATCGAAAAAGAGCATCTGCTGCCTTATTCCGTGGCAGCCTTCTGTATGCTTGCCGGTTTCTTTTTCTGTTGCTGGCATCTGAAGCGGTACGGACAGCCAAACGGTTCGCCGGAATAACCGTTAAAAATCTTTCTTTCGCAAGACAAAATCCTTGCCCAGATATTTTTCCCGGACGATCGGATTTTCGGCAAGTTGTTCGGCCGTACCCTGGAAAAGGACCTTTCCTTCAAACAACAGATAGGCCCGGTCGCAAATACTCAACGTCTCATATACATTATGATCGGTTATCAGAATACCGATATTGCGGTGTTTGAGTTTCGCCACGATGCTCTGGATATCTTGTACGGCTATCGGATCGACGCCGGCGAAAGGTTCGTCCAACATGATGAATTTCGGGTCGATGGCGAGGCAACGAGCTATCTCCACCCGGCGTCGCTCACCTCCCGAGAGGCGGTCGCCAAGGTTCTTCCGTACTTTCTGCAAGCCAAATTCGGAAATTAAGTTCTCCATTTTTTCTTGCTGATAGGCCACAGTCGTTTCCGTCATCTCAAGCACAGCCCGGATATTATCTTCCACCGTCATTTTCCGAAAAACGGAGGCCTCCTGCGCCAAATAGCCGATCCCGTGTTGTGCACGCCTGTATACCGGGAATTTGGTGATTTCCATCTCGTTCAGGAAAATCCGTCCCTGATTGGGAGTCACCAATCCGACCGTCATATAGAATGTAGTTGTTTTACCTGCACCGTTCGGTCCCAGCAATCCCACGATCTCTCCCTGCTTCACTTGGATGGAAACATGGTTTACAACCGTGCGCATCTTGTATTTTTTTACCAAATCTTCCGTCCGAAGGACCATCTGTTCCTCTTCTGCCATCTTTCACACATATTTGACACAAAGAAACACAATTATTTTCATCAGACAAACCGCATTGCGATTAAAAAAACAGCAATAACGATCCGAAACGGTGATATATTCATTTCATTAATAGATAAGTTTCGGTTAGCCGCCTCAGAGGTTAATGCTGTTTTTATTTCATCAGGTCACAGGGTCGGATCTACGCTGTCGAACGTTCCGTAATAAAACATATCCTCATACAGAATCTCGATCGTATACGATCCGGCCTCCGGCAAAGCAAGCCGGAGCGTTTCAGGAGCAACCGCTTCTGTTTCTTCTACTACCGCACCGGTCTGGTCTATGATCCGGACCGTTGCTTTATCTACCGGCACATAAAACGCTACATACACACCCGTTTCATCCAGCCAGGCCTGTACCGGTGCAATCGAACGCGGACGACCGGAATGCTCCCTGCCGATCAGGATGATGTGTTTGGAGTCAGCAACTTTCGCATACGTTCCCTCCCACGAAAACAGCGATAAAAGCAACATGCACACTACGAAAAATTGTCTTTTCATTGAGTTGTTCATTTAATTGATTTGTTAATAAAAGAATAATTGTAAGAATCAAAAAACAGTGCAAAAGTAGCGACAGTTCTTCAATGCCGGAACAGAACAGTGGTAGAAATCCTTCATAAAATGTAGATTTCACACCAAAAACAACTCTCTAATAATCAGAAAATAATAAAGCTATTTCAATTTTTTTTTCGCAAATGTAGATTCCAGCCGGAACAGATAGATCTTTTTTCAGAGCAATGTGTCGAGCAGCGGGCCGTCTCGGCGTTCGAATTTCTGCTTGACGATTTCCGATTTATATTTCGAGACGGTACGTTTATTCACCTGCAACAAGATCGCGATCTGTTCCAACGGAATGTTCAATTTCACCAAACAGCACAGTTGTTCCTCTTTCAGCGTAAGATGCGGGGCCGATTTCCGCAGCTTTTTTCTGAACAGCGGATCAAATTCATGTATCTTCTGCTGTATGCCCATCCACAAGTCGGGCGACAAGGCCTGATTTTCTCCCGTTTTCCGTTCGATATCCTCTTTCAGGCGACTGCCTTCCAACAGGCGGTCGATCAGGCCAGAAGTATACTTGGTCAGTTGCTGGAGGTCGCCTTTCAGCAAGTCGACCCGTTCATTCATCCGTTCCAAGTCGGCAGAAATCAACGAATGCTCCGTTTCTTTCACCACCAATTGCTGCTCCTTCTCCCGCATATCCTCCTGCAAAGTCGCGATCTGCAGCTCTTTTCCTTCGATAATCCGGAGATGGGCGCTGTATTCGCCTCGCAAATCAGCCGCTATTTTTCCCGCCTGCTGCAACAGCAACTCCTGCTCCCGAATCCGTTTCATAAAAAAGAGATAAGTCGCTACAAACGACAAACAGCCGATCACGGCGAGAAAAGCGGTGCGGTAACGCATATACTGTTTCTCCTGTAAGAGCCGGTTCCGTTCATGAATCACTTTCTCCTTGTTGTACAACAGTTCAAGCGTCTGCATACGAGGTATGTCGTAGCGTGCCTCGATACTGTCCCGGCACACCACATAAGCATCAAAAGCGTCTGCCGCCTGTTTGAAATCCCCCTGTTCACGGGCAATCAGGGCCAGCAAATGGTTGATACCCGCTTCGGTATACAGATTCGCTCCTCCAAGTCCATGTTGCAGATAATACCGGGCAGAATCCGGCTGTCCGGCTCGGTACCAGATAGCGCCGATAGAGAGGAACGAAGCAGAGCGATCGTTTTCGGAAGAAAGATGCCGGAGCGAAGCCATCGCATAGTCCAACGCCCGGTCATACGCCTGCCGCTCCTCAAAAAGAGTCGCCATGTCATTTTCCACGTCCGAACGGAGCGACATATCGGCAAGCCTTTCGGCACGTTCAAGGGCATCCGTCAGATACACTTCAGCACTGTCGGTCTGCCCCAGCGCGATATACGTCCGTCCGATATTCCGCAGCACGTAACCGCCGTTTATCAGATCACCGTCCCTTTCAAACGCATCGAAAGCATGTCGATACGCCTCCAATGCCTCTTTGCCATCCTGCTGTTTACGTTGCAAATCGCCTATATACAGAAAAAGAAGTCCTCGAAAATGTAAATCTGCCGTATCATCTACGTAATCGCGGGCTTTCAGGAAGCAGAGCAGCGCCTCTTCCGAATTGCCGAGGTCCTCCATCACCCGGCCCCGATAAAAGCAGGCCAAAGCGGCACGGGCCGGTTGTCTCTTCTTCTCGAAAAACGTTACCGCAATATCGATCAGTGAATCCGATGTATGGACTACATAATTCTTGTCTTTCGCCTGCGTCAGCAACAGGCACCATTCGGCATACAAATCAGGAGGCAACCGGTCGGCATCGACCTCCGTCTCCAAAAGGAACAGCGCGCTGTCGGGCCTCTCCCCCATCAGCAGGTCCGCCTGTTTCAATACCGGTCCGAATGCGTTCCGTTCTTTGGAACAGGCAAGCAAAACGATCGTCAGTACACACACCCATCCCCAACAGATATATCTCATAACAAATACCTTTTTTTCACGGGGTGCGAAGATAGATATTAAAAAATCCTTGTGCAACCCTCTTCGCGGGTTTACAACGACTTCAAACAACCTTGACCGGCATCAAAATCGCGACCGCAGGTATCTGTTTTTCCGAAACCGCAACCGGATATACAGGCATCCCCCTGCCACAAGCAAGAAGACGGCGATACAGGTAACTCCCCGCAACCATTTGCCGGCAGTCGGCCGGGAAGCCCCTTGTTGCCGGATAAGCAGCATCTTTTCCCGCCGTTCCGTCCGGAGTGTGTCTGTCTGTACCTGTTCCCGCTCAACTTGCATCGAATCAGCCTGTTTCCAGACCCGTTCCGTCAGTTTCACCCTTTCAGGGTATTGCCTTCCGAGGCTGTCCGGAGGCGAAAAAAGCACCTCCCGTACCCGTTCTGTCCCGTTTCCCGCAGCATGCCGCCGTTCGAGCGACACGGTGCGGATCGAAACGCTCCGCACCAAGGAGTCGCTCCTTTCACGTACTCCGTTTTCACGCACCTTTCTCAACGTCGTACATCCACCGCAAACGAGCATCAGCAATCCGGCCGTCCACACAAAGGGCCTTCCTCTTCCACTCATCGTATCAATACCTGTTTGCGGTTCGTTCCTCTATACTTCAACGACAGATGGAGAAACTTTCGTTTCCGGTACCAGATGGCCTGGTCGAACGTCAGCTTGCTGTTGAGCAGATCCTCCAGCAACTTACTGCTTCCGAACGTATACAAATCGACCGCCTCTCCTTTGCAATGCTGCGAATCCGGCACGCCTCCCACGATCCGGTTCAATGCCTCCGAACGGTAACCGCTTGATATTACCAGCACTTCGCGCCGATAGACGCGCAACGGCTCCAACAGCCGTTTGACTAAATTCCGTATAGCCGTCCGTACCTCCGGAGCCGGCTCGTTGTCGATCCCCAACTCCACAGCCTTCGCGCTATAGGTAAATTCGCCCATATAAAAATGTTCGCTTAATTGTTCACCGGTTTTCATAATCACTCTTTTTCGATGTTATCATTTTTAAATTGTTTCCGATACGAATAATCGACTCCGAACAATGCACCGGCGAACGTGCTCATTTCGCCGAAAGCCACCAATACGCTATTGTGTATTTCACCCTTCGGAGCCACCCAGAATCCCGAAAAGATCAAGACAATACCGCCCATTACGAGCAGTATTGCCATTGTCAATTGAATTGTCAGCCGTTTCATACTACGTCAACACTCATCCGCCTGTCCGTTACACGCCGCCGGGAATTTCCGTCCCCTCGGTATGTTCCGGCGTCTGAGGATCGTCCGGGGTATCAGGCAGGTCGGGATTCATCTCCTTTTCCCTTTTCGATTCCAACGAAGTGAACTCAAGCATTTTTTTCGTATGCCGCAACGATTTGCCGGGCGTAAAGACCAGATGAGGTGGGCGCAACATGCTCACATGAAAATCGCTTTTCTTTGCCACCCCTTCACTACCGACGGTGATACGGAAATTTCCGAATTCACCCAACTGCACGATCCGTCCTTGCTGCAATTCCATGTCCATGAAAAAGTTCAAGTTGTCGATTACCGCTTTCACATCTGCCGAAGAAAGCGAACTTCGCGCGGCAATCAATTTGGATAGATAATCCATGTTGACAACCCCTGTACTTTTCGACTGTGCGAAATACTTCTTTTCCGATCCCTGATCACCCGGCTTCGACGGCCGCAATACCAACACATACCCTTGTGCCATAATAAAATAAAATTTAAAAAGTGAATACTGTTATGCCTCCGCTATCGGAGACATGACAAAGGTATAATCGCCCGGAAACGTTAAAAAAGCAGTGACAACGCCATACAGGCATGGCAGTTCCGCCCTTCCTGTCTCCGTCAAAAGGTATGTGTCAGTCCGATGTCTTTGGCATCAATTCCCCATCCCATTGCTTTGCTCCATCCATTCGCAAAAGTCGAATGTATCCGGCCATGCATATCTGATTTTGTCGGATAACGACTTAACCGACAGGTTGATAGAAAAAGACAACAATAGTGCGAAAGAAATTTTCGTGTACGAAGTTTTAGGATTTTTAAACAAATGAAGCCACACATTTACAAATTTCAACAACATCAGCAGCGCCTCCTCATCCGCTTCATACAACAAGCCGCCCCATACCGTTTCCGTCCGGAGAAAGTCGACAAATGCCTGTCGTTCACTTTTGATCAAGTTTATCAGAAAATGGCGGTGATCGGCAGATAAGCCGGGCCATTCCGAAAAAGCGGCGGCAAACAGCCGTTTACACACCTTGTTTCGCTCTTCGGGAGCACATTGGTTTACATACGCACGAAATTTTCTCACGGAAGGCTTTGCGCTCCCAAAGAGCGTCTTCCAATCAATTTTCATAATCAAGGTTGCCGAGGGGGAAAATGAATCCCTCGCACCCGGTCGAATCCGACCGGCCTTCCCCGGCAGCTCGCCGGAGCAGGTTATGGTCTAATCAATCAAACACCATACGATACAGGCTTTTCTCAACGGTTAAATCCCTCTTGCCATATTTTTTTCAGTGGCAGGAAGAAGCGTTCAGCCAGCTCCTGACAAAATCGACCGACAACTTCGCCACAAAAATCAGCAGTTGTGCGATGAGCACCAAAGTAATAAACGACAAATTTCCATCCCGTATGCCCCTGTCCACCAAGCTCTGTGTGAGGAAAGGCAAAAGTACCGGGCGATCATACGCAGACAAGTCGGCCCGCAATCCATCGAGTCCGCCTGACGATACAAAGGAAAAGGAACACTCATCTTATCCATTTTTTTCGATTAACATATACCGACAAAGGTTCACTAAACAAGCCATCTGTTTTTCAGACTCCGATTGAGATACATATTAAATTAAGTAACAATATTTTTATCCTATATCCTACCAAACAAAAAACATCCTTTTCTTTTATAATAGGCTGCCACATATCATTCAATTTTAATCGTTCAACCATGAATAACTTTAATTTCTCACATCAGTATTTTGAATTGTTTTCTCCGTTTTCTTTATGGATGATCTACTGCTGTTAAATTTATATGAAATTGATAATTCATAGGTCATTCCTTGAATTTTGGTATTTGATTTTATTTGGACCAAGTCGGTCGTATAGGTACTATTGAAACTCTTGAATTTCCAAAAAACATCACTTCCACTCACAGAAACATCTAATTTGTCTTTCAAGAAACTTTTCGACAACCGCCAACCGAAATAATAAAAATTAAAATACTTTCCTTGCAAATCAATTCGAGGAAAATTATAACTCCCGTAGAGATTTAATTGATAGGATTTTGGCAGGTTGAATGAGATATTGCCTGATAAACTACCGGTAAACCCTTCATTGGAAAGTTTCTTATTGTTCCAAACATTGCTTACATACACATGTTTGCCTGTCGCACTGGCTGATAAACGCATAAAAGATGCCGGAGCATAAGAAAGAAAGCCCGATAGACTGACATCCTTGTTACGACCGCCATTATTGTAAGTATTATATAATAACCCATCGTCATTCATCCCATAAACACCTTGAATCGCATTGTTGCAAAAAGTATAATTCAATGATAAATTCAACATCCCTTTAGGATACATCGTCGAATATTCCAATTCCAACGTCTGGTGTTTTTCAGAATCCAATTTAGGATTTCCATAATATACGGTTGAAAAATCGACATAGCTCTTCTTCGGATTTAAATAATAAATACCGGGACGAGATATTCTACTACGATAAGAAGCTCCTACATGAGATCCATTATCCAAGGTATACGACAAAACCCCGAAAGGAAGAAAATTATTAAAATCAATATCGAAATCAGACAGACCGGTATCAGCATAGAGGATTCGTTCTTTTGTAAATTCATTGCGTAATCCGAAAGTATAGGATATTTTATTCCTATTCAATGCATATTCAACATATAAAGAAAAAACTTTTTGTTGATGATGAAATATATCTTCCGGAGAATAATGATAAAACCACTCTCTGGGGTTATGGAGCGTATAATATCTGGAGTCGTTGGTATTGTTTCTGATAATATATTTTCCACCGGCATTCAATGTATGGATGTCTTTCCAGCTTTGCGTATAGTCGATCTGTATCGTATGCTCTTTATTGTGTGTTTGCTGTAGATTGTGCATACTCGGATTCGTATAGGCGACTCTGTTTTCAATCATAAAATAACTGTCCGCGTCTTTGGGAAGATCGGTATATTTATACATAAAAAGCAGGATTCCCGCTTTTGCTATCTTCCTTTGATAATCGGCGGATAAATCTATATTTTCATAAGTCGTCTTATCCGTTTTTTTGTTCCAATAAGCATACGTAGGATTGTTTTTATCGTCAAACATCATGTTGGACTGACTTTCTTTTCCTTTCGTTCGGTAGTTGTAATAGTTGAGAGTCAGATTAAAGATATTCATTGTGTCAGGCTCCCATGACGATTGCAATATTATAAAGTTCGTATTGCTGTTAGTCTTACTACGTCCCTCTTGTTTTAACAAATGATGATTCAAATCATTAAAATTCACTCGTTCCGTATTTTTCCTTTCTTCGTAATTATGCCCCCTGGAATATCTGTAATCGCCATGAATATAGACTTTGTTTATTTGAGAGCCGAGAGAGACTGCATGATTGAGGTTTCCTCTTGTATCTATTGAAGAAGATGCGAATAAGGAAAAAAGATCCTGCATTTTATTTTTTGTGATAATATTTATTATTCCACCGGGGTTATCGCCGTCATATTGAGCTCCCGGGTTGGTTATGACTTGTATCTCTTTGATCGTATTGGCCGGAATGTTTTTCAATACTTCCATCGGATTTGATTCAAGCAGGGCGGAGGTTTTTCCATTGATTAAATATCGGGGGGTAATATGTCCACGTATCAGGAAGTTTTCACCGGATAATGTGACCAATGGGATTCTTTCAAAGATTTCTCGAAGATTCGCTCGCGCTGCTTCTGGATCATGAATGACATTATAGACGATTTTTCCGGTTTGGACTTTTACCAACGGTTTAGCTCCTATGACTGACACCTCGTCCAATGCAATTGACGATGGCTTCAATTGCGTTACCGGCAAAGATACATCATCGTTTTTCACATTCACCGTAAACTTTTTTTTCTCGTATAAGATATGACTGAATCGCAACTCATAAGTACCTGCTTGTAAATGTTCTATCTTAAAAGAGCCATCATCATCCGTTACGGCTCCAGACACCAACGATGAGTCGGAGACTTGCCATGCTGCTATGGTACAATTTGAGATTGCTTGTTCGAAATCGTCAACGACTTTTCCGGAAATGATATACGATGTTTTTTCTTGCGCCTGCAGGTTCAACAAAGTAAGCAACAGTACTATAATAAGTTCTTTTTTCATATTTTCAATTCATTAGATTGTTATATGGTTATCTCTATATTTTAGTAAATATTTATCAGCAAATAAGAGAAAATGCACTAAACATAAAAGAGCTTAAGGAGGAGGTATTCCTCCTCCTTGTAAGAATACCGGATGCTCGCCTTGTTCGCGCAGGATCTCGTTCGAATAGCTCTTCCCACCATGCTTATCGTTTATGTTTCACCAGCATAAGCACCCGATTATCCTCCTCCTTCAAGGTTGCTGCAACCTTTTTGAGTTTGCCTTTCAACTTCCCTTCTGCGTAATCACTGCAAAGTTCGGAAGCATCTAAAACAGCCCATAACTCTCCCTTGGCATTTATTGGGGCCAGCATAACCATATAAAATTCTTTCTTATAAGTATAATCCCCATTGTATACAATGTAACTAAAAAAATCCTTTTCCTTGGTATCATACATAAAATACGTTCTCGGAAATCCTTCTTCTTTACGAAAGTCATACACGTTCTTTACACTTTCCATAAAATAATAACGGTCGGAAATCAACCTCAAAATCAAGAAAGATTCCGGAACCATAGTATGAACAGGGGGCGTTTTCGCAATAAACGGACGCAAACTGTAATCGGGCATTAACGTGTAGATCGTATCCGATGAGGATTCTAACAAGATCCAGTTGCCATTAAAAGGGGTAATTCTACTGTAGCCTCCAGGTCCGGCCGACCTTGTTCCTCTTTCATGTCTTAAAACCTGGAAAAAGTACTTCTTCTCTTTTTAAATGGAATTTTTATCTCTTTGGCTATGCTCCCGTCTTGCTTTGAGACAAGTAAAAAAGGTATCTCTTCATTCACTTCATCATAACAAAGCAGATGCTCTTTATCATAATTGAATATATTCAAATAGAACTGAGTATTACCTTCTTGCTTCTGTTTAAAACTTCTTTTGAAGTTTCCATCCAAGTCATAAACTACTATTTTTCTTGCAAGGTGATCGTCTACAAGCATCTCATTATTTTCTTCATCCAATGTAACATCTCTGCAATAGGTGTATTCTTCCCCCCCTTGTCCTTTACGGTTTATCTTACGAATCGCTTTTCCGCTTCGGTCATACACAAAAATATCACCGTTATCATTGAAGTTTTTTACTAATATGTATTTTTCGCCAACGGCCTGTATATATCCCTGATGAACAAACTGATCGTTCGTTTCCAACGGAACATACTCCACATCCATAAAGTCTTGTAAAATCAGTTCTTTTTTAGGTGAGTAACTACTTTTGGTTACATCGACCGTGATCAATTCATTTTCAGGTTGCTTATCCCCCATTCTGCATTCCGTCAGCGCAAACAAAAGGGCAAAAACGATCAACAAATCAATTCTTTTCATGGCTGTTGTTATTTATGGTTTTACATACATATACATTCAAGTGGCAACAAATACGCGGTCGGGCAGTATCCACCCTTTGAAAGGGTTGCTTAAAAGGGATTTACTCCCCGATGGCTCTCGCACAAAAATAATCGTCTTTTAGCCGAAAAACAAACAATTACTAAAAATTCATATCACACAAAAGGGCTAACTTTTGAAAATTTAATTTTTATTGGATTTTTCTATAATCATCTACGTTCGCTTTGTAAAAAAACACACAGGTCTATTTTTTGCAAGCGGTACAAATCCATGCGTAAAACATCACAAAAGTTCGTAACGAACCTGATAAAATATCTGTCGGGAGGGTCAAAAAAAAAAACGCTCCCGACGTCACAGTTGTGACAAGCCTTTGTCACAACTGTGACAGCGTATTGGCACAACTGTGACAGCGTATTGTCACAAGTGTGACAAACGGCCCTGTCACAGACAAGCAGCAAGCAGGCTCTTTTCCGTGTGCAGACGTCTGCTTCAGATTGAGATTATGGCACAACACGGAAGCGGGAATGCCATCGAAGGATTGAATACGCAAAGCGAAAAAGACGTGTTCGGAAAGAGTCAGATATCGTCGCGATAACTGAAGGTCTGACGAAATTCCATCGGGGTATAGCCTTTGACTTTCTTGAATACCCGGGAAATATTCTTGCAATCGTTAAATCCGGCTTCGAGTGCCAAATCGAACAGCGAACGATCGGTCGTCAGCAACAGATCGGCAAAGCGTTCGATCCGACGATGCAGGATAAATTGATAGATCGAGGTGCCTAATTCGTCTTTAAACTTGATTTCCAAATTTCGACGCGAAAGAGGAACCATCTTCGTCAAAGCCTCGATACGGATATCGGACGTGAAATTCGCCTCGATATATTCGACAACGCGCAATATATAGGTATTGGAAATGTTGTATTTCTCAGTAGAATGGCGTAGCTCGAAACGGGTCGGACGGATCACGATGTCGAATGGCGCTTTTTTCTCTTTTTTTATCAACTGGTCGATCAAACGGCCGGCCTCGTAACCGCCTCTTTCCAAATCCAACTCGATAGATGAGATCGGCGGATCGGAGAGATTACAAATCAGTTCGTCGTTATCGACTCCCAACAAGGCAATTTCCTGCGGAATACGAATCTCGTTTATTTTGCAGATCTCAGACACTTGCAAGGCGAAACTATCGTCGCAGGCAAATAATCCGACCGGTTTCGGCAGCGACAGCAACCAGTTGTCCAACTCGATGTGGCTGCTGCTCCATTGTTCGCCATTCAGATTCTCGCTCTCGAAATAGAAATAGTTGCCACCGTATTTGCTGACTTCGCGGCGAAATCCTTCGGCCCGTTCGCGCGACCAAACAACGCCTTTGTTTCCGTAAAAGGCAAAGTTGCGATAACGGCGTTTGATAAAAAATTGCGCCGCCATCTCCCCCGTCCCGATATAATCGCCCGTCAGGTTCGAAAAATAGGGGCTCCGTTCTTTGTAATTTTGAAGAATTACCGGAATATCTAACGTTTTCAACAGATTGCTCCCTTCATGATCCCAGCGGGCTATCACGGCATCGGCTTTCCATTCTTTCGCCCAACGTATAATTCCCTCTTTGCCGTACAACGTCTGATAATAAGAGGGTAAACGATAAAAAATCCAGTTCCCGTGTTCTCTGGAAAACCGGACCAGGCCCCGCAACAGGCGGCGGCTGAACTCGCTGGAATAATCGATCAGCAATAAAACTTTTATCATAAAGCGCAGGTTTTTTCTTTTTTAATATCCAAATATATTGAATTCCTCTTTTGCCGACTACTTTTTCGCTCATAAAAAGGATAAAAACAGGCTTTTAAAAAAAGGTTCGGCAAAAAGGAGGACGGTTGCGGTTTCCATCGTATATTTGTACATTTCTTGTTTTTACGGAAGTCCATACTAATTTTTAAGATAGAATGAATACACAGAAAAAACGAAAAAAACGAAACGGTTTTTTGTCTTTTGCGGGAATCGCCGCCTTACTTTTGTTTGCCGGATGTAAGGAGACGGTACGAACCGACGACGGACCGGCCGCACGGTCGGATTATTACACGCGGGGAATCGGCAACTATCCGGGAAATCCGAAAGAGGATTTTTCGCCCGAACTGGCTCCGGAACGTTCCTCCTACCGGAATATCGCTCTGTTACGATCGGCTTATGCCTCGTCTAATCACGATTATAATCTGACGGCGCAGTTGCTGACCGACGGAATCGTTTCGGATGAACAACCGCAATTTCTGATCTTATCGACTCCGGAAGGGGAAGCACCCCGGAGAGAACGTGAATGGATGATCGATGAAGGGCCTTATTCGCGTAACTCCTTTACGGGGGCGGAAACCTATTTTCAGTATACACTGGCAAACTACCGAAAATCGGTCGGGCAAATTGCACTGACCGGCATGGTGGCTTATGATGACAAACTGGCTAAAAACGGATATGAAATCGTTTGCATGGCTTCGAACGATGGGGAAAACTGGACGGAAACCGGGAAACTGACAGGAAAGGGACTTCCCGGAAAAGCTTCGGCCTACCGGATGCAGGTAAACGACCCCAACAAACAATCGGAGCAGATCAACATGCCTGCCAGGCTCTTGCAGGAAACCATCCGGCTTCGGGAGGAGAATCCCTACGCCTTCTATCGTATCGGGTTGAAAATGGAGGGGGCGATCCAGTGGAGCTTCACGGAAACGGTCTTCTCCAATGCGGAAGGACGTGTGGAGATGAAACCGTCGCAATTCTTCAACAGTGCATGGATGAGCGCCACAACCGGCGAGGAATGGGTATCGGTCGATATGGGCTGCCGCTCGGAATTCGATAAGGTGGTGCTGCATTGGATAAACAAAGCTATGGCAGGAAAAATACAATGTTCCGATGATGCAGTAAACTGGACGGATATTGCCGGCCTGCCGGGCGGAGAAGCCAAAGACGACGTAATAGACTTTGGGAAACAGCATGCCCGCTATATACGGATCTTGATGCAACAGCCGGCTAACAACAGCCGGTATATACTGAGCGAAATCGAGGTGATGGGAAAAGGTGGACTGACAGCCCGGCCCGCCGGAATGCCGGAACCGGAAGCGGACCGGATCGTGCTCGCGGGAGGAAACTGGAGGTTACAGCGGGCTTCGAGTGTGACGGCAACGGGAGAGGAAATCGCTACTGCCGACTTCAAGCCCGAACAATGGATCGTAGCGACTGTACCGGGAACGGTATTGAGCAGCTATAAAAATATCGGAGCGATCGCCGATCCGAATTATGCCGATAACCAACTGCATGTTTCCGAATCGTTCTTTTATTCCGACTTTTGGTACCGCAATGAGTTCAACATGCCGGAAGGTTTCAACCGGGAACGACTGTTCCTGAATTTCGACGGGATCAACTGGAAAGCGGAGGTTTTCATGAACGGCAAACAGCTCGGACGAATCGACGGTGCTTTTATGAGAGGGAAATTCGACGTGACCGACATTGCCTTGCCGGGCAAAAATACGGTGGCGGTGAAGATCATCAAAAATACGCATATCGGAGCGATCAAGGAGAAAAACAGACAGAGTACCGACTTTAACGGCGGTATTCTCGGAGCTGATAATCCCACGTTTCATGCAACGATCGGGTGGGACTGGATCCCGACGGTACGGGGTAGAAATATCGGTATCTGGAACGATGTATTCCTGACAACGTCCGGAAAGGTGACGGTTGCCGACCCGTATGTACGCACGGTATTGCCGCTGCCCGATACAACTTCGGCCCTGCTGACGGCCGAAGTAGTGGTTAAAAACCACGATGCCGGCCATGTTGCAGGTGTATTAGAGGGAAAAATCGGCGACATCACATTCAGCCAGCCGGTCGAATTGGCGGCAGGAGAGGAAAAAACAGTCGTTTTCGACCCGGAAAACTTCCGGCAACTGAAAATGGAACATCCGCGCCTGTGGTGGCCGAAAGGTTACGGAAGCCCCTATCTGTACGATGCGGATTTTACCTTCAAAACCGATGGCAAGGTATCGGATTCGAAAGCATTTAAGGTGGGTATCCGCCAGATGACTTTCAATGAAGAGAACCGGATTTTGAGTCTGTTCATAAACGGACGACGGTTCATCGGACGGGGTGGAAATTGGGGATTCGGCGAATCGAACCTGAATTATCGCGGCCGAGAATACGACATCGCAGTGGCGTACCATGCAGACATGAATTTCACAATGATGCGAAACTGGGTCGGCATGATCGGGGATGAAGAACTGTACGACGCCTGCGACCGGCACGGTATCATGATCTGGCAAGACTTCTGGTTGGCCAATCCCGCCGACGGTCCGGATCCTTATTATCCGGAGATGTTCATCGCAAATGCGGAGGATTATGTGAAACGGATCCGAAGCCATGCCTCCATCGGATTGTATTGCGGTAGAAATGAAGGATTCCCGCCCGAACAAATAGACCGGGCGCTGCGCCGGATTATCAAAGCGTCTCATCCGGACATCCACTACATCCCCAGCTCGGCTGATGAGGTGGTAAGCGGACACGGGCCCTATCGGATGCTGCCCGCCAAAACATACTTCACGTTGGAAACGGGGAATGACAAATTCCATAGCGAACGCGGTATGCCGAACGTGATGACGTACGAAAGTATGCTGAGAACATTCTCGCCGGAAGGCATCTGGCCGCAAGCCGACCAGTGGGGCATGCACGACTATACCCGCGAAGGGGCGCAGGGATGTACCTCTTTCAACCAGATCATCGCCCAAGGGTACGGAGAGCCGCAAAGTGCGAAAGAATTTGCCGAACTGGCCCAATGGGTGAACTACGACGGGCACAGAAGCATGTTTGAATCCAGAAGTAAAAACAGAAAAGGGCTGTTGATGTGGATGAGCCACCCTTGCTGGCCTTCGATGGTATGGCAGACTTACGACTATTATTTTGAACCGACAGCGGCCTATTTTGCCATCAAAAAGGCCTCCGAACCGCTACATATTCAGTGGAATCCGGCTACCGATGAGATGGAGGTGGTCAACTACAGCGCCGGTACGCACAACGGTCTGGTAGCGAAAGTACAGGTGCTGGATATGGATGCATCGGTGGTATGGGAGAAAGAAACGACCGTCGACAGCCGGGAGGATACGACGATCAAGTGCTTCCGATTGGATTTCCCCGATCAGTTGTCGCAGGTGCACTTCATC
Source organism: Parabacteroides sp. (assembly GCA_041798765.1). Classification (GTDB taxonomy): domain Bacteria; phylum Bacteroidota; class Bacteroidia; order Bacteroidales; family Tannerellaceae; genus Parabacteroides. The sequence goes on along the minus strand of JBHCAZ010000049.1, from coordinate 23,593 downwards.
AAAATGACACTGACAGAAAACGGACAAGTCGTTTCGGAAAATTTCTACCACAGAAGCAAGGAGGAAAACAATTACCAGGCACTGAAACAACTGCAAAAAGTTTCTTTGCAGGCGAATGTTTCGGCCGATAAGGCTGCCGACGGATACTGGCAGGCTTCGGTAGACATCGAAAACCAAACGAATGTGCCGGCACTGATGATCCGCGTAAACGTCGTCGGTGAAAAAGACGGCATTCAATTCCTACCGGTCTTCTATTCGGACAATTACTTCGCGTTGATGCCCGGAGAACGGAAAGCGGTAAGCATCCGTTGGAAAGATGAAGACACCCGCGGGAATGCGCCGAAAATTGTCATTTCAGGATATAATGTAGAATAACGGTTCCATACAGGATCCGACAAAAGCAAGGGAATCATAGAAGTTTTGAAAACTTCTATGATTCCCTTGCTTTTTAGTTTTTATGTATAAAGCAGAAGAGGCTAATCGACCGGTGGTGTTTTTTCCGGATGTTTTTCGGAAAAGGCTCTGAGCGTAAAGAGAGGCAAGTAAAAATAGATGCCGAATACCGACAAAACCAATCCTCCGATCGTACCGGCAGCCAAAGGAAACCAGAATGCCTCTTTGGAACTTCCCAACATAAACGGGATGAATCCTAAAATCGTGGAGACAACAGTCAGGAAAATCGGCGTGATCTTGGTATTCCACGCTTTCAAATAGGCTTTGTAGGCAGCCAACTGCGGTTTGCGTTCGCGTATCTGGTTGTATTCATTGAGAATGTAAATACTGGCATTGACCGTTATTCCGCACAACAGCACAAATGAGGCAAATCCACCTTGATCGAAATTCAATCTGAACAGATAAAAGGTCAGAAAGACCCCGATATAAGAAATCGGGATCACAAAAATAACCGCCAACGGCTGTTTTAATGAATTGAACAGGATAGAGGTCGTAAAAAAGATAATGACAATAATCAGGAAAAGAAGCAGATACTGTTTATTGTCTTTCGTTTCCCAATTCCATGAATAGGTAGTGATACGGGCACTGTATCCCATCGGAAAAGCGTCGTTGAACATTTTTACCGCCGCCTCCTGATTCTTTTTTCCTAATTTGAATGCTCCTATATAGTCATACTGTAAACAGAGGCGGTACTGCTGGTCGATTTTCCCGACCTGCTGTGGCATTTGCCCCTTCTCGACCGTCGCCAGCTCAGACAATTTATAGGAATTTCCGTTTAAAAGCTGCGGGACATGCTGCATACTCCAGATATCGTATGCCTGCGACTGGCGGGAAGTGAGTTTCAATTTCTCCATTTCATGATCGACGACGATCGCACCGCTATACAGGTCTTTACCGAAAACGGGGAAAAGAGAGGCGAACAGATCGACGGGCAATATCCCCTCTTGTGCCATACGGGCTTTGTTCAAGCGGAAATAAAACTCCTGATAGTCGTCTTTCCACCAAGAAAACTCCGAATTGATGATCACCTCTTTGATACGCCGGTTGGTGAGCAAGTATTCTTTCATCCGCTCTGCCCATGTGTATAATTCGTCGTAATTATACCCGAACATTTCGATCTGGAATGAGCCTGCCGACTCCCGGACGTCGTTGCTAAATCCCTGGTCCATCAATCCGTAGACTCCCCAACTGCCGCCTCCCAATTCAAGCGCTTTACTGATGACCAGGCTTTTCAGCAGGTAAGGAAAACCGCTCCGCTCCGCCTCTTTGGTGAAAAAGATCCGGATACCGGCCTGACGGGCATTGTATATATTGGTCTGAAATTGACGGATCTCCTTGAAACGGCTCAGATACGCTTCCATCCGGCTGATTAGATGATTCATCTGCGGCAAGGTCGTCCCATTGGGCATGGAGGCACTGACAGACAGCACCGTTTCTTCGTTACGGGTAAAATAACTGCCTTCGTATACTTTTTGGACGAACAGCCGGAGCGTTCCTCCCAATGCCTTGTCGATCACAGGCTTTATCTTTCCTTTATAAGTATCTCCCGAAACAACCCGGTTATAGGTATCGATCAGCAGCGAATCGGTAGCCGTATACTGTTTTTTTCCATTTTGAGTATCATATTTGATTTCTTCCGGCAACAGGAATACCGGTATGCCGAAAACAAGTACCAACAGGAAACAGGCTGTTTTTTTCCATCGCCCGAGAAAGGAGATCTGCCACAGATAATAGCGATTGCAATAAACCGGAAAGCGGCTGATAAACCGATGCATATGATACCCGAAGCGGCCGCGTTTTTTCGATAAAGAGACGGATCCGGGCTTGCCGTTTTTCCACTCCAATCCCATTTTTTCGATCAGGGCGGGAACCAAAAAGAGGGCTATCAGCAGCGAAACAGCCAGATTCACAATCACAACGGCGGCAAAATCCTGTAAATTCAGCCTGATTTTTTCGTCCAAGAAAAAGATGATCACCAATGCCCCATAGTGGTAAGCGTGGCTGTCAGTATCGAAAGGAAAGCATTGCGGTTATGCCGGTTACGGATATGTTCCGTCATCACAATCGTATTGTCGATCACAAGGCTCAATGAGATTGTGACTCCGGCCAACGAATACAGTTGCATCTCAAGCCCCAGAAAATAATACAAGATAACAGCGACACAGAGATTGACCGACAAACTGATAATGATCAAAAACAGGTATTTCAGTTCCCGTGTAATCAAAAGGACAAAAAGCAGCAGGATCAGGATCGTCAATCCGCTACGGATATAAATTTTATCCAACTCCTCGCGGATAAATTCAGTCGCATCATAGCCGGTATGGATCTCGTAACCGGCCGGTAATTGTGTCCGGATGTAGTCCATCTCCATGCTGACCTTTTCGGCTACTTCGAGCTGGTTGGCGGTCTCTTCCGCCCGGATGGAGAGATAGATCGAGTTCAGGCCGTTGATCCGGTAATAACTCTGAGGTAACTCTTCCTGACGGGAAACTCTCAACAATTGGTCGAGCCGAACCAACTGCCCTCCTTTTCCGGTCACGACGATACGCGACGGATCGAATCCCTCTCCGGACAGGTCGGGCATCAATGCCAGGCGGATCCATTCGGTACGCCCGTCGGTTCCGATGCTTCCCATCCCTAAAAACTCTTTCCGATAATATTGTTCGATTGCCTCCCGGATATCGGTTGTCTGCACCCCCAAAAGCGCTAATTGCCGGCTGTCGTACTCCAAGCGCCACTCCATCGGTGTCGCCCCGCTGACATCGATCCGGTAAATGCCCGGAATACTGCTGAGGCGCGGTTTGATCTGATCTTCGGCAAAACGTTGGATCAAAAAAGGGGTAGCCGCCGCATTCAACGTATAGCTGAGAAAAGGAAGTGCCTCCTTGTCGTCGGGACGGCTCATTTCCAAAACCGGATAACTGAGACCTTCGGGCAGGCTCGGCCAGGTCTGCCGGATAATGGTAGAGGCTTCGAAGCGGGCGACATCGACCGATGCATGTTTGTCCAACTCAAGCGTCACATATCCCCAACCGTTTCCGGAGATAGAACGGATCTCCCGTATACCCTTAATACGTGCCAGCATCGCTTCAATACGCGAAGTCACTTCCTTTTCGATCACCCGGGCCGAATTGCCCGGCATCCGGTAGTTGACGGTCAAGCGCGGCAACGTCCGGGAGGGTGAAAGCTTTACCGGCAACTGCGGTATAAAAGCAATCCCCGCCAATGCCACACAAAGAAAAGCGACAATGACCGAAAAGGCGGATATTTTAGGAGGTGTATGCATCAATCCATTCCGTTTTTATAATCGAACACGTTCGACAGCGAAACGCCGGTTTCAAAATCGAACAACGTCAGTTCCTGTTGCTTGGATGAAGTTTCGGTTACCAGCAGGTTGTTTTTCGCTACGTTATAACGCCCTTTCCGAACGCCCCAGTCTACTAAGGGAATCGCTACCGAAACCATTACCAATTCCTGCTGTTGCAGGTTTCGGTAAGCTTCTTTTATATTGCCGGCTACTTGATTGAAACCCACACTGGCATTGATCCGGGCATTGAACATCGCCTCTTTTTTCGTCTTATCCACCTCTCGGCGCGCCTCTAAAATCTGCTGGTTCAAACTCAGGAAAACCGGATTATTCTCGCGTGCCAGCGCAAGTGCGCGGTCGACTGCTATTTCCATTTTGCGCGGACGGCCCGGCAAGCGCAGCTTGATCTCCGTATTTTTATCGAAATTAAGGTAAGAAGCGAGGTTGAACATGGCCCGTTTCAAGGCGATTTCGGCATTTCTCAACGTATTCCGGGCATTCACCGCATCCAACTTCAAGGTCAGCAGGTCCGCCTGGCTGATCGAGGCGATTTTCTGCCGTTCCTGTCCGGTCCGGTACAGCGTGTCGGTAGAAGCCACATTTTCTTTCGCCAAATCATATTCGGCCTGCGCCATCGCCAATCCGAAAAAATAGACTGTTGCCTGTTCGCTCATCCGTTCGATGTTATACAGCAACTCTTTTTTGACTTTTTCAAACTTCAGCGGTTCGATTTTCCGTTCCCACTTGAAAGGATTATACCCGAGCAGATCCTGTTGATACCCCAACCGTACCGGCACCGATGCAAACTGGCTGTAGGTCTGATCGCCAAAGTAGCGCATGAATCCCAAATCGGTATCCAAATAAAACGTACCTCCCAGCAAGTCGAAATTCTGTTGCACTTCGAGATTTCCTCCGGCATAAAAACGCTGTTGTTTGCGGTATACGTCGATATCCTCGCCCGAGTCGTATCGCTGCGTAAAATAGCGGTTATACTGCGCCGGCGTCAGGTTCATCGTCAGACTGGGCAACCGGCCGGCTTTATAGGTGCGGTACTGCCAATATCCTACCAAATACATATTTTTGTAACGGAATGCATCCAAAGAGCTGTCGGCCGCCAGCTCAATTGTCCGCTCCAAAGTGAGCGTCAACTGGGCATTGCCCGGCAAAAAAGAGAGGCACCCGACCCATATCCCGAAGAAAATCCATATTCGTTTCATGCTGTTTTTCATTTTATAATTCTGTTTTGTGCTCCTGTTTCCGATAAATGAACCAATATATCAGCGGAATGACGAACAAACTGACGGCCGTACCGATCAACATGGCCGAGATCATGGCTACCGACAACGGTTTTTGCAATTCGCTTCCCATATCGAACGTAAAAAGCAGCGGAAGCATACCGAAAATAGTTGTCAGCGAGGTCATTATAATCGGGCGCAACCGTCTTCTGCCCGCTTCGTGGATTGCTTCCATCAGCGGCATGCCGTTTTTACGAAATTCGTTGATGGCATCTATTTTCAAAATGGAGTCGTTGATAATAATACCGCAGGTCACCACGATACCGATCGCACTCATCAGGTTCATCGTGTGTCCGAAAAGCCACAATACCAACAACGAGGCCGCCACATCGACCGGTATCTCTAACAAGACGATCAGCGGTTGCAGGAAGCTCTCGAACTGGGTTGCTAAAATAAAGTACATCAATAACACGGAAATAAACAGGATCACGGCCAATTCATCTATCATTTTCCGGTTGGAGAAGAAACTCCCCGAAAAATCGATATCCCATCGTTTGCCGGCCTCCTCTTTCACCGCCGCCATCACCTCTTCCGGCCGGTCTACTCCGTAGAAGGCCAAGGGGATGTATTCGCCGTTTTTGCCGGCTGTTATCGTTTTCAGATCCTCGCCTGTATGTACACGTACAAACGTACTCAAAGGGAGGTCGTATTGCCGTCCGCCGGCATCGGGAAGCGTCTGCACCAATGTTTTCTGCAAGATTTCATCGACCGGCCGTTCCTTTTCGGCGAGGGTAATCGGCAAATATTGCTGGTACGACCGTAAAATCGTCACCTCGTTCTCTTTAAAGGCGGTTTTCAACAGCCGGTAGATTTCATTGTAACTCACATGATACAGCAGCAGTTTTTCCCGATCGATCGTCAGATTAAGCTGTTTGTCGAATGCCGTACCGGCAGGCGGCAGACCGGTGGCAGCCGCAATGTTATTTTCCAGCAGGCGCAACCCGGCCGCATCAGGCGCTTCGGTGCGATTGCGGGTATACAATTCAGCCACCAGATCCGCTTCGCTGGTCACGAACAGCTTTTCAAACACGGTAACTGGCGGCGAAAAAGTCACCGTAGCCTTCGGATAGGCCGTTTTTATCCACCGGCTTATTTCTTCCCGAAGCGGTTCTATACCAGAAGCTTTCGCCGTCTTTAAATACAATTCGCCCTCCGAGACAGACAGTTCGCGGTCACGATTCAGCAAGAATTGCTGTTGTCCGATATAAGCCGTATATTCGACCGTCCGGCCGCTAACCTGTTCGAACAGGCGTTCGACCCGTTCCCGATTAGCATCCACGTGCAGGTTTTCATTCCACTCTACATGCACAATCAGTTCGTTCTGGTCGATTTCAGGCATCCGGGTTTTGGGAATTCCGTAAAACAGCAAAACGCAGAGTGGAAGCGTCAGCAGTAGCAAGCAAAAAAACAGTCCTTTATGGGCAAAAACAAAATCGATTCCGGTATCATAAAAACGATCCAAGGTATGTTCCTTCACCAAATTGTTTATCCGCAGATTCAACCCTTTGTATTTGACCTCCGGAATACTGTAAATCCATTTGTAAAGAACCGGAAGCAACATGATTCCCGTAAAATAGGAAACCAGCAGCCCAACCGTCACGGCAAAGGCCTGGTCGTAAAAGATCGCCCCGGCGATTCCGCTCAAAAAGACCAGCGGGACAAAAACGGCGATCGTCGTGAAAGTAGAACTCAACATGGGGGTGATTACCTCGCTCGTTCCTTTGGCACATGCCTCTTCGAGCGAATCTCCCCGCGCCCGGTATTGGGCGATATTTTCCGTCACGATAATCGAACTGTCGATCATCATTCCCAATGCCAGGATGAGTCCGGAAATCGAAATGATATTCAACGACATTTTAAACAGGTAGAAAAAGAGGAAACCGATCACAAGGCTCACGACCATACTCAAGCCGATCACGGCCGGGCTCTTCAGGTCGCCTAAAAAAAAGCATCGCCACGATACAGATAAACAGGAAACCCAACGAAAGATTCTGTTTCAGGTTGGAGATGGTATAATCCAACAATTCGGTTTGGTTTCGGCTGATACGGAAATCGATATCCGGATAAACTTCCGCAAAGTAGTCGGTCACCTCCGCCAAGGACTTTTTCATATTGTCCATGTTTTCGTCGGCCTGTTTGATCACCGCCAACGTAACCACCCGTTTACCGTTCGAAAGGGATGTTCTGGTCTCTTTTTCAGGAACAACGGCAATCTGGGCCAGTTCGCCCATCTGATAGACCCGGCCGTTTTTCCGAAGATAAATATCCGCCACATCTTCGGGGGTGCGCAATAAAGTTGAAAATTTGATGTTATACTCTTAATAACCGTCGCGCACCGTCATGCTCCCCGGCTCTATATTATTGGATACGAGCGCATTTTCCAAATCGCCGAGCGTAAATCCCGTCATCTGGAGTTTATTCATATCGGGGACGATCTGCAAGCGGCTTTTCAAAAGCCCCGTCACATCCACCATCGCCACTTCGGGCAATTGTTCGATCCGTCTTTTGATGACCGTCTCGGCAAATTGGCAGAGTGCAAGAAAGGCCTCCTGATCTTCTCCCTCCGTCTCTTCGTTTTTCAGGGTCAGGTTCAGGCAAAAGACCGGAATGTCGGTCGCACTCGCTTTGACCACGCGCGGACGTTCCACCTCGCGCGGCAAGTTGCTCATCGCGACATCTATCTTCTCATTGACCTCGATAAAAGCCAGGTCCGTATCCGTCCCGAAGTCGAAACTCAGGCGGATCAATCCGGCTCCGTCGCGCGTTTCGCTCCGTATATCCCGTAAGTTCGCCACTTACATCAATTGCTGGCGGATCGGTTTTACGACCGTATTTTCCAATTCGCGCGCAGAAGTATGCTGCCCAGCCACCTGTACGGTTATTTCAGGGATGGCAATATCCGGAAGGAGGGAGACGGGAAGCGTAAAATAGGTCGTCAACCCTACGATAAAGAAAGCTGTAAAAGCCATCAATACGGCGATGGGCCGCTGTAATAAAAATTTAACCATTTTCCAATCAGTTGCTATCGGTCAAAACCTCTACCGGCGCATCATGTGCCAGATTGATATTTCCGTCGGTAATCACGACATCTCCCGCTTTCAAACCATCGGTAATCGTATATTGACTTGCATTTTCCAATCCGGTATGCACATACACCCAATTGGCTTCACTTGGAAGCACCGCTTCCACATTTTCCTCGCCCTCCTTTTTTCCTCCGGAACAGGCGATTCCTCCGGCCAAGATCCATAAGGCACATAATTTGCAGTATTTCATATGGTTCTATTTTTATCAAGGTTATCGCGTGAATGTAATGATTTTTTTGAATCTTACGCTCCGGCCGTATCTTTTTTTATTATTCTCGACGTTTTTTACTGCAGGAATCTTTTTTAACAGGAGTATGGACACTTCAACCTCTTTCATTTTCATATAAAACAGTCCATTCGGGATGTCTGAAAAGAACCGACAGGTTTGTCCGTTTTTCCGATATCCGACTAAACGAAAACGGGAGAGATATATAAAAAAACGGCGAAGCTCACGCTTGGCCGTTTCTACATTTAACCGTTTTAAACAAAAAGAAAAAGTTAGTTAAGGTTTAGAAAAATAGTGTATTATATTTTTTCACTCAAGTAGTTTTTGAATCCACTCTCCAGAAAAAACGTACAAATATAGGAAAATAGTAACGCTCTGCTACTAAACAAGAGTCAGTTTTTTATTTTTTTTGCAAAAGACGGCCTTTTTATATTATCTTTGCACCATTACTTTTTCCGAATCCGAGCAAATGTCTGATTTTAACTTACACATATTAGGGTGCGGATCGGCACTGCCGACCACGCGCCATTCCGCTACCTCCCAGATCATCAACCTACGCGACAAATTGTACATGATCGACTGCGGGGAAGGAACACAGGTGCAGATGCGCCGGATGCATGTCCGGTTCAACCGGCTCGGACATATCTTCATCTCCCACCTGCACGGCGACCACTGCTTTGGGCTGCCGGGACTCCTTTCTACATTGGGGATGCTGGGACGTACAGGCGATATCGTAATCCATGGGCCGAAAGAGGTTGCCGATTTTTTACAGCCGATCCTGAATCAATTCTGTCGCGAACTGGCATTCAAGGTCCGTTTCAATCCGGTCGATCCCTACACCCATGCGTTAGTGATGGAAGACCGCTCGCTCTCGGTCTATTCGATCCCGCTCAAACACCGGATCCCGTGCTGCGGCTATCTGTTTGAAGAAAAGCCGAAAGAGTCGCATATCATCCGCGAGATGGTCGATTTTTACAACGTCCCGCTCAGCCGGATGAAAGAAATCAAACAAGGCTCAGATTATGTCACCCCCGATGGCGAGGTCGTCTCCAACGCGCGCCTGACACGTCCGACGGAGAAGCCCAAGCGGTATGCATACTGCTCCGACACAGCCTTTCATCCATCGATCATTCCGATTATCCAGGATGTCGACCTGCTTTACCACGAGGCAACTTTCGCCGAAGCCGACCGGGCACGCGCTGCCGAGACATTCCACTCCACAGCCCGCCAAGCTGCCGAAATAGCCGGCCGGGCACATGTAAAGAGGTTGTTGATCGGCCATTATTCTGCCCGTTACGAAGAGACGGATACTCTCCGAAAAGAGGCGGCAGAACTTTTTCCGGAGGTAATTGCCGCCAACGAAGGTATGACCGTGCCGATTTAAACCTTTTTTGCAGATTCGGCCGGATTTTATATCCTCATACCGTCGTTTTCTCAAAAAAACGGTTTATATTTGTAGGAAATTAGGGATTGGAAGATGAAAAGAGCCGTTGTATTCGCATGTATGTTGGTTATTCCGGTCTGTTATCCGCTGAAAACAAGCGCGCAACAGGCAAATACAACTATTGCCGTTACTCCCGAAAGTAGAGAAAAGAAAGCCGAGACGGTCGAAATAAGCGCCTATGACAATAAGATTATCGTAACGAACGCACCGGTCGGCAGCAAAATAGAAATATACAGCGTGGTGGGTATCCGGGTGAAAGAACTTCCGATCAAACAGCCGACGGGCGAATATCCCGTCAACATCGCCAAAGGATATTATATTGTCCGGATCGGTGAAATTGTCCGAAAAGTAGCGATCCGCTGATCGCTTCGCCCCGTTAAAATCAAGAGAAAAAGCATTTCGATGAAGAAAGCATTACAACAGTTGGGCGAATATGTCCTGTTAATGAACAAATGCATCTCTATTCCCAACCGATGGAGCATGTTTTTCAAACAACTGATCAGAGAAATTTATAAATTAGGCGTTGATTCGCTTTGGATCGTCGTTATCATTTCCGTTTTTATCGGAACGGTTATCGCTATTCAGATTTCGTTGAACATCAGTTCGCCGTTGATTCCGAAATTTACCATCGGATACACAACCCGCGAAATCATCTTACTGGAGTTTTCCTCTTCGATCATGTGCCTGATCCTCGCCGGAAAAGTAGGCAGTAACATCGCGTCCGAAATCGGGACCATGCGAGTAACCGAACAGATCGATGCCATGGAAATAATGGGAGTCAATTCGGCCAACTTCCTCATCCTCCCGAAAATGGCCGGGATGATGATTTTCATTCCCGTTTTAGTTATATTCAGTATGTTCACCGGCATTTTAGGCGGTATTGCCGCCAGCCACTCGACCGGTACCGGGATGACACCGGCATCGTTCGAATACGGATTGCAATTCTATTTTAACGAATTTTACATCTGGTATTCCATCATCAAATCGGTGGTATACGCATTTCTTATCTCCTCGATTGCATCTTATTTCGGATACAATGTAAAAGGAGGGGCGCTGGAAGTGGGAAAAGCCAGTACAAACGCTGTCGTCATGAGCAGTATCATGATTCTACTCGCCGATGTTATTTTAACCGATTTAATGCTCACTTAAGATGATAGAAGTCAAACATCTTTCCAAATCGTTTGAAGGACGCACCGTATTGAACGATATCAATGCACTGTTCGAAACAGGAAAAACAAATCTGATTATCGGACGAAGCGGTTCCGGGAAAACGGTACTGATCAAAAACATCATCGGTTTGCTGACGCCCGAATCCGGAGAAATTCTGTACGACGGCCGTCCGCTGACCTCCATGGGCAAGCGTAACCTGAATCTGCTTCGCCGCGAGATGGGAATGCTGTTTCAAGGCTCTGCCCTGTTCGACAGTATGACTGTACTGGAAAATGTACTTTTCCCGTTGGATATGTTTTCGAAAGAGACCTCGAAAGAACGCCTGAAACGGGCGCAATTCTGTTTAGACCGGGTAAATCTTTCGGAAGCCGGCCATCTGTATCCCTCCGAAATCAGCGGCGGTATGATGAAACGCGCCGCCATCGCACGGGCGATCGCGCTCAATCCGAAATATCTTTTCTGCGATGAACCGAACTCCGGACTGGACCCCAAGACTTCGCTGATTATCGACGATCTTATTCACGACATTACAGTCGAATATAAAATGACCACCATCATCAATACGCACGACATGAACTCGGTCATGAATATTGGCGAAAACATCATTTTCATCAAAGAAGGCGTCAAGGAATGGCAGGGTAGCAACAAAGAGGTAATCACTTCCAAGAACAAGGCATTGAACGATTTCATTTTCGCCTCCGACCTGTTCAGAAAGGTCAAAGAGGTGGAAAAAGAAGAATTAGAAGAAAACAGAGATTTATAATTTCGCCACAACATTTTGTTGACAAACACCTTTTCCACCCTCAAAAACACTTGACAAAATGTCTGTCGGACGGGTAAAAAAACGTCCTTTGCCACTGTTGTGACACATTTTTTGTGAATAAGTTATCTTGTTCAAAAAAAAATATAGTCCTAAATAACCGTAGCAGTTATTCAGGACTATACATCATGTGCGACTAATCGTAGCCGCTTTTTTTAATATCCGAACAGTTCCTCTTTTGTCAGTTTCTGTATCGGGCCGTAACCGGCTAAATCTTTCATATTCAAATCTTTTTCATCACCCAAGACGCAATAGACATATTTCCGGTCTTTCACCCACTTCTGCTGGAAAGCCTTGATATCCTCCATGGTCATCGTCTGTGCTTTTTCAAACAGCTCTTTCCGGCTGTCGACATTCAATCCTAAATCCTGCGCATTCAAATACGACCATAAAACACCCGATTTCGTAATACGTTCGGTACGCAGACGGGTAATCAACGCTTCTTTTGCCAGCGTAAATGCCTTTTCCGATTCTGGCATATTGTTGATGATTTCGTCGAAAGCTTTCATTGCATCGAGCATCTTATCGTTTTGGGTAGCAATAAATGTACGATAGATATACGGATATTTCAACTTAGACGGCGAAATCAAGAATGCGCCGGCCGAATAGGCCAAACCGCGTGATTCGCGCATCTCTTGGAAAACGATCGCATTCATGCTGCCTCCGAAGTATTCGTTGTACATACCTAATACCGGTTCGATGCCCGGGTCGAAAGATTCGCCCCGATTCGAGATAGCCGAGAAATAAATCTGTTTGGCATCGTATTGTGCAAACAATACCTTGCTGTCTTTTGTCTCCTGTTGAGTGAAATTCACCACTTCGGCGGGAACAGGTTCCAGTTTTTCAGGCACCTGGTGATAGCGGGCGATGATATCGAGCAATTCTTTCGGCTGTTCCGGACCGAAATACAGGATCTTATGCGCATAGGTATTGATTTTATGAATTCTGTCGACCAAATCCTGCGGTTTCATCTGCTGAATTTCGGCAGCCGTCAAAACGTTTGTCGTCGGCGATTTCGGTCCCCATATTGCATACTGGATCAGTTTGTTGAAATTCTGTCCCTGATTCAATTTAGCGTCGGTACGTCCTTTCAGGATATCGCCCGCCAAATTGGCATAGGCTTCTTCATTCACCTGAGCATCGGCAAGTATTTCTTCAAACAATTCCATCGCAGCCGGCATGTTTTCTTTCAAACCTTCAAGTGTCACATACGTACGTTCAGCACCTGGATGCACACTGAAATAGCAAGCCAACCGATAGAATTCTTCGTTGATCTCTTTCAAGCTCTTCTTCGAAGTTCCCAGATACTTCATATAATCGAATGCCGTTCCCATCGCCTTATCATTGTTGGTTCCCATTTCGAATACATACATCAAGGAGAAGAGGTCGTTGGTGGTATTTTGCTTATAAAGAACCGGGATGTCCGATTTAGCAGTCAGTTTCTGCAAATCTTTTTCGTAATCGAGGAATACCGGTTCGATCGGAGCTACCTGTGCCGTCTGAATCTCTTTCAAGAAAGCGCTGGCTGTGTCACGGTTCATAAATATCGGCGTAATTTGCGGTTTTTCGATTTTCTTTTCATTCAAATCTTTTCCTTCCCGTTTATAAACCAATGCATAGTTATCGCCAAAATATTTATTGGCAAATTCTACAATCTGCGGCTTGGTGATTTTGCCCATACGGTCTAAAAGGGCCACTTCATCTTTCCATTCAATACCGTCGATAAAGGCAGAAACAAACATATCGGCACGGCCGTCGTTACTGTCCATTCGCGACATGCGGAAAAGTTTGTAGTTGTTGATCACCGCTTCCAATAATTTTTCGTCGAATTCGCCTTTTTTCAGCTTTTCAATTTCGGCAAGGAACAGGTCTTTCACCTCGTCTAAGGTCTGTCCCTGTTTCGGGCGTCCACTGATGATAAAGGCATTGTAGTCGGACATGCCATAGGTCCCGGAATAGCAACTCAACACCTTCTGTTGTTGTATCAGGTCTACATCCAACAAGCCGGCTTTCTGGTTCTGCACGATTTCGGCAGTTACAGCCAATAAATCCTGGTCGGGCGAAGTAGCTCCCGGGAAACGCCAACCGATCGTCACGTTTTCAGCATCCAAACCAAACACCTCTTTAACTACAGGGGCCTTGATAGGCGATTCGTTCGTCAGAGGCATTTTCGGCAATTCGGGATTCGGTTTCATCTGACCGAAATAACGGTCGATGATGGCAATCATTTGATCCGGATCAAAATCTCCCGACAAACAAATGGCCATATTATTTGGCACATACCATGTCTGGTGATATTTTTTAATATTGGTGATCGACGGATTTTTCAAGTTTTCCTGTGTACCTAAAACCGTCTGCGTTCCATAAGGATGATCGGGGAAGAGTGAACTCAATACCGCTTCATATACCTTACGTCCGTCTTGCGTCAACGACATATTTTTCTCCTCATAGACCGTTTCCAATTCGGTATGGAAACCTCTGATCACATTGTTTTCGAAACGATCGGCCTGTATTTTAGCCCAGTTTTCCACCTGATTGGAGGGGATGTCCTCTACATATACCGTCTGGTCAAAGCCGGTATACGCATTGGTTCCATTGGCTCCGATGGCCGACATCAATTTATCGTATTCGTTCGGAATCGACAGTTTGGATGCCTCATAAGAGATACTGTCTATCTGATGGTAAATAGCTTTTCGTTCAGCCTCATCGGTCGTTTTACGATACACTTCAAACAGTTGTTCGATCTGGTCGAGCAGCGGCTTTTCCAGCTCATAATTCTGTGTACCGAATTTTTGTGTTCCCTTAAACATCAAATGCTCGAAATAGTGGGCCAATCCGGTCGTTTCTGCCGGGTCGTTTTTCCCTCCGACACGAACGGCGATGTATGTCTGTATACGCGGTGTTTCCTTGTTTACAGTCATATACACTTTCAATCCGTTATCCAACGTATAAATACGGGCTTTCAAGGGATCGCCCGGTACTGATTCGTACTTGAACGGTGAACGCTCCGTACATGCGACAGCTACCAGCAAGAGGACTGCCATTTGAAGAAAATGAATCGTTTTTCGCATATATTTTCGATTTAATAATTATTTTTCAAAAGTAACTCTTTTTTTTATATTCACATACAAAAAGACAGAAAATACACATTCCTTTTCTATAAAAACCGGCCAAAAACAGCCGATTCGGCTCTATATCCAGCTCTTACAGTATCTTTTTAACAAAAAAGCTGTGTCGGAAATGACGGGTTCCATCATTTCCGGCACAGCTTGCAGGATTATCCTTCAAAACTTCTTGATAACGCGTCCCTGTCGGATAAAGGGGCAAGATTTACAATCCGAACACCTCTTTCACCCGATCTACATAATCCAATTTTTCCCACGTAAAGAGTTCGACTTCGCAGGTTACCGCTTCCGGATTATAGCGCGACACAAACGTTTTCGTCACGGTCTCGGGTGTACGTCCCATGTGACCATAAGAGGCGGTTTCGCGATAAATCGGGTTACGTAGTTTCAGACGTTCTTCGATCGCTTTCGGGCGCATATCAAACAGCTCCCATATCTTAGCAGCGATTTCGCCATCGGCCATTTTTACATTGGCCCGGCCGAACGTATTCACAAAAATATTCATCGGTTTGGCGACACCGATCGCATAAGAAACCTGCACAAGCATTTCGTCGGCAACTCCTGCAGCCACCAGATTTTTGGCAATGTGACGGGCGGCATAAGCAGCCGAACGGTCTACTTTCGAAGGATCTTTTCCTGAGAAAGCACCTCCTCCGTGCGCACCTTTTCCGCCGTACGTATCGACAATGATTTTCCGTCCGGTAAGTCCCGTATCTCCATGCGGACCTCCGATCACGAATTTGCCGGTCGGATTGACATGATAGGTGATCTCATCGTTGAACAATGCCTGCACATTCGCCGGATATTTAGCCTTCACACGGGGGATCAGGATATTTTTCACATCTTCGGTTATTTTACGTTGCATGGCGGTATCTGCTTCTTCCTGCGAGATACCGGTCGGCCCGATAAATTCATCGTGTTGTGTCGAGATCACAATCGTATCGATACGCAGAGGTGTACCGTTGTCGGCATATTCGATCGTCACCTGGCTTTTGGCATCCGGACGCAAATAGGGCATTTTATCGTTTTCTTTTTTCCGTATTTCAGCCAGTTCCCAAAGCAAGCTGTGCGACAAGTCGAGCGCCAGCGGCATGTAGTTGGCCGTTTCGTTCGTTGCATATCCGAACATCATACCCTGATCTCCGGCCCCTTGATTATAGGGATCTTCCCGTTCCACACCGCGGTTGATATCGCCGCTCTGTTCGTGAATGGCCGAAAAAACGCCGCATGATTTCGCTTCGAACTGGTATTCGCTTTTCGTATACCCGATCTCTTCGATTACAGTACGAGCAACTTCCTGTACATCCACATACGCACTTGATTTT
Source organism: Parabacteroides sp. (assembly GCA_041798765.1). Taxonomy (GTDB): domain Bacteria; phylum Bacteroidota; class Bacteroidia; order Bacteroidales; family Tannerellaceae; genus Parabacteroides. The sequence goes on along the minus strand of JBHCAZ010000049.1, from coordinate 7,345 downwards.
ACTTCTCCAGCCAAGACAACCTGTCCGGTTGTAACAAGGGTTTCGCAAGCAACTTTCGAATTCCGGTCATAGGCCAGAAATTCATCCAGCAAAGCATCCGATATCTGATCGGCTACTTTATCGGGGTGTCCCTCAGACACCGATTCGGAGGTAAATAAATAACTCATATTCAATAAATATTTAAAAAATCGGATAGCTTGTAACATACCGGTATCAAACGATCCGATCCATTTTTTTCTTTTACAGCGAATGGGTATAGGAAAGAAAAGCGACTGCCGGACAGCAGTAAAAAGAGGTTGTTTTTAGCATTTTTTCCTGTGGTTGCAAGCAATACAAATCTATCCACACCTATTCGTCAACAAAGATACACACAAAAATCCGAATTTATATATCCACCGGCTATTATTTTTTCTTTTTGGTATTGCGCAACGCTTTTTTATATTTAAAGCCGGCTTTCCATTTGGCCGAATCGGACCCGTGTGTTCCTTTCAGAAAATCGGAAAAACGTATTTTTCGCTCTTCCGACGTTTCTGCTTTCGCCTTCTTTTTGAAGACCATTCCTCCCTCGGTAATGATTTTATGTATTTCGCTCATAACATTTTCTTTAAATCGATTATTCGTTTGTGCAACAGCGGATGTTCCGCCAAAGGAGCTATTTCGGCCAACGGTTCCAGCACAAACTTTCGCATATGCATCAGCGGGTGCGGAAGCGTCAGAGCCGGTGTTTCGAGTACCAGGTCATTGTATAGCAGAAGGTCGAGATCGATGATCCGATCGTGATATATACCGTCACGACTTTTCTCCGGGCGTCCCAATTCCCGCTCAATTCCCTGCGCACAATCTAACAACTCCATCGGGGATAGCGATGTCCGCATTTTAAGGGCTGCATTCAAAAAGGCATTTTCCGAACAGAATCCCCACGGTTCCGTTTCATAAAAAGCCGAAACAGCTAATACATCTCCCGCCCGTTCGGCCAACAATGCCGCCGCAACGATCAGATTTTTCCGTCGATGACCGATATTCGTCCCTAATCCCCAATATGCAATCGCCATGATGCCGCTTTTCTTACAAAATCAACATCGCATCCCCGTATGCGCCGAAACGGTACTTTTCTTTCAAAGCCATGTCGTACGCGTCCATCACCAGCTCATATCCGCCGAAAGCCGCAGTCATCATCAGCAACGTAGAGAGCGGCAGATGAAAATTAGTGATCATACAGTTTGCCACATTAAAATCGTAAGGCGGAAAGATAAACCGGTTGGTCCATCCTTCAAATTCTTTCAAATGGCCATCGGTACTTACCGCCGTCTCAATGGCACGCATCACCGATGTTCCTACGGCGCAAATGCGGCTTCCGGCATCTATTCCGGCATTGACGATCCGCGCCACTTCGCCGTTGACGATCATTTGTTCCGAATCCATCTTATGTTTAGTCAGATCTTCCACATCAATCTCCCTAAAATTGCCTAATCCGGAATGAAGCGTCAAGAAAGAGAAACGGCAATCCTTGATTTCCAACCGTTTCATCAATTCACGACTAAAGTGCAGCCCGGCAGCAGGCGCCACAACGGCCCCCTCTTCAGTTGCAAAAATATTCTGATAGCGCTCTTCATCGTTCGGTTCTACCGGCCGTTCGATATATTTCGGCAGCGGGGTTTCGCCCAAGGCATACAGCGATTTCTTGAAATCGTCGTGACTTCCGTCATACAGGAACCGCAACGTGCGTCCACGCGATGTCGTATTATCGATCACTTCGGCCACCATCGAATCATCTTCTCCGAAATACAATTTGTTTCCGATACGAATTTTACGCGCCGGGTCGACTAATACATCCCACAAGCGCAACTCTTCGTTCAGTTCGCGCAACAAAAACACCTCTATACGGGCTCCTGTCTTTTCCTTGTTTCCATATAAGCGAGCCGGAAAAACTTTTGTATTGTTGAAAATAAAGACATCCCCTTTCCCAAAATAATCAAGCATCTCTTTAAAAACTTTATGCGTTATCGTTCCGGTTTTACGGTCGACAACCATCAACCGGGATTCGTCCCGGTTTTTTTCCGGATACAACGCGATCTGCTGCTGCGGTAAATTAAATTTGAATTTCGAAAGTTTCATAATGCTTTATTTTATTTTTTTATTTCTTCCATTTGTCCGATCTCTCTCTCTAAAAAAAGATCGATTTCGTCTGGCGACATGCAATCTTTCAACGTCACATTTCCGATACGGGTACGCTCCAAACCTATCAGATGAGCGCCCGAATGAAGGGCAACTCCGATATCGCGCGCCAATGCCCGTATATATGTTCCTTTGCTGCACACAACCCGTATCCGGATAACCGGCAGTGCATAGTCGAGCAGCTCTATCTCATCGATCACCAATGTTTTCGGCTTCAACTCTACCTCTCCCCCTTTTCTGGCCAGTTCGTATGCTCTTTTTCCGTCTATTTTACAAGCCGAAAAGACCGGAGGGACCTGCTGAATGGTCCCGACAAACGACTGCAACACGCGCACGACCTCCTCTTGGGTTATATGGCCTGTCGGATAGACGGCATCCACCTCTTTTTCCAAGTCGAAAGAAGGGGTCGTTTCGCCCAATTTCAATGTAGCGACATACTCTTTTGTCTGATACTGAAACGATTCGATCATTCGGGTCGCTTTTCCCGTACAAACGATCATCACCCCTGTAGCCAACGGATCCAATGTCCCGGCATGACCTACTTTTATTTTCTTCAACTTCAATTTCCTCGACAACTTGTATCTGAATTTATTTACCAGATCGAACGAGGTCCACTTCAACGGTTTATTAAAATACAATACTTCTCCAGCAATAAAATCCATCTTTCAAGTCTTTCAGCATTCAGAACAACGAACAGGCAATCGTCACCAATCCTACGATTGCACAATAAAGTGCAAAATAGATCAATTTTCCCTTCTTTACTATATTAATCATCCATTTACAGGCCACACAACCGGAAATAAAAGCTGCAAAAAAACCGACAATCAGCGAAAAGGTCGGGATATCGCCGGCCAGATCCACCCCCTTTATCATTTTGACGGTATCCAGCAGAGCTTCTCCTAAAATCGGCGGGATCACCATTAAGAACGAGAATTGGGCCAGTTTTTCCTTATTGTTTCCCAATAACAGCCCGGTAGCAATCGTACTTCCCGAACGCGAAAGACCCGGCATAACGGCACACGCCTGTGCCAATCCGATCATAAAAGCGTCTTTCAACGACAAATCCTGTTTCTGGCGGGGTTTGGCATAGTAAGAAAACGTAAGTAGCGCTGCCGTAAGCAACAACATGCATCCCACGATCAACAACCCCGATCCGAAAATAGCCTCTACCGTATCTTTAAAAAAGAGTCCGACAATCCCGACCGGAATCATCGAAACAAGGATATTCAACACATAACGGCTCTCTTCATTTTTCTCGAATTTGAACAATCCACGAAAGATCCAGATCACCTCTTTCCACAAAACGACCAAGGTACTGAATACGGTCGCCACATGAACCAATATCGTAAACGCCAGATTTTCCTCGCCTTCGACACCGAATAACGCAGATCCGATAGCCAAATGCCCGCTACTGCTCACCGGCAAATATTCGGTCAGCCCCTGAATCAATCCCAGCAGCAATGCTTCCAACCAACTCATGCTTCGTTATTTCCTTTTTTTTTACGATTCCGTAAAATCCCCACAACCACCAATATAAAACCGAACAACGTCAATGCTGGAGCAATAACGATGCGGCGCGTATCGAAAATATCGGCATTAAAACCGGCCGGATCGGCCGATCCTCCACCACTCATGCAAATCAACCCGATGATAATAACCACGACCGCAGCCGCAATCCAGATAAAGTTTTCTTTTCCGAATGCAAAATCTTGTTTAGCCATATACCTTGAATATTATATATAATATAATTTATCGACACCCATACGCAAATATTTGTTCACGGCAAACCACGTAGCTGTTACCGACAACAAGATGCCCATAAACACGATTCCTCCGTAAACGAACAACAGCACGCGAACATCCAAGACACTGATGAATCCGGCCAATTCGTTCTGAAGATAATACAGTACACCCGTCAACATCAGAATGGCAAGAAAAGAAGCCACGATACCGCTAACTAAATTGTAGCGGACAAAAGGCTTCCGGATGAATCCGGGCGTTGCACCGACCAATTTCATCGTATGAATGAGGAAACGTTTGGAATAGATCAAGAGACGAATCGTGTTGCTGATCAACACGAAAGAGATCAGCATCAGCACGACGGCAAATCCGAGCAGCACGATACTGATGCGTTTGACGTTATCGTTGACAAGTTCCATCATATCCCTGCGATACAATAGTTCCGAAACGGAGGTATAGTTTTTGATTTTTTTTTCGATCAGCGGCAAACTGTCCGGATTGGCGTAATCCGAATGCAACTTTACCTCGATCGATGCCTGAAGCGGATTAAAGCCCAAAAACGTTTCGGGATTTTCTCCCAATTCTTCCTCCAATTCCTTCGCAGCCTGTTCTTTCGACACATATTCGGTCGATTTGATAAAAGGCAATGCTTCCAACGATTTTTGCATCCGTTTGATATCCGTTTCCCGCTGATTATCTTTTAATACGATTGAAAACGAAAGATTTTCTTTTACATAAACCGACAAATCATTTCCCAACAACCCGATCAGGAAAATAAGTCCTAATAAAAACAGCACCAACGCGATACTTATGATAGAGGTAAGCCGGGAATGAAAAAAAGACATCGCTCCGACCCTTGTATGTTCAGCCATCAGACAAATTTTGCTTCCTTTTTAACATTAAACAAATTGGGGTGGTCTGCAAAAGCACACACCCCCCAATTTTTATGCAAAGAAACGAATAAAATACGAAAATCGTCTTGCATTACAATTATTTAACAAGTCCCTTTATTCTTTTCCCTTCCTTATCCGATTCATCGATCCTCTCAAAATTTTTCTGATTATATCCAATTGTCATCAAAATTCCACAAAAGGCAAAACGGTAGAGTCATACGCACTATCATAAAAACCATTACAGGTATTTGTCCAATACCTCCAACAACTGCCTTGACCATAACATGTACTTGAAACAAAATTAGTAAAGTCCTGAAAATTGTCGGCCGTTCCCCCAGCCGCAGAAAACGCATAAAAGAATGCAGACCGTGCGCACCCCAACATCGATTGACCAGTACTTTTCCTCGAAAAACCGACAGTGTATGCAAAAAGTTCGATTTGCCCCAAACTGGGAAGAAACCATCTGCCGATACCGCTCGTAGCCACACCCGGATTATATTCTGCAGCAGCTTTGAATGCCGGATAATTATTGCTTGTCGCTTTCAACTCACCGTCACTACTCGTACTTGCATCCCAAGTCCAACTGTAACCGTTCATATCTGTAACAGCATTAGCCACATTCGTAAAAACCACATTATTCTGTCTGGGCCAATTAAAAGCTTTAAACGTTCCGGCACTATTCAACGCGACTGCAAGTCCTTTTGTTCCCCCGTTTTTATTTCTCAGCACAATGCCGATTGGCGTACGACTCCCCTTATCGCTGAGATAGCCGGTAGAACCATCGTGAAAAAGATAAACGAATTTCGGCAGAAAAGTAATATGCAGTACATACGATTTATTCCGTACAATTGTTCCGAGAGCGTTTAATGCTATACCCAAAGAAGCCAACGATTTTCTATAACAGGTCCCTCCGGTAAACTTCAACTCCAAATTCGTGCCTTCTGCCCCGGGCAGTATATACGCATATCCCAAACCTTGTCTTCGTGGTTGAAGGGTTTTCCCTTGCCAGATAAACGGAAAATCAGAAGAGTAAACGTAAGTAGGGGGGCAATTTAAAGAAAAATCGGTACCAGTCGTTTGGGTGTAAGAAGAAGCATCCATCGTATACATATTTTCCTTAGGAACAGCAGCGATCGGAATGACAGATGCTTCCGCAGAATAGACTCCGGCTGCATTCTCACCACAGTCTCCGGTCAGAGAGCCAAGATGAAACTTCAGGCGGGCTATCTGGCGTTTCATCTGGAAAGCGACTTTCCAGTCTTTACCGCTAATTGTTTCGGTCGCAACACCGATAAGCGGATTCTGAGCTCCATTTTGTACAGAAAGATTTACACCATTATCGGTTACATCTTCATTATAACAAACAAATGTATAGGTACCCGGAGCAAGAACCAACCTATAATCCGAATCCGCAACAAACTTAAAAAACCAAGTAGATGTTGCAGGATCGTATTCAGAAACTACATTTCCTTTAAGCAATGAATTCGGTCCCGAAACACGATTGCCAGAGTGGTCTATAGCGTAAATCCAATACGTACCTGCCGTTAAAGCCCGGGTAACCGGTTGTTGTTCAGGATCATTATCTTCCAGCAAAGCAATTTCAGCCATAAGTCCGTTTCCCAAATCAACCATTTCTTTTGTAAAATTTTCTACCGAGGATCGGGTTCGGATCAAGTCCTCGCCAAAGGATTCCACATTTATAGTGATCCGCATCTTTTCACTCATATCTATATTTCTGTCTGCGACAACCGTATCTTCTTTACTGCACGACATCCACATCAATGCAACCCACACAAAGCCGATTATCCGATCCATCTTTAATATGCTTTTTTTCATTTTCTTTTGTTGTTTATCATAAATTCTTCCATTTATACCCGAATAGACAAGACAGCTTACCCTAACCCGACTTCAAAAGTTCCCATATCAAGTTTCTCTTCTTCCCACTCTTCCTCGGTAGAAGATGGCTCATTAAGAGTTACTGACGTACAGAATGATCCTTCCGTTTTTATTCCAATAACCTTAAAAACAGGAGGGTCATAAGGAATTTTCCGATTCTTTTTGTTCTCTGCTTGTGTCATTGTTGCCTGCAACACATTTTGTTCTTCCATCTCTTTCTTTTTTTTCGACATACATTTTTATATTTAACGGTTTTTTGCGTTACAACTTCTTTTTACCTCTTGATAAGAGGTGGAAATTTCGTCTTAACGGCCTACAAATGTAGATATTTTGTTCCTTTTATCAAATTTTTTCAGCTAAAAACATTACTTTTTTTCTCTTGCTAGTTGATATTCTGTCTTTTACCATAGTCTTTCATCTATTCTGTCACAGATTCCGTTTGTATATATTTTTTTTGTATGGATTCGAATTGAAGCGATTGAATCTTTCTTTTTTTACCTCTTATCAAGAGGTAAAAAGAATAGTTCACCGAGCAGCCTGCCATTCGCTTCTGCAATTTTCCGGTCGTTGATTTCATTAATATATGTAAGTGTGGTTTTTGTATCGGTATGCCCGAGCGCTTTGGCGATCACCGGCAGTCC
>JBHCAZ010000048.1:0-5049 GCA_041798765.1 Parabacteroides sp. | reverse complement strand
TTTTTGTGCAAGTGATGCCTGGCGAGTAAAAAGAAAGGGATTTTTTCATATATTTGTCTCCAATTATTTTATTTAAATTTTGATTTTATGGACCAAAAACATGCACATGAGGTACTCCGTATGATGGACGGAAATGCTTATACCGAAGCTTCGTTGAAAGAGGCGATTCTGAATGAATTCGGCGAAGATTGCCGCTTTTACGCCTGTTCCGCCGATCATATGGATGCGGATGAACTGATCGGATTTTTGAAAGGAAAAGGCAAATTCAAGCCGATGGATCACGGCTTTACTGTCGATCTTGATAAAATGTGCAATCATTGATGCACGCTTTTTAATTCTCGATTCTTGATTTATATTTCTTATTACGATGAAATTGCGGTTTCTTCTCTCCCTGCTTATCTATTGCTGTACAGAACTTCAGGCGCAAGAGGCTTCGTTTGTCAATCCTGTGGTTCACGGCGATATGGCCGATCCTTCTATTGTACGTATAGACAGCCTGTATTATCTGACGGGAACCTCCTCGGAATGGGCGCCTTTTTATCCGATTTTTAAATCGTACGATTTAGTCAATTGGAAACAGACGGGTCATGTCTTTGAAAAACAGCCGGAATGGACGAAGTCTTCTTTCTGGGCACCGGAATGGTTTCTACATCAAGGCAAGGTATACCTGTACTATACGGCACGCCGTAAGACGGATGGCGTATCATATATCGGTGTGGCCGTCGCCGATTCTCCGGAAGGACCATTTGAAGACCGGGGTGTAATCGTCGAATGGGGATCTGAAGCGATTGACGCTTTTCTGCTGGAAGATCAGCATGATTTGTATATTAGTTGGAAAGCCTACGGATTGGATAAGCGGCCGATAGAGCTATTGGCATGTAAATTGACACCCGATGGATTACGGTTGGACGGCGAACCGTTCAGCCTGCTCCGCGATGATGATCGGCAAGGGATGGAGGGGCAACATTGGTTCAAACAAGGCGACTATTATTATCTGATTTATTCGATCAATGGCTGTTGTGGCCCGAATAGCGATTATTCGGTCTCTGTTGCCCGTTCCCGCTCTTTGAAAGGACCGTATGAAATCTATAAAGGCAATCCGGTTTTACAGGCAAGCGATGAGGTGCTTTCCATTGGGCATGGAACATTGACAACGACCCCCGACGGACGCATGTTTTATCTGTGCCATGCATATAGCCGGGGAGCTGCATTTTATCAAGGCAGGACACCTTATCTTGTAGAGATGCGCATGGATGAACATGCCTGGCCTTATTTTGTGCCGGGCGAAAAGGCTGTATTGTCCCAGCCAATGCCGATGCCCGGTTATGTCCAGGAGCCGGTTTCTCCTTTCTTCGACGATTTTTCGAGTGATAAATTGAATGTGGCATGGACGTGGAATTATCCGTTTGCAAACGTGAAAACCGAATTGAAAAGCGGTAATTTATATCTGACAGGGGCTCCGAAAAAAGGATCTTTGTCGGGAGGAGCGCTGTGCTTGCGGCCTGCATCGGCCAGTTACTTGTTGGAGACAGCTTTAGTGGGGCAAACTTCCGCTAATTACGGGATTACCATGTATGGCGATGATCGTCATTTTCTGGCATTTTTAAGGATAGGCGACCGCATGCAGTTGCATTTTCGCCAGGGTGAATCCTTGCGTGTGTTATCTGACGTTTCGTTGCCGGAGACCGCAGCCGTTTATCTTCGTATGCAGGTAAAAGAGGGGCTCCAATCTGTTTTTTCTTGGAGCGTGGACCGAAAAACGTGGCAGCCGATTCCCGTTACACTTTCGGATGAAGAGTTCCGTTCGCTTGTTTGTTGGGACCGCATGCCTCGTCCGGGATTGTATCACGAAGGGACGGAATCCGGGTGTTATGCGTATGTTTCAGTCTTAAACGAATGATATTCTTTTAGGTTATTGAAGCGAAAATTCAAAGTTATCCCGTATATTTGTATCTGTAGAATAAAGAGATAAATGTAATACCATGCATAAGGACTTTTTGAAAAAAATGATTTGCGGGTGCTCGTTGGCCGTTGTTTCATTCAGCGTTGCCGCTCAGGATGTACATCCGCGTTTGGTTGTCAGGGCTGACGATATGGGAGCGTTCCATTCGGCCAATGTTGCTTGTATAGAAGGGTATAAGAACGGGATAGAAACAAGTATCGAAGTAATGGCTGTTACGGCCTGGTTTCCCGAAGCCGTGCGGATGTTGCGCGAAAATCCGGGAGTGGATGTAGGACTGCATTTGGTCATTACCAGCGAATGGGAACACGTAAAGTGGCGTCCGTTGACTTATTGCCCGAGTCTAACGGACGAAAATGGTTATTTTTATCCGATGATGTTTCCCAATCCGGCTTATCCCGGGAAATCCATCCGTGAAAATAAATGGAATTTGGCCGAAATAGAACAGGAATTTCGTGCACAGATCGAGCTGGCAATCCGAAATATTCCACAAATCAGCCACTTGAGCGGCCATATGATGTCGACAGGTTTTGATCCGGAGGTTGCAGCCATGGTCCATCGGTTGGCTGAAGAATATCATCTGCCGGCCATCGACCGGGATGCTGCGATGAAAATGTACGATTTTTCTTATGTCGGATATGAGGGCGCTAAAAAATCATCTGCCGAAAAAGAAACGGCTTTTTTGGCGATGCTGAACAAATTGGAGCCCGGAAAGAAATACCTGTTTCTGGATCATCCGGCTTATAATGATTCGGAAATGCAGACGGTAGGGCATATCGGTTATGAAGACGTAGCCGCCGACCGTCAAGGCGTGACGGATTTGTTTACCAGTCCGCGTGTCAAACAGGCAATCAAGGACAAGGGCATTCAGTTGATCAGTTATAACGAACTGACAAAATCTTTGCCGAGAGAAAAGGCTACTGCGAAAATGAACCGGGCTGTAGAGAAGTATGTCGATGCTGTACAAAAAGCCGGGCAAGACATTCATAGTGTCATGGTGCTGCAACATGGGAAAGTCATTGCTGAGAAATGGATGAGCGAAGGTGCTCCCGATAAACCGCATATTATGAATTCGGTCAGCAAGACCTTTACGGCTACAGCCATCGGTTTTGCCGTTGCCGAAGGCCGTTTGAAGGTAACGGATAAGGTCCTTTCGTTTTTCCCGGATAAAGCTCCTGCTCAGGTTAGTGACAATTTGAAAAAGCTGGAAATCAGACATCTGCTAACCATGTCGTCCGGTCACGACACCGATCCAACTTCTTTGATCCGTTCCGATAAGGATACCGATTGGGTAACCTCTTTCTTTGCCTCTCCGCTGGAACATGAACCGGGTAGCTATTTTGTTTATAACAGTTTGGGTACTTATATGTTATCTGCTATTGTACAGAAAGTTACCGGGCAAAAAGTGATCGATTATCTTTATCCCCGCCTTTTCCGTCCGCTCGGCATCGTTGGCGTTTCATGGGATGAAAGTCCACAAGGTATCAACTGCGGAGGATGGGGACTTTATGTGAAGACGGAAGACATGGCTAAAATGGGACAGTTTATTTTGCAGAAAGGGATGTGGAACGGTAAACAACTGCTTCCGGCCTCTTGGATAGAGGAGGCGACTACTTCGCAGATTGCTTCATTGCCGGCAGGAGTAAAACCTGAAAATGTAAAGATGAAAAAGCAAAATAGTGATTGGTTGCAAGGATATGGCTATCAAATGTGGCGTTGTCGTCATAACGGGGTACGGGCCGATGGGGCCAACGGGCAGTTCATTATCCTGTTGCCTGAAAAAGATGCCGTTATCGTAACCACTGCCCACGTAGGAGATATGCAAGCCGAGATCAACTTGATCTGGAAACACCTCCTTCCGGCGTTGTAGAATAAAGTTCTATACAACATAAAAAAGACATCAGAAGAAAGAGAATGGACGTTTGTTGGAGAAAGCAGGTTTTGTAAATAAAAACGGAATTTTGAAAATCGGATTAAACCTTTTTTGCCGGACCACGTCTATTATATATAATGTATAAATGATATTGGGGAGACGGGCTGGAAGAGTGTTTTAGGTTATTTGTCGAGGGAAGTGTACAGTCGACCCTGCCATGTGTCTCGTTCTGCCATACGTTTATATATTTTGGCCGTGAATTCGAAATTTTTTAACCCCCAGTCCGGAGCGATCAGCAGTTCCTTGGGCGATTGCGAAACGAAGCGTTCGACACAGATGGCAGGGTTTACGCGTTCGATGAAATCGATGGCGAGATCGATGTATTCGTCGGCGGTATACAAGTGAAAGCGGTCGGGATATTCTACAAACTCCTGTGCCATGCGTGTGTGGCGTATCAGTTGCAGTTGATGCAATTTAAGCGTCGTAACCGGAAGTGATGAGATTTTATTGGCGTGTAGCAGTATCTCTTCGCGTGTTTCTCCCGGAAGGCCGAGTATCAGATGTATGCCGGTATAAATACCCTTTTGGGCAGTTCGGCGGACGGCCGTTTCCGATTCAGCATACGTATGTCCGCGGTTGATATGCTGTAAAGTGCGATCAAGCGTACTTTCGACTCCATATTCGATCATGACAAACTTTTCCTGCGAGCGTTTTGCGAAATAGTCCAACAACCGGTCGGGCATACAATCCGGTCGGGTGCCGACAATCAACCCTTCGACATTCGGCATTGCAAGCGCCTCTTCATATTTTTCGATTAACGTATCTATACCTGCATACGTATTTGTATAAGCTTGAAAATAGGCAAGATATTTCATTTCCGGATATTTTCGGGAGAAAAACCGGATGCCTTCGGCCATCTGTTCGGAAACACTTTTTTCCGTATGGCAATATTCCGGGCTGAATGTTTGGTTGTTGCAATAAGTGCATCCGCCGTACCCTTTTTTTCCGTCCCGATTCGGACAGGTAAAACCTGCATTAATCGATATTTTCTGCACTTTGAAAGGGAAAATACCTTTCAGGAAATCTCCGAAGTCCCGATATCTTTTTTCTTGTTCCATTCAAACAAAGATAATAAAAAAAATGACAGAAGCGGCCCTAACCGGCTTCTTTTAAGGCTATTTTTTTTATTGGAAACGGATTGATTGATAAATGGATG
>JBHCAZ010000047.1:0-8420 GCA_041798765.1 Parabacteroides sp. | reverse complement strand
AGTCTTCATGGTCTTTAAACAGTTGTTTCAAACATTTATTCGTCTCATTTCTTTCGAATCCTCTTCCTGCCGCAAAGCGCATGAGTTTTACTCGTGCATCGTATGCATTCGTGCTTTTTATCGTTTTTTTCTTGTTGGCGAGGAGGGAATAAAGCATTTCCGTATAAGCGGTTTCGTCGATGTTTTGGAGTGCTTCGTTCCGGACGGTCGGCGGAATCCCTTTTTTCTGCAGTTCGTAGTCGATTTTTATACGCCCCCATTTGTTAAAACGAAATTTGTCGTTGACGAAAAAGCGGGCATACCGCGTTTCATCTATAAACTTTTCCTGCAAAAGACGGGCGATGATGCGCTCCCGGCCCTCCTTTTCAATATCGGAAGCCGTTAGTTTCTGTTCTACATCGCGTATGCACCGCTCGGCGGTAGAACAATAGGAGGCCATTTTGTACAACAGCTCTTTTTCGTCGGGTCGGTTCATTGTCGGGCTTTTATCATCCGGTTGTTTTCATAAAGGTCTTTGCGGAGTTCGACGTTCCGGAATCCCTCTTTCTTTAACATCTCGACGGTTTCCATGCCGTATTGTGCATTGATTTCGAAGTAGAGTGTCCCCTCCGGCGTTAATTTTTCTTTGCCGAAAGCCGCGATCCGACGGTAGAAAAGCAACGGATCGTCGTCCGGTACGAACAGGGCGGAATGAGGTTCGAAGTCCAAGACGTTCCGTTCCATGTGCGCTTTTTCTTTTTCGGTAACGTAAGGAGGGTTGCTGACAATTACATCAAAAGAACCTGCAATTTCCTTTTCGGCGATTCCGGGTTTCAGGATGTCGGTACAGACGAAAGTGATTTCCGCCTGGTTTCGGGCGGCATTGCGCCGGGCGGTTTCGAGCGCTTTTTCCGACAAGTCGGCCGCGACGACCTTTTCTGTCCGGAGTGTCCGCTTTAAAGCGATGGCGATACAGCCGCTTCCGGTTCCGATATCTAATATCTGCAATTTTTTCTGTTGGTTTTCACGGATAATCCATTCCACCAATTCGGCCGTTTCCGGACGTGGGATCAATACCGAGGGATTGACTTCGAACGCCAGTCCGCAAAATGTCGTATGCCCTATGACATACTGTATCGGTTCCCTTTTTTTCAGTCGTTCTGCCATCCGGAAAATTTCCTTTTTTTTATTGTCGGGTAATGGCTCTCCGGAAGAGACCAGCAAGCGATGCGGAGGTATGTGGCAGACTTCCTCCATGATCAGACGGATAATCCCGTTGATTTCTTCCGGAGGGTACAGTCCTTTCAGTGTATTTTTTAAGTAGCTGAGGGTTTCTGTCATCTTGCTTTTTTGTTTTTATGCAAAAATACGATTATCTCCGGAATAACAATTCGAAAAATATTTTATTGGCTTTGCATTTTTTTTGTATAATTAAAATATTAGCAAAAAGCCGTGCTTTATTTGTTGTTTTTAACTTATTTGTCCTATATTTGCCGGCGATTTTAAAAACAAAAAAAGATTAACTACTATAATTAATTAGGATTGGTTCTGAAAGAAAAATACACATTTAATGTTTTATTAATAATTTAAGTTTATGCTAAGAAAAACTCGTCAAATCTCTTCATTGTTGTGTTTATTTGCAGCATCTGTGGGAAGCGTATTGGCCGCCCCGGCCTCCGAAATATTGCCCCCACGTCAGTTCAATATTCTGTAAAACAACAAGTTAGTGTTTGTAAGGGTGTTATAAAGGATGCTTTAGGAGAAAGCATTGTTGGTGCATCTGTTGTTGTGAAAAATACAACAAACGGATCGATCACCGGTATAGATGGTGATTTTGTTTTGAATGATGTCCCGTGGAAAAGCCATGCAACTTTGACCCTTTTGGCCAGGCAGGATTTGCCCATCTTGGGTACAATACGGTTGACCCTTTTGGTCCAAATAGCATTAACCAACTTTGTCCAAGGCTTGTCAACGTTTTTTTTTTGTGTAGATTTGCATACCCCGGTCCTGGTGTAGCGGGTACTATAAAATCTAAACAAATGAACAAGAGAATCAAAAGCATTTTAAGGTGTTATGCGTCCGGAATGGGCATCAAGGAAACGTCAGATACGTTTCACGCTTCCCGTAATACGGTTCGCAAGTATGTCCGCCTGTTCCTTTCAAGCGGAAAGAGTATTGACCAACTTCTGTCCCTCTCCGACGAGCAACTGCATGAACTGTTTGGCAGCGGGGATTCCCGCCGTCGGGAACCGTCATCAAGAAGGGTTGAATTGGAAGCCCTGCTTCCCGGATATGTTTCCCGCTTGACGCGCAAGGGGATGAGCGTGAGGAAGCTGTTCAAGGAGTATCATGCCGAGTATCCTGACGGTCTGCAGCTGTCTTCCTTCAAGCGAGCCGTCCGTGAGTATAAGTTTCACGTCAAGGTCGTCGGCCATGTCGAGCACTATGCCGCAGACCAGATGTACGTCGACTTTGCCGGTGACAAGCTTGAGGTTGTCGATGAGATGACCGCTGTGATGTTCCCTACGCCTATTCATGGAAAAAGGAACACAATCTGCCGGGACATTACGGTCCTTATGACAAAGACCTGGATGAACTCTTCCGGCGTGCCTCGGAAATAGACAATATCGTATTGAATTATCTCCGGAAAGTGGAGCGTGTCATGCAATATCCTCCCAAAGCATTCAGAGCCTGCCGGGGCATACTGGCGCTGGAGAAAAAGTATGAGCGTGACCGTCTGGTCGCGGCATGCGCCTGTGCGGACCAGAAGCTGCAATACGGATACCAGGCCCTGCGCGAGGTGCTTGAGTTGGGAGAAGACGCGGATTTCCTTCCCGATGAGGACGGAGAGGCGCAGTCCCGCTCGACTGTCCCCGTGCCGCCGAACCACAAGAACATACGCGGACGTGAATATTACAGAAAAAACAAACAAGAATTGTAAAGTTCAGATTTATGGAAACAAACAACAAGACAGCTCCTGTTACAGAACAGCAGGACTAGAATACCATATCACTTGATTTGATGAACCGCATGAAGTTGCACGGTATGGCGGAGGCCTTCAGGGAAAGCCTTGCCGGCACCACTCCGCAGTCCATGACGGCGGATACTTTCCTTTCCATGCTCCTTGCGCGGGAATGGGACTACCGTGCCCAAGCCGCCATAGCACGGCTTACCAAGAATGCGGCATTTCGCTACAAGGCCTACCTTGAACAGATCGACTATGCCACAAACAGAGGATTGGAGCGTAACCAGATGGAACGTCTGGCCACCCTTGACTTTGTGCATAAGGGGCAGAATCTTTTCATCACCGGCTCTTCCGGTACAGGAAAAAGCTATCTGGCCTGTGCCCTCGGCCACGAGGCGTGCAAAAGGGGATTCCGTACTTTCTATGCCAATGCTCCAAAACTCCTTGGTGCACTGAAAGTTGCCAAAGTTAAGGGTACGCTTGAAGCAGAACTCAAGAAGATTGAACGGTGTCAGCTGCTTATCCTCGATGACCTGTTTCTTGTACCTCTTGACGCCAAGGAACGTCCTATACTGCTCGAAATTATCGAAGACAGGCATGAAAGGAAATCCATTATCATAACTTCGCAGTACCCTGCGTCCGACTGGTATGACATGGTGGGGGACCCGACAATAGCCGATGCCATTCTTGACCGTATCATTCATACGGCACATACCATAGAATTATACGGTGAAAGCATGCGTAAGTTAAGGGCTAAGAAAAACCAGAATATCTAAAAGGGTAAAATAAAATTGACCCCTGCACCAGGACTTTACAAGGGGCAAATATACGGTACCCAAGATGGGCAAATCCTGCCTGGCCAAAAGGGTCAAAGTTGCATGGCTTTTCCAGCTTATCCTGAATTGCCTCCGGTGTATGAAGAGGCACTCTATATTTATAAATTGGGAGCTTCTGAAGCGGAGTTTGCTGAAACGGGTTTTACGGTCAGCACTCAAACCGAAAAACGTTTTGAACGTTATTATGCCTTGTTGCAGGCCGGACGGATGAAAGAATTGCAGACAGAATTCAGCAAAACGTATTGGTACTACCTGAATTTTTACAGTCCGTATGGAGATAAAGTTATTTCAAATTAAAAGGAGGAAGATGCAGATGAAAAAGATGTTGTTTATAGGTTGGCTGATCGGTGTTCTTTTTTCGGCATGTACTTCTTTTCACGCACCCGAAACGAAAACGGACCGGCAACCCGCTCTCTTCCCGGATTATGCCGATGTGACCTTCCCTCCGAATATGGCGCCGCCTAATTTCCGGATTTGTGAACCGGCTGAGGCATATCAGGTGGAAATCGGCTGTGGTGATCGGGTCGAAATCTATATCTCCAACGATCGGCAACAAGTACGTATACCGGTGAGAAAATGGCGTGAACTCATGCGAAAAGCAGCCGGAAAGGATGTTTTTTTTCGAATCAGTATCCGACAAAAAGGACATTGGACGGTTTTTAACGACGTGGTCAATCATATAGCGGTGCAACCGATCGACCCGGTGTTGGTGTATCGGTTGCTTTATCCGGGATATGAACTATGGAACGAAATGGGGATTTATCAACGGGATCTGACTTCGTATGCAGAGATTCCGGTTGCCGCCAACCGGGATTTTGAGGGACAGTGCGTGAATTGCCATACGTTTAGAAATCACTCGTCCGATACCATGATGCTGCATGTTCGCGGTCCACATGGGGGGACGTTGATACGACGCGATGCAACTTTCGAAAAGATGACTGCCAAAATAGAAGGAAACAAACTGGGTGCAACTTATCCGGCATGGCATCCTTCGGGGAAATACATCGCCTATTCGTTGAATGAAATCCAGCAATTCTTCCATTCCTCAGGGAGAAAAGCCATCGAAGTGGCCGATTTGGCTGCGGATATTGTGGTATATGATCTTGAAACACAGCAGATGTTCAGTGATTCGCTACTTTGTTCGGATCGGTATATGGACACGTTTCCGAGCTGGAGTCCCGATGGAACATCTCTTTATTTTTGCCGTTCTCGGGCATATGAAAAAGGAGATTCGTTAGACCGGATACGCTACGATTTTTGCCGGGTGCAGTTCGATGCGGAACAACGGAAATTTCACTCTTTCGAATGTTTGTATGCGGCATCGGCCGAAGAAAAGTCGGTTTCATTCCCACGGGTTTCTCCCGACGGAAAATACCTGATGTTTGTTCGGATGGATTACGGCAATTTCTCGATCTGGCATCCGGAGAGCGATTTGTTTCTGTTTGATTTGGAAAACCGGTCGATGCGTGTGTTGGATGAAGTGAATAGCGACGATGTGGAAAGCTACCATACCTGGTCTTCATCCGGACATTGGTTTGTTTTCAGCAGCAAACGGCTGGACGGATTGTGGGCGCGTCCTTATTTTGCCTATTTCGATACGGCTTCCGGACGAACCGGAAAGCCTTTCCTGCTGCCTCAGGAAGATCCCGGTTTTTACGATACATTTACGTTTACGTATAATGTGCCGGAGTTGGTAAAAGCACCGATTGGTGATATTGGTGCGATTGTTCGGGCGATCAATGAATGAATCAGGTAAAATATTCTTTTTTATCCGAGTGATTTTGAAGATACCCGTTTGCTTTTAGAACCTGAAATTTATGTTGGCGCTAATGGTTAAGAAACGGTGCATCTCCTTGATATAAGAGGAATTATGTGTAAAAAATGTTAATCGTAAAACGGTAAAGACGAAAAAGATCTATCTTTGCACGATCTTATAAGATCTTTATTGTTTGGAATTGTCGTCTGGACATAGAAATGTAATTTTTTATTAGATACTTTTCTGTTATAAGCGTTAGATTTATTTAATTAAATATCAGATGAATAGACGAGGAGAGGAAAGGAGTGGAATGGTGCCTGAAGAAGCGGCTCCTTATGCGAAGCCTGTTTGTATTAGGACATGTGTTGAGTTGGAAAGTAGTTTTTGCACATCGGTGAAACCGAAAGTTGTGGAAAGTACAGAGCCTGATTGGGAGACGGATGAGATGATTGCCGGACCGGAATTTGAAATTTAAAAACAAAAAAAGAAAGATGAAGAAAAAAGTATGGGATAGAATGACCGTTCTTTCAGTTGTTTTCTTGGTAATGTTCTTTGCTGGATGTACCAAAGATGGATACGAGCCTGAGAATGGAATGGTGGATGTTGCTGGAAAAATTCGTTTTGAAATAAAAGAAAATACGTTTAAAAAAGACGAACTTACGAGGTCGACAACACAGACAAAGCAGGTGATGCGCTTGGGATTAGTCGATTTAGGAGATGATTTGGCCGCGCTTGTCACATTGGAACGAACTCCGTTAAGCGTTTTGGAACAAGCACCCTTGACACGTGCTTTGAGTGACGGTACATATACGATTTTAGCGTATGGAGAGTCTGTTCCTGGCATTCAAAAAGGTATGCTGACCGGGACAGTCAGCGGAAATATCTTCACTCCCGGGGGTACGCATCCTAAATTGGTTTTACCGCACGGAAAATATCGTTTTTATTGTTTGAATAGTTCAATCGAACTTTCCGGTGATGAATGCTCGCTTGAACGTGCAGCTATTGATCTTGCACGCATCGGAGAGCCGATTTCGGCAAATCCGGTTGAAATCAATCAGGACCCGGATCAATATATTCCTTTTCAAATGGATCATCAGGGTGCCCGTATGAAAATGCAACTGGAAGCTACCGAAAACATATCTGAGGTAACGGCCACGCTTACCGATGCTGGTACGGGAGCTCAGCCGCTTTTGAAATCTTTTTTTAATTTGTCGACTTTGCAGCCTATAGACTCGAAATCGGAGTATGGAGCGATGAGTGAGCCTTGTTCGTTTCCGGCATCCGTCCTCAGCGGGACGTTGCAGGTGTCGAAAGAAAATACGTATCATTACTTTCAGTCTTTTGAACTGTTCTCAAATCTGAAAGTGACGTTTAATAGCGGAACTGTTTATGGAAAATCAATGGCGGGTAAAGCATATACGCTTGGCCCAGTTGGAGTTTCTATGGATGTCAACCATTCTTATGTGTTGCGATTGACCTTGAAAAAGAAAACGTTGGATATGGTGTTCGATGCGATAGGATCTTTAGAACTTGATTGGGAGGATGAGGCGGAAATGTATGTTGGAACATTAAACTATTAAAACGAAGGAAGAATGAAAATGAATATATGGATAAAAGAGGCGGCTGTGGCATTGGCTTTTTCGGTGGTTTTCTTTTCGGGATGTAGCAATGAGGAAGATGTTCCTGCAGGGCAATATGTGGATGTGGCGAAAAACATCCGGTTTGAGGTGATTGATCAGGAGTTCGGAGAGGAAGTTGAAACCCGGGCGATGGTGGAAAATCAGTTGCGATCTGAAACCATTGATTTGGGTGATGGCTTGGAAGCTGTTGTGACAGTCGAATACGATAGGGAACGCATTGAAAAGGAAAAGGCTATGACCCGCACTGTCGAGACAGGGCGCTATACCGTTTTGGCTTATCAATCGGGTGTACAGGTTGGAATATTGGAAGGAACAGTTAGCGGAGTCGATTTTACATTTGTCCCTGATCCTGGACAGAAAATGGTCTTAGATGCGGGAGGGACCTATAATTTTTATTGTTTGAATGATAAATGGACCGCAAAAAACAAAGACGTGTATACTTATATGAGAACGGATGCAGAGACGGTACGTGTCGGATTGTTATTGAATCAGACAGATCTGCAAAATGCGCAAATGAAATTCGAGATGGAGCATGTCGGAGTGCGAGGACGTATTCGATTGGAGTCTGATACTGAGTTGCCGCTTATCTCTGCAACTCTTTCTAATGATTATGTCGCTTCTCCCATAAATCGGGTATATGTCTCTGCAGATTTTAATTGTAGTAAATTGTCGTTTGGCGGTTATGTTTATGGAACAATGTCGGAACCATGTAACTTCCCGGCTTCGAATATGATTCAAACAATTGATGGAGAATCTGTTTATGTGACGATAGAAAGTGGTTTTCATTATTTTGTAGTGGCAACATTATTCACTTGGTTACGATTGACGTTTAATAGTGGAACGCTTGGCGGAATAGATTTGACCGGAAAAGGCTTGCAGCTTTTCCCGATTGTTCCGACAACAACAATGGCATATGGAAATGCATATTTGATGCGGGTGAAATTGAGAAAAAGAAGCTCGTAACAAAGGATTATTTTAACGGATGGAATAACTGAATTTGCAATTATCGGATAGGGAAGATCTTTCTTCCTTTGAAAAACTGCCGGAAGAGTTTGTTTTTAACTTGTCCGGCAGTTTTTTTATCATTATATCAACTGTTTTGTTTTCAGCATTTTACTTTTATTTTGGTATTCTGCGTATAAAAAACTTGAAAAAAAGGTTCTAAAAAGTTTGGATGATATGTTTTATAGCATTACTTTTGCACCCGCATTCGAGACCGGATGCCTGCCTTTCCGGGTTTTTGT
>JBHCAZ010000046.1:0-31689 GCA_041798765.1 Parabacteroides sp. | reverse complement strand
TTGCAGCAATTGGCCGACCGGATGAATGAAAAACACCCGGGAAGCACTGTGCTGGAATTGCGCGACCAATATTATAACATGCGGGAAATTGTAGAACCGCGAAAATACATCGTGGACCTGGCTTTCGAAGCCATGAAAGCGGTCGGGGTGACGCCATTGGTAAAACCGATTCGAGGGGGGACGGACGGAGCAAGACTCTCTTTTATGGGATTGCCTTGCCCGAATATTTTTGCCGGAGGGTTGAATTTCCATGGCCGATATGAGTTCCTGCCGGTAAAATCGTTGGAGAAAAGTATGGAGACAATTATAAAAATCGTAGAACTATTACCACAAAAATCTTAAATAAAAAATCAATGAATAACATGAAGACAACTCCTTTTACCGATGTACATATTGCATTGGGTGCGAAAATGCATGAGTTTGCAGGTTTTAATATGCCGATAGAGTATTCCGGAATTATCGACGAACACATGACGGTAGTGAACGGCGTCGGCGTATTCGATGTTTCCCACATGGGCGAGTTTTGGGTGAAGGGTCCGAATGCAGAGGCTTTTATACAGCGGGTGACCTCTAACGATGTCTCCGGTTTGCAGGTGGGAAAAGCACAGTATACCTGTTTTCCGAATGATAAAGGCGGAATCGTAGACGACCTGCTGGTCTATCATTATGAGCCCAAAAAATACCTGTTGGTGGTGAATGCCGGCAATATTGCTAAAGACTGGGAGTGGTGTGTAAGCCATAATACCATGGGGGCAGAATTGGAGAATTCGTCGGATCGTACGGCGCAGTTGGCTGTTCAGGGCCCGAAGGCGATTGCCGTGTTGCAACGCCTGACACCGGTCGACCTTTCCGCGATTCCTTATTATTCGTTTGTGACGGGCGAATTTGCCGGCTGTAAGCATGTGATTATCTCCAATACGGGTTATACCGGAGCCGGAGGTTTTGAGCTGTATTTCTATCCGGAGGATGCAATGACGATTTGGAATGCCCTGTTCGAGGCCGGTAAACCGGAAGGTATTAAGCCGATAGGCCTGGGTGCGCGCGACACGTTGCGTTTGGAGATGGGATTCTGCCTGTATGGAAATGATTTGGATGACACGACTTCGCCGATTGAGGCAGGCTTAGGATGGATCACGAAGTTTGCAGACGGAAAGGATTTTGTCAACCGTGCCGAGTTGGAACGCCAGAAGAAAGAAGGCGTAACCCGTAAATTATGTGCTTTCGAGATGGTCGATAAAGGAATTCCTCGCCATGGCTATGAAATAGCCGATGCGGAAGACCGGGTAATCGGTACGGTTACTTCAGGAACGATGTCGCCGGCTCTGAAAATAGGTATCGGAATGGGATATGTGAAGCCTGAATTTGCGAAAGCCGGAACGGAACTGTTGATCAAAGTTCGTAACCGGAATTTAAAAGCGGTGGTGGTCAGACCTCCTTTCCGTAAATAAAAATCAGAATGCCGGAAGCTGTCCGAACGATGCGGTTTTCGGCATGCCTTTCGGAAAACGCCGGAGCCGTCGGGTTTTCGGCGTTTATGTTTTCTTTTTTACAGTAGCATACAGACAAGATTGTGAATATGTTGACTTTTTTGAAGAATTGGACATTGCCGATTGCCATGTTGGCGGGCGTATTGGGATATTTCGCCTTTGCTGAGTTTATTTTCTTAACGCCTATAAAACCTTTCGTCGGTGTGTTGGTTACCTATCTGACACCGTTGTTGATTTTTGCCCAATTGTTATTGACATTTTGTAAAGTCGAACCACACGAGTTGTTACCATCGGCCTGGCATGGTTGGTTATTGTTGTTCCAGGCTTCCTCTTCCATGCTTTTAGCGACCTTGTTGATCGTTTGGCCGATGGAATCGGTAGGCAAGGTGGTAACAGAAGGCCTTTTGGTCTGCCTGATTTGTCCGACGGCTACGGCTGCGGCTGTCATTACCGGCAAATTAGGAGGAAGTGCATCAAGTTTAACGACTTATACGTTGCTATCCAATCTTTTGGCGGCTGTTTTGGTTCCTTTGCTATTCCCTATGGTGGAATTACATGTCGATATCTCTTTTTTAACGGCATTCCTGAAAATATTGGGGCGCGTTTTTCCGTTGTTGCTTTTCCCGTTTCTGTTGGTGATGCTTTTTCGCTATTTTATACCTTCCATTCATCGTCTCTTGCTGAAAGCGAAGGATTTGGCTTTTTATCTTTGGAGCGTGGCGCTGATGATCGTTATGGCGCAGACAACCAAATCGTTGTTTACAGGCAATGTACCGGCCGGTGTGGAGATTTGGTTGGTTTTAGCGGGATTGTTTACTTGTGCTGTACAGTTCTTTTTAGGCAAGAAGATCGGGAGTCGTTATCACGACCGGATCAGTGCCGGGCAGGCGTTGGGACAAAAAAATACGGTTTTAGCCATCTGGATGGCCTATACATACTTGAATCCGCTCTCCTCGGTCGCTCCAGGAGCATATGTGTTGTGGCAGAACCTTTTCAATAGCTGGCAGTTATGGAAAAAAAGAAGACGGGATGCCCAAACCTGAAAATCCCTTGTGTGCGATGTAAAAAAGAATCTTAAATGTAACCTATTATTAATCTGAGCAAACGGTCTGTCTTTGACAGGTTTGGTCTCACTAAAAAACGTTTTTATGAAATATAAGGAAAGAGCGGTCATGCTGTCGGTTGTTGTGTTAACCTTTTGTTTGCCGATTACCGTATCTGGACAGGAAAAACCTACGTTTAAATTAGGAGGAACACTCCGTTTCAATTATACATATTCCGACTGGAAAACAGGATCTAAAGACCGTGGAGGTGATTTCGGCTTTGATGTTTTCCGGTTGAATATGAACGGGACCTACAAGAAAATCTTATTGGATGCGGAATATCGTTTTTATCCGGCCTCTTCGGGAGGAGGCATGTTGAAATATGGTTGGATCGGTTACCGGTTCGACGAAAAACACCAGCTCCAAATCGGGCAAACTGCCGTTCCGTTCGGCATTCAACCTTATACGGCAAACAACTATTATTACAATGTCAATTGTTATGTCGGATTGGAAGACGAATCGGATATGGGAGTCAAATATATTTTCCGAGATACGCATTGGGAGGCTGCCTTGGCTTTCTTTAAAAATTCCGATTTGTTGAATTTTTCGGATCATACGGAAACCTCACCCGATCGATATGGCTACGATGTGGCCGGGCGTAATAAAGAGGTGAATCATTTGAACGGACAGCTTGCCTATTATTGGGGGGAACGTTGGAAACAGCAAGTGGGAGCATCGGTGATGATCGGCGGATTATACAACTTGGATACGAAAAGAACGGGAAGCCGGATGGCATATGCTTTACATTATGTTTTGGATTACGGTTATTGGAACCTGAAAGCCCAGTATACGACTTACCGGATGAATCCTCAAAATAAAGCGGGAGAGAACCGGGATCAGATTGTGATGGGGGCATACGGTTCCACCTATCATGTGGCTGCCAAAGCGGATCTCTATTGCTTGTCGCTCGCGTATCGGATTCCGGTAAATAAAGGTTTTTTAGATGAAATATTGCTCTATAACGATTTCAGCATGATGGATAAACATCAGAAAACTTTCCACGATACCTATCAGAATGCAACCGGCTGCATGCTTACGATGGGGCCTATTTATACATACATCGATTATGTGCTGGCAAAAAATCATGCCTGGATTGGGAAAGAGTACGATAATGCCTTTGCGGAAGGTGTGCCGTCCGATCGCTGGAATGTCTGTTTCAATGTGAATATCGGCTATTATTTTTAAAATGAAGAAGTGTGTCGGAAAGATCCTTTTTTTGAGATCTTCCTTTTTGGTACGTGAAAAAATAATGATTATTTTCGCCTTTATAAATAGAATTTTACATGAGATTAAGTAATGTATGGTTTACCGCTTTTTCGGAAAATGAAAAAGGACAGTTGTTGACGGTATATGGTAGGGATGAATTGGCCGAATTTATACAATCGGGGAAGTTGAAAGAGCGGGTAGAGATCTCCTGGAAATATGAAGGGGATGAGAATGGTATGCCATCCGACAGGCTTGCCGAAAAGATGGAGGAGGTGGAGGAAACGCTCCGCAAAGCCATGGAAAAGGACAAACTGTCTATTCTGACTGGTGTTTACACCGGTGGAGGGGAGAAAATATGGGTCTACTATACGCGGACTGTCCGGGTATTCGGCGAACGCCTGAATGAGGCGCTTGCCGGATTTGAACAACTGCCGATCTCTATATATACGGAAATTGATCCCGATTGGGAAGAATATGCCGATATGTATGAAATGAAAGAATGGGCAGGCGATTTATAGCATGATGTGCTTGACGGATGATAGATCATTGATTCAGCAAAAATTGTTTAAAGGAGGTGAACCGGTTGTCTAATGCAATACTTTTTTTCTCCCTCTGCATGAATTTCGTTAATTTGGCGGGGATTTCAATTTTATTTCCCATAATTGCTTCTATAGTGCTTTGAAATTTGGCAGGATGGGCTGTTTCGAGGAATACGCCGGTTTCTCCCGGTTGCAGTAGGTCTACCAATGCCTGATAACCGCATGCTCCGTGGGGATCTAATAAATAGTGATGCTTTTGAGCGGTTTTTTCGATCGTTTCGGCTATTTCTTCATCGGTATACCGGCAACCGGCTACCACACGGCGGATTTTCGGATAGGCGGATGCATAATCTTTGCCGAACAGGTCGATGATACGGGCAAAATTGCTCGGATCGCCCACATCCATAGCATTGGCAATGGTCGGGATTGAGGGGCGAGGCTTGTATACTCCCGTGTTCAGAAAATTTAAAAAGACATCGTTCCGGTTATTGGCGGCAATGAAGCGTTTGATCGGCAATCCCATCCGATGTGCAAAAAGTCCGGCTGTTATGTTTCCGAAGTTCCCGCTCGGAACAGAAACGACCAATTGCGCCGCTTTTTCCAATCGGTCTAATTGTGCATAGGCATTAAAGTAGTAGAACGATTGCGGCAGAAAGCGGGCGACGTTGATCGAATTGGCCGAAGTCAACTTCATGTGCCGGTTCAAGTCTTCATCCATAAAAGCCGACTTTACCAATGCTTGGCAGTCGTCGAAAACACCGTCTATTTCCAAAGCTGTGATGTTTTGTCCTAATGTAGTGAACTGGCATTCCTGAATCGGACTTACTTTCCCTTTCGGATAGAGCACATATACATGGATGCCCGGTACTCCTAAAAAACCGTTGGCAACGGCACTTCCCGTGTCTCCGGATGTCGCTACCAGCACGTTTATCTCTTGCAGCCCCTTTTTTCGGATAAAATAACCCAATAAACGTGCCATGAAACGTGCGCCCACATCTTTAAAAGCCAAGGTCGGCCCGTGAAAAAGTTCAAGGCTGTATATGTTTTCATCGACTTTTACAGTCGGTGTTTCGAAAGACAACGTTTCTGTTACGATTTCGTGCAGTGTATCCGTCTCGATTTCTTCTCCGAAAAAAGCTTGGGCTACCATGCAGGCTATTTCATGAAACGATCGGTTTTTCAAACCTGCCATTTCTTTTTCCGAAAACCGGATGATCCGTTCGGGCATGTACAACCCTTTGTCGCCGGCAAGCCCTTTGATTACAGCCTCTTCCAATGAGACTGACGGCACTTTTCCGTTGGTACTGTAATATTTCATAATAAAGCCTTTATAAATTCGTCGTTTTCGAGAATTCCATATTTCCCTTTTTTTACGGAAAATTCATCGAAAACGGTTACTTCATCCGGTTTTTGTCCCGGTTTATAAATTAAAAACGGGACAGGTGTAGGTGTGTGCGTCCGTATGGCACATGGTGTAGGGTGGTCGGGCAATACGGCGATTGCCACGGGTTCGTCCCACTGTTCCAATTCTCGCACAATGGGTCCGATCACTCTTTTATCTAAATTTTCGATCGTTTTGATTTTTAAATTGATATCCCCTTCATGCCCGGCTTCATCACTTGCTTCGATATGCAAATAAACAAAGTCGTTGGTTTTCAGTGCTTCGATGGCAGCATGCGCTTTCCCTTCGTAGTTGGTATCGTATAATCCGGTAGCTCCTTCCACATCTATTACCTGCAAACCGGCATATACGCCGATTCCACGTATCAGATCAACCGCCGAAATAACGGCTCCGTGCCGGAATCCATACATTTCGGAAAGTGTTTTCATGGCCGGCCGATATCCGGGAGACCAAGGCCATATGCTATTTGCCGGATCTTTCCCAACAGCCTTTCTTTTCCGGTTGATCGGATGGTCGGATAAGATTTTCTGCGATTTGAGAATCAGCTCATTCAGAAAATCGGCCGTCTCCTGCGCTTCGGGAACTTCCGGTTTGATCAAGAGGGGGATAAAAGGCTGAAGCGGCACATCGTGCGGAGGGGTGCAGTGGATGCGTTTGTCGCCCGTTTTCAATATGAGCAGATGACGATACGAAACGCCCGTGTAGAAATGAACCCGTTCTGAACCCAATCGTTCGTTCAAAAAGCGGATCAAAACTTCGGATTCAGCAGTCGGGATATGTCCGGCAGAGTGATTTTTCAGACAGTTTCCTTCGATGCAGACCAAATTACAGCGCATGGCTATTTCACCCGGCTGAAGGTCGTAACCGATACTGGCCGCTTCCAAAACACCACGCCCCTCGTATACTGTGGGCAAATCATATCCTAAAACCGCCATATTAGCCACTTCGCTTCCGGGATGAAAACCATCGGCAACGGTTTTCATTCGTCCGGTAACACCTTGTGCAGCCAGTTTATCCATGTAAGGCGTATCGGCATATTGCAGAGGGGTCAGTCCGCCTAACCGATCGATCGGTTCGTCTGCCATTCCGTCTCCTAATATGATGATACACTTCATGAAAATACAATTTATGTGTCCGATTAACGTATATTGGCGATCGATATGACATCGGCAAATACGCCGGCTGCCGTAACGTCTGCTCCAGCTCCGTACCCTTTGATAATCATCGGATAGTCATGATAGCGCTCGGTCGAAATCATGATGATGTTGTTGCTGCCTTCTAATTCGTAGAACGGATGGTGCGCGTCTACCTCTTGCAAGCCTACTTCGCAGACTCCCTTTTCCATTTTGGCAACGAAGCGGAGGCGTTTTCCTTCGGTTTCCAATTGTTGGCGCTTGTTTTCAAATTCGACATCCAACAGATGGATTTTCTGCCAGAAATGTTCAACGGAACCTTCGAAATAGCTGCCCGGAATGAACAGGTTGCATCTGACATCCTCTTGTTCGACCGGATAACCGGCTTCGCGTGCTAAAATGACTAATTTGCGAATAACATCTTTGCCACTCAAGTCGATACGCGGATCCGGTTCGGAATATCCTTCCTCTTTTGCTTGCCGGATTGCTTTACTAAATGGCACTTCTTTACTAAGCGTATTGAAAATATAATTGAGCGTGCCGGAAAGTACAGCTTCCAACTTGAATATATGATCGCCGCTGTTAATCAGGTCGTTCATGGTATTGATGATCGGTAGTCCGGCTCCCACATTCGTTTCGAACAAATATTTTACGCCTCTCCGTCGGGCCGTTTCTTTTAACTTGATATAGTTTTGATACGGCGAAGATGCTGCAATTTTATTGGCTGCAACGACCGAGATGTTGTTATTCAACAACTCTTCATACAAATTGGATATCAATAGATTGGCCGTGCAGTCAACAAATACGGAATTGAAAATGTTGATTTCTAACATTTCATTTTTCAGTTGTTCAGGAGAACTGGGTTGTCCGTCTCTGTTGAGGTCATCAATACAGGTTTCCAGATTCACCCCATCCCGGCAGAAGAGTGCCTTCCGGCTATTGGCAATTCCTACGACATTTATTTTCAATCCATTCTGTTCCATAAGTTTGGGCTGCTGAATACGGATCTGCTCCAGCAGATTGCCGCCTACCGTACCCACGCCCGCGATAAAAAGGTTTAGCACCTTGTATTCAGATAAGAAAAACGAATCATGAATCGAGTTCAAGGCTTTTCTTAAATATTCCCGTTTGATGACAAACGAGATGTTGGTTTCAGAGGCTCCCTGTGCACAGGCAATTACACTGATACCGGCACGGCCTAACGTGCCGAATAGTTTTCCGGCTATGCCTGGAGTTCGTTTCATGTTTTCTCCTACGATGGCTACAGTGGCAAGCTCTTTTTCGGCTACGGTGTCGCTCATGTCTCCTTGCGAGCGTTCGAGTGCAAATTCTTCGTCCAAGACTTTTACAGCCAGATCGGCATCGGTATTGCGGACGGCAAACGTAGTATTGTTTTCGGAACTGGCCTGCGAAACCATGAATACGCTGATCCCGTTTTTAGCGAGTGTTTTAAAAATTCGGTAGTTGACCCCGATTACCCCGACCATACCCAATCCTTGTACGGTAATGAGGCAGGTGTCGTTAATCGACGAAATCCCTTTGATCAGGGCTTTTCCTTCGTCTTTTACTTTCTCTTTGGAGATATAGGTTCCGGGAGCGGTCGGGTTGAAGGTGTTCAGAATCCGGATCGGAATATTTTTGTGATAGACGGGATATATGGTCGGAGGATAAATGACTTTAGCTCCGAAATTACATAATTCCATGGCTTCCGTAAAGGTCAGCCTGTCTATGACATATGCCGAACTGATGACCCGTGGATCGGCTGTCATGAAGCCGTCTACATCCGTCCATATTTCCAATATGCGGGCATTCAATGCCGCAGCGAGGATCGATGCTGTGTAATCGGATCCTCCACGTCCTAAATTGGTGATATCGCCCTCATTGCTGGATGAAATAAACCCGGGTACGACCGAAATTTCCGGTAGCGGATCGAATGTTTCGCAAATCAATCGGTTTGTCGATTCGAAGTCGACGATGTGTTTGTTGAATTGATGGACTGTCCGGATGAATTTTCTGGAATCAAATAATTGAGCCCGGGCGATCACTCGGGAGATGATGAGCGAAGAAATGCGTTCGCCGTAACTGACAATGGTATCTGAAGTCTTGGCCGACAAATCGTTGATCAGATATACGCCCTTATAAATATTTGACAGCTCGTCCAGCAATGCAACAACCTGTTTCTGTACTTCGATGCGTAATGCATTATCCGCAATGACACCTTCTATGACATGTAGATGACGGGCTACGATTTCGGATAACTCTTTTTCATAGCCTACATCTCCGTTTGCCGCCATACCGGCCGTATTCAATAATTTGTCGGTAATTCCTCCAAGTGCGGATACGACAACGATAATCGGTTCGTCTATGGCCTCAACTATTTTTTTTACACTTAGAATGCTTTCTACGGAACCTACGGATGTTCCCCCGAATTTCAATACTTTCATCGGTCTGTTTATATTTTCTTGCTCTTATCCGAACAAAAGGAATACATATACCTTTTCCCGGTAAGATGCTTGTTGTTTTCAATACTGTTTGTGAAAAAAATGCGATATGAAATTGACGCAAAACGGTACAGATTATTCCCGTTTTTGCTCCGTGTAAATTAAACCCCCCAAGGGGTCATTGTGAGTGCCCAGGTATGGTATGCGTAACCTGCTAATGTCATTGCGAATTTGTCTTGTTTTGTTTTAATACCGCAATATTACACATTATTTTTCAAATGCAACTGTTTTTTTTGATAAAAGTTGAAATTTGATAGTAAAAAGGGCTTTTTAGCGGTATAAATCCGAAAAATGAAGTTTTACCGGATCAACATCGATCCGGTAAAAGGGTCGGGTAGTGTTAGGCAGATCGTTGTTTTTCCATATCGGCCCGGCTTTTACTTTGTGTCACTAAATAGACACCTCCGAAGACTAACAGGGCTGAGGTTATTTTGTGCAGTGTCAGGCTGTCTTGCCCGATCATCACGGCGATAAAGGAGGCTATGATCGGCTGGATATAATTATACATGCTCACGGTGGTAGGCCGAATACGTTTTAACCCCATCGGAATAAGTAGATAAGGAATAAATGTGGCTCCGATAAGCACATACAGTATGGCACCTGTTTCGACCGGATCCCATACTTCCCGATGGAAAGCAGGGGTTTCCCATATGTATCGGAAGGTAAAAGGAAGCAATAGTAGTGTAGTGAAAAGAAACATCCATTTCATGAT
This sequence comes from Parabacteroides sp., assembly GCA_041798765.1. Classification (GTDB taxonomy): domain Bacteria; phylum Bacteroidota; class Bacteroidia; order Bacteroidales; family Tannerellaceae; genus Parabacteroides. The sequence goes on along the minus strand of JBHCAZ010000046.1, from coordinate 21,606 downwards.
GGTTATCGGCGAGTAGCGGACCGTCAGCGGTTTGGATAACACTAAATAAAATGCATACATCATGCCACTGAGAATCAACATCAGATTTCCTTTTAACGAACTTACGGCATGGGATGCCTGAGTGGATGAAAAAATCAGCAGCAAACCTCCGCTCAATCCTAACAGCACGCCGAAAGATTTTTTAGGAGTGATCGGCTCTTTCAGAATGATGGCCGCCAATATCAAGACAAAGATGGGGACGGCGGTACCTATAATGGCGGCATCGAGAGGGGATGTATGGCTGAGGCCGATAATGAACAGCCCTTGATTGAGCCCGACACCGCATAAGGAACAGAGAAACAGCATCCCGATATCTTTCCGTGCGACTTTCTCTTGTTTGAAAAGCAGAGAGGTGAGCCAAAACATGACACAAGCGAACGTCATCCGCATGATGGTCAGCCCTTCCGGCCGAACGTGTACAGGCAATAAATACTTGGATATCGGAATGTTTATCGCAAATAACGTATTGGTAGCCAATATAAAAAGATGCCCTTTCAGTTTATCGCCATTCATATTCTTGTTCGATTATGTTCACTTGCTTTTTTGCAAGCGATGAAAATGCGAAGATAGAAATTTTCTGTTAAAATAATATACTCATTGACGAGGCTCTTTTTGTGTAGCTATCCACTTTCTCTGATAATTCGTTTTTCGAAATAGAACAAACGCTTATCTTTGTAATGGAAAAACAGAAAAAAATGAGAATTGAAGAGCATTTTTCATTGGAGAAATATAATACATTTCATTTGCCGGCCAAAACTCGCTGGTTTATGGAGTATGCTTCCGAAGAGGAATTGGAGCGGATCTTGCGTGACGAATATTTTCAGGAATGTCGTTCTCTACATATAGGAAGAGGTAGCAATTTGCTTTTTATCAACGATTTTAACGGAGTGATTCTGCATTCCGGCATTCGAGGTATTTCGGTGGTCGAAGAGAATGCTGATACGGTTTTGTTGCGCGTCGGAGCTGCCGAATTGTGGGACGATGTCGTAGCCTATGCCGTTGCGAACGATTGGGGAGGCATCGAAAATCTGTCGCTTATACCGGGAGAAACGGGAGCGGCCGCCGTACAGAATATCGGCGCTTATGGCATGGAAATCAGCCAGGTGATCGAATCGGTGGAGGCCTATAACCAGCTGTCGTTCGAAAAGCGGATTTTTACAAATGCCGAATGTCTGTATAGTTATCGGGACAGCTATTTTAAAGATGAACAGCACGACCCTTATATCGTCACCTTCGTTTCTCTCCGACTGCGGAAGTCTTCGGAATACAGGCTTGAATACGGGAATCTGCGGGAAGAATTGAATGCCTGCCCGAAAATCGACCTGCAGACCATCCGAGAGACAGTGATCGCAGTGCGCCGCCGGAAGCTGCCCGATCCGGAGGTGCTGGGCAATGCCGGCAGTTTCTTTATGAATCCGATTGTTTCGAAAGGACAGTTCGAAAAACTCCAGCGACAATATCCTGCAATCCCTTTTTATCCGGCAGGAGAAGACAAGGTCAAGATTCCGGCTGCCTGGCTGATCGAACAATGCGGATTGAAGGGAAAAACGCATGGAGCGATAGGGATCTATGAAAAGCAGGCTTTGATTATCGTCAATTTAGGAACGGCGCAAGGATTTGAAATCGCATTATTGGCCGAAAGTGTCCGGACGGCTGTGAACGATCGTTTCGGCATAACATTGATACCGGAAGTTAAATATGTAGAGTGATGCGGATTACTTTTTTAGGGACGGGAACGTCTACGGGAGTACCCGAAATAGGATGTCGGTGTGCCGTTTGTACCAGTGGTGATCCGCGCGACAGACGGTTGAGAACTTCTGTGCTGGTCGAAACAGGAGGAAAACAATTGTTATTGGATTGTGGTCCGGATTTCCGTTGGCAGATGTTAAAAAATGGTATTTTGCAGATCGATGCCGTGTTGATTTCGCATGAACATTATGACCATGTAGGCGGATTGGATGACTTGCGCCCGTTTTCTCGCGAAAAAGCGTTGGATATCTATGCCGAAACGGATGTTGTCGAAGCGGTTGAAACACGTATGCCGTATGTGTTTCGAGCAAATAAGTATCCGGGTGTTCCGAATTTGGATTTACATCGGGTCGGCCTTTTACCTTTTGAAGCGGCCGGAATACCGGTACAACCCGTACGGGTGATGCACGGACGACTGCCTATTTTAGGTTACCGGATCGGTCGAATGGCCTATTTGACCGATTTGAAAACGCTTCCGGAGGAGGAATATGTCAAACTGAAAAACCTGGATGTCTTGATTCTTACGGCTTTGCGAAAAAAAGACCATCCTGCACACGAGACGTTGGAGGAGGCGTTGGCACGTATTGAGCGGATCGCCCCGAAAGAGGCTTATCTGATTCACATGGGGCATAGTATCGGCCTGCATGCCGTCATTGAAAATGAACTTCCTTCGCATATCCATTTTGCTTACGACGGCTTGACGATCGAATTGCCGGCTTCGGATTGAATAATTCCGTATCCGGAAAATAGCACTTCAGGGCCTTTGACTGTGGTTTGGTTGAATATGCGGTATTCCGGAAAAAAGTGTTCGATCCGTAGTGCGAGGGTATCGCCAATACGCGTATATAACGTGTCGGCATCGGCTGCATAAGGAAGCTGGGAAAAATAGTAGATGCGGTCGCTTTCGGAGTGCAGGTCGGCGATGATCCGGCAATTCGGAATCTTGTACAGGGTAGAGTCGGTCTGCCGGACGGATAAGCGGAGAGCTTCCGCTTCTATCTCGATGGATAAGGGTGCTTGGCTGCTTTTCCTTTGTTTGGGGGCGTTTTTCGGTTCTACGGAAACGGCCGTTTTCAGTTTTCGAAGCCTTTCGGCACTCTCTTCCAGTAATTTTCGACTGTAGCTGGCCACCCAGATACCTTCTTGTTGGAAATAGCCGAAAAAACGATTGCCCGAATCGGAGAGAAAATAAAATATTGTTCCGTTTTTCTCTTGATGCAGAGGCGTATAAGGACCGTATTGCCTGCTCATGGTCGTCTGAAAGATTGTTTGTCCCTGTTTTTTATCAGCCCGCATATATAAGACGGCCTCTTGGTGGGAATGAAAAGCAATCAATAACGGGGCAGAAAGCCTGTTCTCGGAAATAATCGAGAGGAATATTTCCGGAATATAAGTAGCAAACAGTTGATAGCGGGAGGGTTGAGACAAAAAGGAGCGGGCGAATTCATCCGGACGGTTAATTGTGAGCAGTGCATGATTGTTTTTCCCTGCTAAAGCGTACAAGTCGATTTGCAGGGCTGCCTGTTTTTCTTGGATTCGGGAGATAAAACTGCCTACAATAAAGAGGACGGTTACGATTATAAGGGCAGATATCCCGACTTCCCGTTTGTCTAATTTCATGATTACTTGGATGTCGCCTGTTGAATCTGGAAGTAATGGCACCACGTTTTCAATCCGCAGTTATCGCATTTAGGTTTTCGTGCCGTACATGTATATCGACCATGCAGGATCAACCAGTGATGGGCAATGGGGATCAACTTTTCGGGAATATGTTTGACAAGTTCTTTTTCCGTTTCCAATGGTGTCTTACTGTTTCGGGTAAGGCCGATCCGGTTGGCGACCCGGAAGACATGGGTATCTACAGCCATAGCTGGTTGATTAAAGACAACAGAGGCGATTACATTGGCGGTTTTCCGTCCGACACCGGGCAATTTCTGAAGGTCGCTGATGTCGGAAGGTACTTCTCCCTGAAAATCGGAAACCAACATCTTCGCCATGCCTACCAAATGCTTGGATTTGTTATTCGGGTAAGATACGCTCCGTATATACTCGAAAATGACTTCGGGCGTTGAGGCGGCCATCACTTCCGGCACGGGAAAGTCCCGATAAAGAGCAGGGGTAATCATGTTGACCCGTTTATCCGTGCATTGGGCCGACAAAATAACGGCTACCAGCAACTGATACGGATTTTCGTAATGTAATTCCGTTTCGGCTACAGGCGTGTGTGTCTGAAACCAGTCGAGTACACTTTGATATCTTTCTTCTTTACGCATATCGAAATCATTATTTTATATATGTGAGCACCTGTTTTCCTATATATAAACCGGCAAAGACGGCCAATAATCCCAACAAATTACTGATAATCAAATTCAGACAAGCTAATTTATATACTCCGTTTCTGAAAAGCGACAAGGTTTCTAACGTGAAAGAAGAAAATGTGGTGAAACCGCCGAATATACCGGTAAATAAAAATAATCTTACGTTGACGGATACATTGAATTGTTCCGCCACACTCCAACAAAAGCCGATTAAAAAAGAGCCGATGATGTTGACCGAGAACGTCCCCCAAGGGAAGGAGTGCAAAATCGTACGTTGTATCCACGTGGAAGTTCCGTAGCGGAGTACCGTCCCGATTGCTCCTCCTGTCATTAGTAGCAGTACCTTCATCATACCATTTTGTGTCTCGATGTGTTTTTCCCCGGACCCTCACAGGCCCGGGGATTGGTAAATGATTTTTAGGTTTTCAACTACTAATTGGCTGACTTGAACTGATTCAGAAAACGAATATCGTTCTCCGAAAACATGCGCAAGTCTTTTACTTGGTATTTTAGGTTTGTTATGCGTTCTATACCCATTCCTAAAGCATATCCTGAATATACTTTACTGTCTATTCCGCAGTTTTCCAATACGTTCGGATCTACCATCCCACAACCTAAGATTTCGACCCATCCGGTTCCCTTGCAGAACGGACAACCTTTCCCGCCGCATATGTTGCAGGAAATATCCATTTCGGCAGAGGGTTCGGTGAATGGAAAATAGGAGGGGCGCAGACGTATTTTGGTGTCTGCACTGAACATCTCTTTGGCAAAGAAGAGCAACGCCTGTTTCAAATCGGCAAAGGAGACGTTCTTGTCTACATACAATGCTTCCACCTGGTGGAAGAAACAATGTGCACGATAGGAGATGGCTTCGTTACGGTATACACGTCCCGGACAGATGATGCGGATAGGCGGTTGTTGCTGCTCCATTACACGGGTCTGGACGGAAGAGGTGTGTGTGCGTAATAAAACATCCGGATTATGTTGTACGAAGAAGGTATCCTGCATGTCGCGGGCAGGATGGTCTTCGGCAAAATTCAATGAAGAAAAGACATGCCAATCGTCTTCTATTTCAGGACCTTCGGCAATGCTGAATCCCAAACGGCCGAAAATGTCGCATATTTCCTTTTTTACGATGGAAAGCGGATGGCGTGTTCCTAAAGGAATGGGATAAGCCGTACGGGTAAGATCAATATCCTCATCAACTATCCGCATGTTTTCAAAACTTGCTTTCAGTTCGTTGATTCTGTCTTGAGCGACCTCTTTCAGTTTGTTGAGATGTTGGCCGACTTCTCGTTTCTGATCGGCAGCGATGTTGCGGAAATCATACATCAGCGCAGAGATTTCTCCTTTTTTGCTGAGATACTTGATCCGCAATGCTTCTAATTCGTCTGCATTCGCTGCTTTCAGGTTTTCAACTTCCTGTAGTAGGGCATTTATCTTATCGATCATTTCTAATCCTGTTTATTTTCAACTGCAAATGTACTCCTTTCTTTTGAGACTGCAACCTGTTTAAGGTGTTTTTTGTGAAAGAATGTCTGGAATACACCGAAAAAACAAACCCCAAAAGTCTTTTTAAGGGCTTTTGGGGGTATTTTGTAAGGAAAGTCCTTTGTCTGAGAAGAGAATGGTTAGACTCTCTTTTCTTTGATTCTGGCTTTCTTACCGGTCAACGCACGCAGATAATATAATTTTGCGCGACGTACTTTACCGATTTTGTTTACAACGATGTTTTCGATAAACGGAGATTCGATCGGGAAAATTCTTTCCACTCCTACGTTTTCCGACATTTTACGTACAGTAAAACGTTTTTTGTCGCCGTGTCCGGAGATCCGGATCACAACGCCTCTGTACTGCTGGATACGTTCTTTGTTTCCTTCTTTGATACGGTAAGCGACAGTGATGGTGTCGCCGCTTTTAAAAGAAGGAAGTTCTTTTTTTGTGGCGAACGCCTCTTCTGCAATTTTAATTAAATCCATTGTCTGTTAGCTTTTTAATTTAATTTCTTGATCAAACGCAATGTAACGGGCTGCTTGTCCCGACAGAGATTACGTAAAGCGGATGCAAAGTAACAGCTTTATTTTCAATTGAGCAAGTCTTGAGCGTAAATATTTTATTGTACAATCATCGAATATTTTTTATCCTGCCGGTTTCTCCTTATATCCGTTTTTTAGGTTAGGGCAAAAAAAAGGCTATCCTCACGGACAGCCAATCTTCATTGTTAACCTTAAAATCTAATACCATGAAAAACACAATGCAAATATACGGTATTTTTATGTTGTAGAGCATGAAAATGCAAGAAAAAACGGTCTATTTAGTATTGTTTAACTAAAAACCTGCTTTATAACATGTCTTTAATCTTATTTCATGCGAGCATCGGCTCCCCACATTAATTTTTCGCGTAATGTTTGATAAAAAGTATGGTTATACCGTTTGATTACTTTGGTGGTGTAGGGTGCTTTGGCTACTTGCAGTTGGATGCCGGTAGGGAAAACTTCCGAGCGTCCGTCGAGGGCGATCAGGAAAGATTGGCTTCGGCTTTCTACGCCTAATGTGATCTTAAATGAATCGGGGATTACTAAAGGGCGCACATTCAGCGAATGAGGTGCTACCGGACTCAATACGAGGTTTTTGCTGTGCGGTAGGATGATTGGCCCGTTCACGCTCATAGAATAAGCGGTCGAACCGGTCGGTGTCGCAATGACTAATCCGTCTGCCTCATAGGAGGTCAGGTACTGGTCGTCTAAAGAGGTGTGGATGGTTATCATCGAGGAGGTGTCTCGTTTTAGTAGGGCTATTTCGTTCAAGGCATAATTATAGCTGTGAAAAACGCAGGCCTCCGAGTGTAGTTGCAGGAGAGTGCGTTCTTCTACCGTATAATAATTCTTGAACAGCTCTTCGAGCGTCTCTTCTATATCCCGATTGTTTATATCCGCCAGAAATCCCAGCCGTCCGGTATTGATACCCAATATCGGAATATCTTGTTTGTTGATCCGGGCAGCTGTGCGTAAAAAGGTGCCGTCACCACCGATACTCAGTGCAACATCCAAGTCGAATGTGTCGCTGTCTAATATGCCGTCTATCTCTGGTTTGAAATCCAATATGTCTGTTAAGAACGCGTAAAAGTCGCGATGCACATAGACGGTAGCCTCCAATTCCTGGAGCTTGTTGAATAAACGTTTGATGATAAGTTGTTTGTTCACCTGATGTGCACTGCCGAAAACTCCAACTTTCATATTGCTTTACCTGTTTTTATGTTTTTAAATGTTCATGTATCGTACCAGTTCTTCTATCCGTCGTTGCAACAGGTCGTCTACGACCCCGTTTTCCATTGCATAATAAAGGACGGTGTAATTGAACCGTTCCAAACTGCGTAAAACCGGAGATGCGTCTTCTAAATCGATTTTGATAATAAGATGTATGCGTCCTGTATCTTTATCTGTATACGACAGGAGGTTCAACACGTGGGCATTATTGGATTCGATGATCCGGGCGATGTCGGTCAGCGAATATGCCTGGGGAGCCAATTCGATGACGATGATGCTGCCGGCGCTATCGGCATTGCATAAATCGGCTAAAATGTCGACTAATCTGTCGCGGGTGACCACGCCTTCATATGATTTTTCGCTCCCGACCACCGGAAGCAGCGTCAGCCTGTAGCGGGTGATCAGCGCCAACGCTTCGTGTAGAGAGGAGTCGCTCCTGACGCAGGGAGCCGACAAAATGAATGGGCCGATTTCGACGGACAGGTCGGGTAAGGCCAATAATTCCTTTTCCGAAATCAATCCGATGTAAGTGCCCCCTTGTGAAAGAGGCAGGTGCTTGACCTTGAAATCTTCCATCAAAGTTAAGGCATATGCTGCTGAATCAAGCCTTTTTAACACCGGCAACTCTTTTGTTATGAAATCTTTTACTAACATTATTCTATAAATTCCCCAAATACTGCTAAATTTGCCCCTGCTTTCTTTCTGCAAAAATAGCGAAAAGAAAAAGATATAACGATACACGATGACAAATTTAAGCGTAAACATCAATAAAGTGGCAACCCTCCGGAATGCAAGAGGGGGAAATGTGCCGAATGTGTTACAAGTGGCTTTAGACTGTGAAACTTTCGGGGCACAGGGGATTACGGTGCATCCGCGCCCTGATGAACGGCATATACGGTATAGTGATGTATATGCCATCAAATCGGAGATCAAAACGGAATTTAATATAGAGGGGTATCCGAGTGAAAAATTCGTCGACCTTGTTTTGAAAATAAAACCGACACAGGTAACTCTTGTGCCGGATGCTCCGGATGCCATCACTTCCAATGCAGGATGGGATGTGAAGACGCATTTCGACCGGTTGGGCGAACTGGTGGAGACATTTACTTCCCACGGCATACGAACTTCGCTCTTTATAGATACGGATATCGACAATATTACGTTGGCTGCCAAGACGGGTACAGACCGGATCGAATTGTATACAGAACCCTATGCGGCACAATATGCAATCGATCGCGGAAAGGCGATCGGCCCCTTTATTGCAGCAGCTCAGGCGGCCCGGAATTTGGGGTTGGGCGTCAATGCCGGACATGATTTGAGTTTGGTGAATTTAGCTTATTTCAGCCGTTGCATTCCTTGGTTGGAAGAGGTTTCGATCGGACACGCCCTTATCAGCGATGCGCTTTATTTCGGTTTGAAAGAAACCATTGCGAAATACAGAGAGTGTTTGCAGCAGGGATAAGTCCCGGAGCTGTTTTTTGTTATAAATTGATTAATTCTTTATTATTATATTTTTACGTATGAGTATTTTACTTTCCTTACAAGCTGCTGGGGCACAAACTGCAGAACAAATGCCCGAGTTAACAGCCACAACGCTTCCGACCGAAGCTGAAATCAATGTAATTGACCTCGCTTTCAAGGGAGGATGGATCATGGTCGTCTTATTATTGTTGTCGTTGATGGCTTGCTATATATTTATCCAGCGACTGATGGTGATCCGTCGGGCCGGAAAGGAAGACGAAACATTTATGAATCGTATCAAAGACTATATTCACGAGGGGAAGGTGGAATCGGCATTAACTTTGTGCCGGAACACGAATACGCCTTCTGCCCGTATGATCGAAAAAGGTATTTCACGTCTGGGACGCCCCATGAACGACGTATTAGTGGCCATCGAGAACGTTGGGAATTTGGAAATAGCCAAATTGGAAAAAGGTTTTCCGCTCATTGCTACTACGGCCGCTGGAGCTCCGATGTTGGGTTTCTTGGGGACGGTAACGGGTATGGTCCGGGCTTTCTTCGACATGGCAAATGCCGGTACAAATGTAGATGTAACCCTGCTTTCGGGAGGTATTTACGAAGCCTTGGTGACGACCGTCGGCGGGCTGGTTGTAGGTATTATTACGTTGTTTGCTTATAACTATCTGGTTTCGCAGGTAGATAATGTTGTAAATAAAATGGAAGCACGTACAATGGAGTTTATGGATCTGTTAAATGAACCGGCAAATTAATTATGGCATTAAAACGAAGAACCAAAGTAAATGAAAGTTTCAGCATGGCTTCTATGACAGATGTCATCTTTTTGCTGCTGATTTTCTTTATGGTGACCTCTACAGTAGTGATTCCGAATGCGATCAAGGTGACCCTGCCGCAGGCACAGAAGCAAACGGCGGCCAAACCGCTGACACGGGTCACCATTGATGCCTCTTTGAATTATTATGTGGCATTCGGTAACCAAAGGGAAAAACAGGTGAGTTTCGATGAAATCACCCCATTCTTGCAGGACAGCTATGCGAAAGAACCGGAAATGTTCGTGGCATTGTATGCCGACGAATCAGTCCCTTATAAGGAAATTGTGCGTATACTGAATATTGCGAACGAAAATAAATTCAAAATGGTGCTTGCCACCAGACCGTCCAGATAAGGAGAAATGAACGGAGCCTATGAAATTCAATAAAGACGACATATACGGTGTTCTCGGATCGGTTGCTATTCATTTGATCATTTTGCTTATACTGGCCTTTACGGTGTTGAAAACCGTTGTTCCCGAAGAGGATGGCGGTATTTTGGTCAATTTCGGCAATGTTAATCTTGCTGCAGGCTCTTTCGAACCCAAATATACGGGACAGGAGTTGCCGCAAGAGACGACTACACCTCCACCTCCCGTGCCGGAACCTCAACCTGAAACGCTTAAAGAAGAATTGGTTACACAAGACTTGGAAGAGAGTGTATCGATTCGCGAAGCGAAAAGAAAGGAAGAGAAAAAGCGGCAGGAAGAATTGGAGAAAAAACGGAAAGCGGATCTTGAAAAAGAACGTATCCGCAGGGAAGAGGCTGAAAGAAAACGGATTGCCGAAGAACGACGTAAGAAAGAACAGGATATCAGCAATAAAATATCCGGCGCTTTTGGTATGGGTACGCAGGCCGGAACCAGCCAGGGAGATGCCGATTCCGGAACCGGAAATCAGGGAAATCCGTTTGGAAATTCCGATCATGGCGCGAACGAAGGAGTCGGCGGTTACGGATCGTTTAACCTGAATGGCCGTTCGATCGGGGCGGGAGGACTTCCGCGTCCGGCGTATACCATTCAAGAAGAAGGACGTATCGTTATCAATATTACAGTCGATCCGCAGGGGAATGTGATCCATACGGATATCGGAAAAGGTACCAATATCGACAACCGTTCGATGAGACAGAGTGCATTGGATGCGGCGAAACGGGCAAAATTCAACCGGATCAACGGAGCTGATAACCAGAGCGGAACGATCACGTATGTGTATAAATTAAAATAAAAAAACAGATAGAGAGATGAAAAAAGCGTTTGTATTCTTGGCAGATGGTTTTGAAGAAATAGAGGCCATAGGGACCATCGATATATTGCGCCGGGGAGGCGTTGAAGTGACTACCGTTTCTATAACGGATAATCTCATCGTTACGGGTGCACATCAGATCTCCGTAACGGCTGATGCGACGCTGGCCGGAACGGTACTTCAGGGAGCGGATGCGCTGATTTTGCCGGGAGGAATGCCGGGGGCATCCAATTTGAATAGTTCCGAAACGGTCAAAGAGGCATTGTTGCAACAATATCGGGAGGAACGTATCGTGGCTGCGATTTGCGCTGCTCCGATGGTTTTGGGAGGACTCGGACTGTTGAAGGGCCGTAAAGCAACGTGCTATCCCGGTTTTGAACAGAAACTGATCGGTGCGGAGGTTACGGGCGACCCGGTGGTCGTATCCGGACATGTGATCACGGGAAAAGGTCCCGGATTGGTCTTTGATTTTGCATTGGCATTATTGGCTGCTATCAAAAATGAGGCTACCGCCGAAGAAGTTGCAGCCGGCTTATTGGTTATCTGATGTCGCATTTGAAAGGGGTTGCATTAGGTGTGCTGACATCTGCAACATTCGGGTTGATCCCGCTTTTTACCTTGCCTTTGATGGAAAAAGGGGTATTGATCGATTCTATTTTATTTTATCGGTTTTTGTTTGCGTCAGCCATTTTAGGCGGGATGATGCTTGTAAAAAAAGAATCCTTTGCCGTCGACAAAAGAGACCTGCCTGTGCTGATGCTGTTGGGAGGATTTTATACGGCTTCGGCAATGTTCCTTTTTGGAGGATACACTTTCATGCCGGCGGGAATAGCAACGACGCTTCACTTTACCTATCCTATAGGTGTGACGTTGCTGATGCGATTGCTTTTTCGGGAGAAAACGTCGCTGATTACGTTGATGGCTATTGCACTTGCTATAGCCGGGGTAGGGCGATTGTCTATTCACGACGGGGCCTTGCAACTGAGTTTGCCCGGAATCTGTATTGTCTTGCTTTCGGCAGTCTCTTATGCGTTGTATATCATTACGGTAAATAAATCGTGCGTCCGGACCATGACCGGCCGGAAACTGACTTTTTACGTGTTCCTTGTCAGTGCAGTCCTATTCGGGTTCAAGGCGAGTGCAGGAGAGGGGATACAGACAATTTCAGATGCCGCGTCGTGGATGAATCTGCTTTTATTGGCTACGGTGCCGACCGTCATTTCCAATATTGCGTTAGTATATGCCGTACATAGTATAGGAGGTACGTTGACTGCCGTCTTGGGGGCTGTCGAACCGATTACGGCCGTACTGGTCGGAGTGTTTTTTTTCAACGAGCCTTTTACTCCCGAATTAGGAAGTGGAATCATCCTGATTTTACTTGCCGTAACCCTTATTATCTTGTCGAAAACATTGCAGCGTTCCGTTTTTCGGCTTTTGCATCTCAGGAGATTCCATTTAAGATAGATTTTTGCTCAGCAGCTTTTTCGCCACATTTTCGGAAATATTGCGCCTGCGGGCATAATCCGTCAACTGTTCTTCATCAATTGTCCCGATCATAAAATAGCGGGATTCCGGATGAGCGATGTACAGGCCACTGACTGAAGCTGTTGGATACATGGCGCCGTTTTCTGTCAGACGGACTCCGATCTGCGACATATCCAATAGTTGGTCTATGGTGTTATTCAGCAACTGATCCGGCAGAGAGGGATAACCGACGGCCGGACGTATTCCGACATATTTCACCCGGAACAACTCCTCTATAGACAAAGATTCGCCTGTGGCATAACCCCAAAATTCTTTGCGCACCTTTTCGTGCAGATATTCGGCAGTGGCTTCTGCCAAGCGATCGGTCAGTGTTTGCAGGAGCATGGCCTGATAGGTATCTCCTTCTTTTTCCAATTTCTCTTTCAAATAATCGGCTCCGGCTCCGGCGGTGACCGTAAACAGCCCGATGTAGTCGGTCCTGCCTTCGGTAACGGGCATGATAAAGTCGGCCAGCGATTTGTAAATTCCGTCGTCAGTCGTTGCCTGTTGGCGCAATAACGGGAGTGTGGTCATCGTTCCGATCCGGATATTGTCTCCATCGCTGTTAGCCGGGAAAAAGCCGTAGACAGCTTTACAATATTCCGCTTTCATCTCTACCAGTTTGTCCAATAATTTTACGGCATCTTTATATAATTGCATGGCTTCGGATGCTTTTGCCCGGTCGGATTCCGGAAATTGTGCAAGCCACGAAGCCCGGCAGACGTCACAACCATGTATCCGGGTAATTTCCGAAAAACGACCGCTCAGTTTCCATGCACTGAAAAAGAATGTCCAATGAATATAAGGAATCACTTCTTCGATCGGGATATACGGGAGGGCCTGTACACCTTGTTGCACCGGAATGACCGGCTCGTATGTTTTCCAATCGATGGCATACGGGTTGGCACGCGCTTCCGAAAGAGATACTGTTGCCGTTTTTTTCTGATTCATCGAAGTCCTCAACACCTCGTATTCCTCGTTCAACTGGGCGATGTAGGCTTCGCGTGTATCCGTATTCAATAATTTGGCTGCGATCAGCGGGTTTTGAGAAGCATCTAACACGTGAATGACCGGATAAGTATAATGCGGGGCGATTTTTACAGCCGTATGTAGTTTGGAGGTCGTGGCACCTCCTACCATGATCGGAATAGAAAGACCTGCTTTTTGCATCTCTTCTGTAACATGCACCATTTCGTCCAAAGACGGGGTAATCAGTCCCGATAAGCAGACTAAGTCCGGTTTCTCTTCGATAGCCTTTTTCACTATTACATCGGCCGGCACCATCACACCCAAGTCGATTACTTCATAATTGTTGCAAGCCAGCACGATCGAAACGATGTTTTTCCCGATATCATGCACATCGCCTTTTACGGTGGCAAAAATTACCTTCCCGGCTTTTGTCGTACCGGAGGATACTTTTTCGGCTTCAATGGCCGGTTGCAAGATCGCAACCGCTTTTTTCATGGTACGGGCTGTTTTTACAACCTGAGGCAGAAACATTTTTCCTTCGCCGAAGAGGGTTCCCACTTTATTCATGCCGCTCATCAACGGGCCGTCAATTACATCGACAGCACGCCGATAAACGGTCAGCGCCTCCTGCAGGTCCGTTTCCAAATATTCGCCGATCCCTTTGATTAAGGCATATTCCAAACGTTCCTGTAGCGTATATTCACGCCAGGCGTCCGGTTGATGTATTTCTTTGCTGTCTGCTGTTACATGGAGATTTTGTGCATAGATGATCAGTTCTTCTGCCGCTCCTTCACGCCGGGTCAAAACGACATCCTCCAACAATGTCCTGAACGACGGTTCTATGTCTTCGTATAAGACAGCCGATGAGGGATTGACAATCCCCATGTCCATTCCTTTTGCAATGGCATGATAGAGAAATACGGCATGCATGGCTTCCCGGACATAATTATTTCCTCTGAAAGCGAATGAGAGGTTACTTACACCTCCACTAACCTTGGCGCCCGGAAGATGCGTTTTGATCCATTCGACGGCACGGATGAAATCGAGGCCATATCCGTTATGTTCTTCCATGCCGGTCGCAATAGCCAATACGTTGGGGTCGAAAATGATTCCATTGGGGTCGAAATCGACCTGCTCGCGCAAGAGACGGTAGGCACGGGTGCAGACCTCTATTTTCCGTTCGAACGTATCCGCTTGGCCTTTTTCGTCGAATGCCATCACAACAACTGCTGCGCCCAATTGTTTGATACGGGCTGCATGTTGCAGGAAAAGCGTTTCTCCCTCTTTCAACGAAATGGAGTTGACAATACTTTTCCCCTGTATGCACATCAATCCCTTTTCAATGACCTCCCATTTCGAAGAGTCGATCATAATCGGCACGCGTGATATTTCAGGTTCAGACGCGATCAGGTTCAGGAAGGTTGTCATCTCCTTTACACTGTCCAACATACCGTCGTCCATGTTTATATCAAGTATCTGGGCGCCATCTTCCACCTGTTTGCGGGCGATGGTTAGCGCCTCTTCGTAATTCCCCTCTTTTATGAGCCTCAAGAACTTTCTGGATCCCGCCACGTTGCATCGTTCGCCGACATTGACGAAGTTGTTTTCCGGTTTGACCTCCAATAGTTCCAACCCCGACAACCACAAACAATCGGGAGTGGAGACGGGGATGTGCGGACGCTTACCTTTGATCAAGTCCGGAAAAAGGGCAATATGGTCGGGTGTTGTACCGCAACATCCTCCCAAAATATTAATCAATCCTTCATCTATAAACGGTTTGACATGCATCGCCATTTTTTCCGGTGTTTCGTCATACACTCCGAAACTATTCGGTAAGCCGGCATTCGGATAGGCGCTGATATAATAGGGGGCTGTTTTCGCCAATTCAGCCAAATAGGGTTTCATATCGGCTGCCCCGAACGAACAGTTCAGGCCGATACTGACGATATGTGCGTGTTGTATGGAAGCCAGGAAAGCCGGTAGGGTCTGGCCGGAAAAGGTCCTGCCTCCTTGTGCCGAAAGGGTCAGCGAAAGCATTATCGGGAGGTCTTTGTCTTTTTCTGCCAAGACGGTCTCGGCAGCCTCTATGCCGGCTTTCACATTCAGCGTGTCGAAAGTCGTTTCAAACAGGATGATATCCACCCCTCCGTCTACCAGCGCTTCGATCTGTTCCTTGTAAGCCCGGTAAAGATCCATATAAGTTACCGCCCGATAAGCCGGGTCGCTGACGTCCGGACTCATAGAGGCTGTTTTGTTGGTGGGGCCGACAGAACCTGCCACAAATATCGGCCGGTCGGGGTGCTCGTGCATGAACGAATCGGCCACCTCCTGGGCTAATGCCGCGGCTGCGAGATTGATTTCCCGCACATACTTCTGCATGCCGTAATCTTCCATGGAGATGGCATTGGCATTGAAGGTGTTGGTTGTAAAAATATCGGAACCGGCGTCTAAGTATTGCCGATGGATCGACTTGATGACCTCCGGACAAGTGATACAGAGCAGGTCGTTGTTTCCTTTTAAATCCGATTTCCAGTCGGCAAACGGTGTGCCTCTGTATGCTTTTTCCGTCAGTTTGAATCGTTGGATCATCGTACCCATTCCTCCGTCCAGCAAAAGAATGCGTTCTTTTAGGAGATCCTGAAATATCGCTTTATTCATAACTTTCTGTCAATGCTTAAAAGCCCGGTCCATTTCCCGCCGGTCGTCTCGTTCGCGGATCGAATCGCGCTTATCATATTCTTTTTTCCCTTTTGCGATGGCAATCGCTACTTTGGCTAATCCTTTTTCGTTGATAAACAGTCGGGTAGGGATGATGGTAAAACCGCTGTTCCGGGCTGCACTCTCAATTTTGCGAATTTCTTTTTTGGTCAGTAGCAGTTTTCGGTCGCGTCGGGCGGAATGGTTGTTGTAGGTTCCATAGAAATATTCGGCGATATACATGTTTTTTACCCACAATTCTCCCTTTTCAGTTATGCAAAACGTATCTACTAAACTGGCTTTTCCTAACCGGATCGATTTGATTTCCGTTCCGGTCAGGACGATGCCGGCGACGAACGTATCCAACAATTCGTAGTCGAACGTTGCCCGTTTGTTTTTAATAAGTATCTGATTATTGATCTTTTCTTTCATTTTTATGCGCTTAAATTAGGCATTAATATAGAGATAATGAATCCGATTAACCAGGGGGTCAACAGGATAATAAAAGTGGTAAACGCCGTAAACTTCAGGCGTACAGACTCTTCGATCTGCATATAAGGAACCGCTCCTTCCCAGACGATGTAAAACGTATATAAAACGAAAATACGAAGGAAGAAAAATTCCGGAAGCAAGGTTAAAATAATATTCAATGCGAACATTAACGAGGAAGAATAACCGACAAACCGCTGGCATAATTTCATGTCTTTTGCTCGGCTGAACACGCTTTGCCATACCTCGTTGAGCAGGTATGCTCCCAAATAAAATCCTCCGAAAGAGGCAACCAACGTTCGTATGGAAGATTTTAACGCCAATTCTATCGTAAACTCTTTTTGCGTTAACAGCACACCTACAAAAGTCGTTGCTGTAACCAATCCGATTAACGGATAGATGAAACGGTTCAGGAATTCATCCGTGTTGTCCTCCTTTTTCGTCAACATATCCCATGCTTTTCCGGGCTGGGATATGATCGCTATAACCCATTTAAACAGTTCTTTATACATTCTTTCGTCCTTCCCTTTCCTCAAAAAAGTTTCCGCTATTTTTCAGCGGAATTTATGGTGAAAATATCCGAAGTTTGCCATATACATTGCGTAGAATCTTTGGCAAATCCGCTTACATAATGCACCCTGAATTTTATTTCTTGCGGATTCGAAACGGTTCCGCCTGCTTTTTTTACCAGTTCCTGAATATCGAATGCGCCGGGGATAATCATAGCCGATCCTTTTGCGTTTTCTTGTGTTTTTACGATCGATCGTAGGTACAGTTCGTAAATACGCTCACTTCCCGATACCTGATTCGGATTGAACGACAATGAAAAACTATCGACCTGGTTTTCCGTATGATTGGCAATCTGTGTAAATAAGAACAGGTTTCCCTCGATAAACGCACAACGTGTCTGCAGCGAGGAGATTGTTTGCTCATTCGTTTGGACGCTTACCGTGTCGCTCAGTGCAGCAGACAGTTTCCATTTGTCTACCTTTGTCATTCGTTGCGTGTAAATGGTTGCGGTCAAATACCCGTTTTGTGCACCTCCATTGGCGTTTTCGCCTGCACCGTAATCGATCGAATAGTCAAGCAATATACATTCGCCGTCTTCGACTTCCGCTTTTTGAAAATCGTCTGACGAAATGATCTGGCCGCCTTTTACATGGATCACCTTTTCTTGTTTTCCGCCACCGATTTTAACGACTCCTGCCGCATTCGATAATGTAACATTTGTGGCAGGGTCTCCTAAACAGGAGGCCAAGACCAAGAGTCCGAAGACCCATATACTGTTAAAAAAAATCTTTTTCATTCTCTTTCAGTTTTTTTATCGCTCTTTCGCCAATCTTTCGCCAAAGGGAAAAAGTATACAAAGATAAGAAAAAGAGTCGGCGTATGCAATCTTTGCCGGTTTAAACATCTTACGGCATAGCGGAAAAACGATTCGAAAAAGGGGGTATACCAAAAAACGTGGTTTTTGATACACCCCCTTTTGGGTTGTTTCTGCAAGTTATCCGGTTATTTTGCCATGGCTATCGGATAGCTGATGATGTCAGATGCGCCCCATGTGGCGGCTGTCGTATCTTTGTTGAATTCTTTGATATATTTGAACCGGAATTTGACGTCTGTGTTACCTTCCGATTTTTCGCGTTGTAGCGTCAGGCCCAAAAATGTTGACAGATTGAAGGCCGTAACAATCCCTCCTTCGCTTTCTGCTCCGGCTCCGCTCTCTTTCACGGCACGGATGACAAGGCCGTATACGCGTTGGTTGTCGATCGTATCCGGGCGTGTGACATCGAAACTCATTTCAAAACGGTTGATCTGCGTTTTGGCCAGCACCGGGTGAGCGGTTTGTACAAAGGCATGGTTTTTCACCATATTCCAGGCCAGTTTGGCTCCGCTTATCGTAAATTCGTTTTTATAGAGGGTGGTCGTGTCGCTCAACTGGGCGCTGGCATAGACTTGCGGAACCTCTTCCACCTTAGGTACGACTGCCGTAAAGTATTTTTTACCGGCAGTGTTTTCAGGCGCATTGTAATTGATTGTATAAGAAAATGCCACCGTTTTGCCCGGTGTATATTTGCTGAATTCGGGAGAATAGATCGGGGTCGCATCATCGATATAGGCTACGGGGACGATGTCGGATGGCAAAATATCAATCACGCCGAACGCTCCTCCCGATTGGGTGTTGTCTCCTCCTTTCAGACACGAAGTCAATACCATTACTCCGGCTACGCAAGCAGCCATCTTCAAAATCTTCTTGTTATCCATTTTACAAATCATTTAATTTTTTACTATACTCGTTTTTTTTCTGTCTGTTAGAAACCGAAACGGAATCCCGCCTGCAAATTTATATTAAAAGGTTTTTCCGACCGAATGGTTTCGATAGAACTTCCGTTGTCGAAATAATAATCGGCTCCCGTTTCCGCATAAACGCTCACGAAGGGCAACAGCGGGTAGCTGATACCGGTCCGCCCGTTGACCGACCAAGACCATTCGCGCATACGTATCGATTCGATTTCGGTCGAAAGCAGTTCGTCTCCTTTGAACATATCCACTTTCAATCTTCCGGCGATGTTTTTTTCGACCATCACTCCGGCGGCGGCATATAGACGGAATCGCTTCCACTCGGCAATGGTATATGAAAGAGAGAGAGGTATTCCGACAAAGTGCAGATGTTGGGTCGTTTCGCCTTTGTAGATGGTGTTGTTTTCCCATTTGGAGGAGAGGAATGTGTAATTTAATCCCGATAGGAGCGACCAGCGGTCGGTCAGGGCATAACTAACGCCTAACCCGACAGATACAGGTGCTTTATGCCGTATGTTTGTACGTGGGGTCTGCTCGTTGAAATAGGGTGCGTTATAGTGCATCAGCAAGGCCTCGTTGGCCATATACCCATTCACTTGGGCGCTTTTCAGCATGTAGGTGTTCAATACCTGGGAGGTTCCGGTCGAGATCGAACCTCCTCCCATGCCGAATCCCCAGCGTTTTATTTTCTTTTCTTTGGGCGATCCCGATACAGTACGGGTTTCGGTTTCCTTTTTCAGTTTCTTCTCGGAACCGTACATCTGCTTTGGGCGAACTGGTTCGCCGGTAGCTTCGGCAGCATCCGTTTCGTTGTTGGCCGTCTCTTCTTTTACGGCAGCGCGTTGTACCCGGTCGGTTATCGGTTGCATTGTCGCTGATCTCTCCGGATGTGCCGGCATAACGGCTTTGGCTATCAGGTCCGTCGTTTTTACCGGGCTTGTCGTTTGGCGGGCAGCCGGTTGCGTCTGCCTGATTGAAGAGGCCGCTTCCGGCAACTGTCCGGCGATGGAGGACTGTTGTTCCCTATCGATGCCAATACCGTTTGGCTCTTGGATGGATTCGGCTACGGCCGGGGCTGTACGGTCGGGTAGGAACCGGTAGATACCTCCCATTAGGAGTAGCAGGACAATGGCCGCTGCTGCTGCCCAATAGCGTCTTATCCGGCGAAAAGGAGCAACGGCAGCCTTCTCCGGTAATTTCCCGGAGATTGCCTCCCAGTCACTATGCGTCGTATCCGCTTCGAAATCATAGAGTTTCGAACGGAACAGCTCGTCTACTATGTGTTTGTCCTTTTCTTTCATTGTTACTATATACTATCTGTTTGCCTTTTCGCTGATCCGTCGTTGCAAGATTTGTTTGGCACGAACAAGCTGGGTGCGTGAGGCATTTTCCGAAATTTGCAGCATTTCGCTGATTTCCCGGTGCGAATATCCTTCGATCGCAAACAAGTTGAATACGGTCCGTGCACCGGAAGGTAGTTCGTGAATCAACTGCATCAATTCGGCTGCCGACCATTCGGAAGAGGGATCGAATGTGCGATCCTGTAGTTTCATTCCTGCCGTATCGCTCAATTCTGCCGCTTCGCGTAAAACATCCGCTTTTCTCAGATATTCTAATGCGCAATTTACAAAAATCTTTCGCATCCAACCTTCAAACGAACCTGATCCGTAAAAGGAGGCTATATGCGAAAAAACTTTTACGAAGCCTTCCTGTAGCAGGTCGCGGGCAGTCTCTCTGTCGGCAACGTATCGCAGACAGACTCCCATCATCCTACGGGAATACGTATTGTACAGCTCTTTTTGAGCCGCCCTTTCCCCACTCTTACAACCTGCTATCAGTTGTTCTTCCGTCATTCAGTCCTTAACTTTCGCCTCCTTTGGATGGCCTTTACCTGTAAGATGCAAATGTTTGTCCGTTTGTTACATCGAATACGCATTTTTTTGGAAAAAGTTTCCTTCTGCTTTTTTGTTACAAATATACGATATGAAAAAGGAATAACAGCATTCAGTAGGATTTTGTATAAAAAGTTTCTATCTTTACACTTAATTTTATGCAAAAATCATTGCACACTTAAGAAACGATATAATTATGAATATCAACCGATCGACCGTGTTTGTTGTTGCTTGTTTGGCTGTAGCGTTAGTTGTTTCCGGACAGGAGGCAAAAAAGAGCGGACATACAAACAATGAAGGGGCCAACCGGGATATGCTGCTTAATGCCGCGTCAGCTTCTCAGCCGAGGACTATTTCTCTGGGACTTCCCGGATCTCTCAATGCCTATATTTACGAAGACGGTTTACCCGTATCGTATTATAATTTTCAGCTTTATCCGTATAAAAGTTGGCATAGTGGTGTCAGCCATGAAACGGTGGGGACAATGTCTCCTCAAAATATGGTGTTGAAATACGGAATTATCAGTTACGGCGTCGAAAGCCGGTCGAAACTGGCCGGCGAAACCTTTGAAGGCCGCCTTAATTACACGTTGAACCAGTTTGGTCGCCAGACATTTGATCTCAACTTGTCGACACCTTTGGAGAAAGGGTGGGGGATCAGCCTCGGCAGTTATCAGAATTTCGACCCGCATTCCAACCATCTGGATCTTTCTTCCTTTCAGGAGCGCGTGCAGTTTTATAAAGGAAGCCTTTCCAAAACCTGGCATGAAGGGCGAGGACGTGCCGGATTGATCTACCAATATGCTACCTATAAAAATATTATAGAAAATTTC